>CAYTRV010000096.1:0-8263 GCA_964440285.1 uncultured Bifidobacteriaceae bacterium
CGTGGCGGACTGTGCGACGGGCGTCGCGACAAGGGCGCCGGCGGCAGCGAGCAGGTCGCCGGGCCTACCGACCGGTCGAACCGAAGCCGCCGTCCCCGCGTCCGTCCGACGGTGGGAGCTCGTCGACGACGACCGCCGGCCCGGCCCCCACCGGCACGCAGACGAGCTGGGCGACGCGGTCGCCCGCCTCGATCCGGTGCGCCTGGTCCGAGAGGTTCACCAGCAGCACCTGCAGCTCGCCGCGGTATCCGGCGTCGATCAGCCCCGGAGCGTTGGCGACGGTCACCCCGTGCCGGAGCACGAGACCGGAGCGGGGGACGACGAGTCCGGCCCACCCGGAGGGGATCGCGACGGCGAGTCCGGTTGATACGGCCACGCGCTGCCCGGGAGTGAGCTCACACGGCTCGACGGCGCAGAGGTCGAGGCCCGCGTCGCGTGGATGGGCCCGGGTGGGGACGGTCGCGTCGGACCGGAGCTTCGTGACCTTGAGTGGCTCCACGGCGGCGGCGCTATCCGACGAGCTTGGCGATGCGCTCCGCGGCCTCGTTGAGCCGGTCGTCCGGCACGGTGAGGCTCATACGGACGAAGCCTTCCCCGCTCGGCCCGTAGGCGGAGCCTGGCGAGATGACGACCGCGGCGTCTTCGAGAACGCGCTGGGCGAACGACTCCGACGTGTCGCCGTCCGGAACGCTCGTCCACAGGTAGATCGTGCCTTTCGGCGAGTTGACCTCGAGGCCGATCGCGCGGAGAGCATCGACGAGGACGTCGCGGCGGCGGCGGTAGACCTCGCACATCTGCGCGACCGACGACTGATCCGAAAGGAGCGCCGCGATGCTCGCCTCCTGCACCGCCTCGAACATGCCGCTGTCGATGTTCGTCTTGAGCTGCCAATACGCCGAGACGAGGTCGGCGTTCCCCACGACCGCGCCGGACCTCCAACCGGTCATGTTGTACGTCTTCGACAGCGAGAACACCTCGATCCCGACGTCTGCGGCGCCCGGGGTCTCCAGGAACGACGGTGCCCGGTAGCCGTCGAAGGTGATCTCCGAGTAGGCGTTGTCGTGCACCACGACGATGTCGTTCCGGCGGGCGAACGCGACGACGCGGGCGAAGAAGTCGTCCTCGATCACCGCGCCGGTCGGGTTGTTCGGGTAGTTGATGAACATCAGCCGCGCGCGCGATGCGATGTCCACGGGGATCGCGTCGAGATCGGGCTGGAAGCCGAGACCCGGTAGCAGCGGCATCGGGACGGGCTCTGCCCCCGCGATGATCGGACCGTTCGTGTACACGGGGTAGCCGGGGTCGCTCGCGAGGACGACATCGCCCGGATCGGTGTACGCCAGGCTGATGTTGGCGATCGCCTCCTTCGCGCCGAGCGCCGGGATGACCTGGGTCTCGGGATCCAGGGTGACGCCGAAGCGCGTCGCGTAGAACGACGCGACCGCCTCCCGGAAGGATGAACGGCCGCGGTTTGAGGGGTACTGGTGGGTGTCCGGACGGCCGACCTGCTGACGCATCGCCTCGATCACGATGCCCGGTGTGGGTGTGTCGGGGTCGCCGATGCCGAGTGAGATGACGTCGACCCCGCCGGCGCGCTTGTCGGCGATCTTGCGCTCGAGCTGCGCGAACAGGTACGGGGGAAGGCGGCGAAGGCGCGCCGACCCCGCCTCGGCGCTCAGAGCGCCTCCAACCGTGCCTGCAGATCCGGCGAGAGCCGTCCCTCGAAGATGAGCTCGGCGGGACCGGTCATCGTCACCTCCAGGTCGTCGTCGACGGCAATCTCGAGGTCGCCCCCTGCGAGGTGGACGGTGACCGGGCTCGCAAGTCCCGACAGGCGCACGGCCGCGGCCGCCGCGGCGCACGCGCCGGTGCCGCAGGCCATCGTCTCCCCCACGCCGCGCTCCCACACGCGCATGGTGAGCTCGGAGGGGCCGTCGAGCCGTATGAACTCGACGTTCGTGCGCTGCGGGAAGCGCGGCGCGACCTCGATCTGGGGCCCGAGGGTCTGGACGACCGAGCCGGGGTCGGGGTGCTCGATGACGGCGTGAGGATTCCCGGTGGTGACGAATGCGAGGTCCACCTGGGTGCCGTTCACGGCCAGCGTCTCGCGCCCTTCTCCGTCGGGGAAGATGGCGCGTCCCATTTGGACCTCGACCCGACCGTCGTCCAGCGTCCGGACCGTCACGGGGCCGGCGCCGGTCAGGATGGTGCCGCCGTCGCCGAGGTCGCCGTGGGCGGCGAGATGGCGGGCGACCATGCGGATGCCGTTCCCGCAGTTCTCGGCGTGGCTGCCGTCGGGGTTCCAGACCGTCATACGCGGGGTGCCGGTCTCCCGGTCGAGCTCGAGGATCCCGTCGCCGCCCACCCCGAAGTTCGGATCGCAGATGAGCCGGGCCCGGTCGGCGGTCAAACCGAGGGGCCATTCGTCACGGCGCATCACGAGGTAGTGGTTGCCGAGCCCCTGCCACTTCTCGAATCTCACCGCCGGATCGTACTCGAATCGATCCTCACCTGAACCACCGGAAGGACGTCACGCGCGCCCTGCCACAGCGTGACGAGTCGCGGCAGTGCCGACTCCGCCGGCTCCTCCCCGAGGTCGAGCTCCACCGCCCCTGGCGTCTTGCGCAGCCACGTCAGTTGCGCGCGGGCGAGCCGGCGGGTACGGGCTGCCAGGGCATCGGCGAGGTCCGAGGGAGCGAGCGTCCCCTCGTGAAGGGCCTCGACCTCGCGGACGCCGATGATCTGGCGCGCGGCCCGCGAGAGCCCGGAAGTCGCGAGGGCCGCCTCGATCTCGGCGACGAGGCCGTCCGCGAGCTCGCGCCGCACCCGTTGCGCGATGAGCCGGTCAAGGATCGGGCGTGGGCGGACGACGCCGATCAGGCAGGTGGGGTGCCGTGTGAGCGCCGTCCAGAGCCGGTCTGCGGGCGCCTGACTCGCGCCGGTGCGTGCGAGCTCCAGCGCCCGGATGATGCGACGGGGATTGCGACGGTCGATGCGCGCCGCGACCTCAGGAGCGCGGGCGCGCAGCTCGGCGATGGCGCCGTCCCGGTCGGCGTCGACGAGGCGTTCCACGTCGCGCCGCACGGCGTCGGGTACCTCGTGCGGGAAGTCGAGCTCCGCGAGGGCGCCGCGCAGGTACAGGCCGGTGCCGCCGGCGACGATTGGGACGCGCCCGCGAGCGAGGATCTCGTCGATCGTCCGGTGCGCCGTCCGGGCGTACGCACCGGCGGAGGACGCGTCCGTGAGCTCGAGATCGCCGACGAAGTGGTAGGTGGCGTCACGCCTCGCCCGGGCGCCGGGGCTGTCCGCGGCGATCTCCAGGCCGCGGTAGCGCTGAAACGGATCGGCGACGACGATCTCGCCGCCGAGGGACAGGGCGGCGCGGTGAGCGAGCGCGCTCTTCCCCGCCGCCGTTGGACCGAAGAGCGCGAGGATCCGAGGCTGGGTGTCAGACGGGGATGCCGACCTCAACCTCGTGCCCGCTGAGCGTCGTGGAGGTGGAGCCGGTGATCGCGACGGTGGCGAGCGAGCCGGGGTGCGCTGTGCCTTCGAAGTTCACGGTGATGTTCTGGCGGAGCCGGCCGCGTCGGCGGGAGGGATCGGTCCGGGACGGGCCCTCCACGAGCACCTCGCGCTCGCTGTCGACGAAACGTGTGGCACGTGCCGCCGCGGTGCGCTGGACGACCTCGATGAGCCGCTGCATGCGTTCGCGCTTCGTGTCGGGGTCGACGTCGTCCGGCATGCGCTCCGCCGCCTCCGTGCCGGGGCGGGGCGAGTAGACGAATGTGTACGCGCCGTCGAACCGGCACTCCTCCACGAGCGACAGCGTCTCGGCGAAGTCGTCCTCGCGCTCTCCGGGGAAGCCGACGATGAGGTCGGTGGTGAGCGACAGGTCGGGGATCGCGGCGTGCAGGCGCGCGACGAGGTCGACGTACCGTCCGCGGTCGTAGGTGCGGCGCATCGCCTTGAGGATTCGGGTGGAGCCGGACTGGGCGGGCAGGTGGACGTGCTCGCAGATGGCCGGGGTCTCCGCCATCGCGGCGATGACGTCGACCTTCATGTCCTTGGGGTGCGGGCTCGTGTACCGCAACCGCTCGATGCCCTCGATCCGGCCGACGGAACGGATGAGCGCGGCGAAGTCGGTGCGCTCATCCCCGCGCAGGTCGCGGCCGTAGCTGTTGACGTTCTGCCCGAGGAGCGTCACCTCCCGGACGCCGTCGGTGGTGAGTGCCGTGATCTCGTCGACCAGCTCGGGGAGCGTTCGGCTGCGCTCCCTGCCGCGGACGCTGGGCACGATGCAGTAGGAGCAGACGGAGTTGCACCCGACGGAGATCTGCACCCACGCTTGGTGGGGGCGTTCGCGACGGCTCGGGAGCGTCGCGCTGAACGCGCCGTCGAAGCTGAACGCGCCGACCGACTGGATGCGTTCGCGCGCGACGAGCTCGCCCAGGCGGGTGACCTCGCCGGGGCCGAAGGCGATGTCGACGAAGGGGAACTGCTCGAACACCTGCTGCTTCTGGCTCTGCGCCCAGCAGCCGCCGACGGCGACGACGACGTCCGGCCGCTCACGCTTGATACGGCGGGCGTCGCCGAGGTTGCCGAAGAAGCGGTCGTCCGCGCTCGCTCTGATCGTGCAGGTGTTGAAGACGATCAGGTCGGCATCATCGCGCGTGTCGGCGTGCGCGTACCCGAGGGACTCGAGGAGCCCCCTCATCCGCTCCGAGTCATGCTCGTTCATCTGACAGCCGAACGTGGTGAGGTGGTAGCGCACGGGTCAAGTGTGCCAGCTAAGTGCTCCCACTCGGAAGGTCGACTTGGCTGGCGCTCGGTCGGGTCACGACGCGGTCCGCTCCTGGCGGCGTGGCCCTGCCTCACCTCAGGCTAAACTCGCGCCGTGGAGGGGTCGCCAGCGAACGACCGCATCCGGGTGGCGGAGCTGATGGCGGCGCTCTCGCTGGCAACCGACCTCGGTCGGCCAGCCTCTCAGCACGAGCTCGGGGTCTGCCCGGCGGCACTTGAGTTGGCGGACCGGCTCGACTCCAGCTCTCAGGAGCATGCTGCTCGTAGACTGCGACACGTACACGCCCTGTTGTGCATCAGCCCGTCAGGGCCTCCTCGGGGTCTTCGACCTCGAGAGCCGTGGTGGTGACCTCGAACTCGGCGTCGCTCGGTGCCTTGACGCCGTGGTGCTCGCGGATGCGCGCGTCGAGCTCCTCCGCGATGTCGGTGTGCTCGCGCAGGAAGGCCTTCGCCGCGTTGCGGCCCTGACCGAGCCGCTCCTCACCATAGGAGAAGTACGCGCCGCTCTTCGTGATGAGACCGGCCTCGACGCCGAGGTCGATGAGGTTGCCTTCGTACGAGATGCCCTCGCCGTACATGATGTCGAACTCGGCCTGACGGAACGGTGGGGCGACCTTGTTCTTGACGACCTTGACCCGGACGCGGTTTCCGACCGCCTCCGCGCCCTCCTTGATCGTCTCGATCCGGCGGATGTCGAGCCGGACGGATGCGTAGAACTTGAGTGCGCGGCCGCCGGGGGTCGTCTCGGGAGAGCCGAACATGACGCCGATCTTCTCGCGCAACTGGTTCGTGAAGACGCAGATGGTGCCGGCCCGGTTGAGGGTGCCGGCGAGCTTCCGGAGCGCCTGCGACATGAGGCGGGCTTGGAGCCCCACGTGGGTGTCGCCCATCTCCCCCTCGATCTCGGCTTTCGGCACGAGCGCCGCGACGGAGTCGATCGCGACGATGTCGAGGCTGCCGGAACGGATGAGCAGGTCGGCGATCTCGAGCCCCTGCTCGCCGTGGTCGGGCTGTGAGACGAGCAGCTCGTCGATGTTGACGCCGATTCTGCGGGCGTAGGCCGGGTCCATCGAATGCTCCGCGTCGATGAACGCCGCGAGCCCGCCACGGCGCTGCGCCTGCGCGATGACGTGGTAGAGCAGCGTCGTCTTCCCGGAGCTCTCCGGCCCGAACACCTCCACGATCCTGCCGCGCGGCAGCCCGCCGATCCCGAGCGCCACGTCGAGGGCAAGCGAGCCGGTCGGCACGACCTGGACGTCGACCTGTGCGCCGGGGTCCCCCATCCGCATGATCGAGCCCTTCCCGAATTGCCGTTCGATCTGCTGGAGCGCGGAACCGAGTGCCTGGGCCTTATCCATGTTGGGAACTCCTTTCGGCGTGCGAGCCATCGAGCCGGGCTTCCAGGAGCGCTTCGTAGCGTGGAGGCCGGCTCGATGCGATATGGGAATCATAGAGCGCGACGCGGGTGATTGCGAACACATGTTCGTCGTCTGCGGACGGGGACCTTCTCAGACGGGTCGGACGGCTGAACCGGGCGATCGTGACGTGCGGCCAGAGGCGGCGTGGCGGGGATGCGCGGCCCATGACCCCGACCACGGCGCCGTCGACCCTGGCGGCGAGCGCGGCGAGCTCGCCGTCCGCGTCGTCGAGCTCGACCGCCACGAGTCGTGCCGTGCTCGGCCTCGGACGCGCGACGACACGCCCGATCCGCACGCGCACCGGCGGTCCGGGAAACGCCTCGTCGAGCCGTGCCCGGAGACTCGGCCAATCCTCGATCGCGACGGCGCCGAGGAACGCGAGCGTCAGGTGGAGGTTGCTGCGCGGGATCCTGCGGCCACCCTCATCGGTGAGGTCGCCGCCCACGTCAGGCAGCGCGCTGCGGAGCTCCGATGGAAGGTCGAGCGCGACGAACAGGCGGTTGTCGGGGCGCAGCGGGACCATGCGACGAGCGTACCCCTGCCCATGGTGTCGCGTCTCACACGATTCGTGCCAACTCGGTTACGCCTCTGTCCCGAATGACGTGTCGGCACGTGTCCGCATGAGCGCGGTGCGCAGGTGATGCAGCGCAGCCGTCTGCGCCCGGCGGCGAATCACCTCCCGGTTGCCGCGGAACCGATGCTCCGTGCTCCCGACGCCGTCCGGCCCGGCGAGGCCGATGAACACCAGTCCAACCGGCTTCTCGGGGCTCCCGCCGTCGGGACCGGCGATCCCGGTGATGCTGATCGCCCAGGTCGCCCCGATGACGGTTTGCGCGCCGGCGGCCATGGCCTCCGCACATTCGGCGGAGACCGCCCCGTGCGCGGCGATGACCTCGGGATCGACCCCGAGGAGCGCCACCTTCGCCCCGTCGGAATAGGTGATCGCCCCGCCCAGGAACCAGGCGGATGCCCCCGGGATCGCGGTGAGCCGGGCACCGAGCCCGCCTCCGGTGCACGACTCCCCCACCCCCAGGGTCGCCCCGTCGGCGAGGAGCGCTTCGGCCACGAGGCCGTCCACGTGGCGTTCGTCGGTCGCGAAGAGCGCGTCGCCGAAGGCGTCGCGGAGGATCGCTTCGATCCTCGGGCCGAGGTGGTCGGGGACGACGATCTCGAGCTCCCCCTCCCTCGTGTACGTGCCTACGGTCGCGAGGTCGTCTGCTCCGAGCGTCTCGAGATGGTCGATGATCTCCGCCTCGAACACCGCCCACAGCCGGAACGTGCGGCTCCGGGCGGTGGGCGCGGCGGCGAGCAGGTCCGCGACCGGGCCCGCCGTGACGGCGCCGCTCCACATCGCCTCCAGCTCCGACGGTGGTCCGGGCAGCACGACGACCAGCGTGCCCCCATGCCTGAGTGCGCATCCCGGCGCCGTCCCGATCGGGGGCAGGACGGTCGAACCGGTGGGAAGGGTGGCCTGCTTGCGCCGGAGCCGGCCGAGGGTGGCCTCGTCGACGCCGGGCCGGATCGGCACCAGGCGGCTCCGTTCCGTGACGAGCGCCAGGGCGCCTTCGTCGAGGGCGAGCGACCGGCCGGTCGCGGCGGCCACCGCGGCCATGGTGAGGTCGTCCGCGGTCGGTCCGAGCCCGCCGGTGGTGCAGACGAGGTCGGCGCCCGTCGCCAGCAACTGGAGGAGCGCGTCTCGGACGTCCTTGACGGAGTCGCCGACGATGACGGTGCGTTCGACGCGAACGCCGTGGGCGGCGAGCGCCCGGGCGAGGAATCCGGCGTTGTGCTCACCGACGCGCCCGCCGAGCACCTCGTCACCGGTGACCAGGAGCGCTGCCCGCACTTAGCCGGCTGCGGTCTGCTGGATGAGACCTCCCGCCAGTACGCGGAACTCGGTCGTCCCCGGCGGCGTGGCGACAGCGCGCCCGTCGACGGTCAGCTGCAGCCCGGAGCCGTCACCGACGTGCACCCAGATCGGCGGGAGGACCGAGACCTGCTGGGACTGGCCGGGAAGGATGGAGCCAGGGGTGAACAACGCCCTG
>CAYTRV010000097.1:0-8256 GCA_964440285.1 uncultured Bifidobacteriaceae bacterium
ACGGATTCGAGCCGAACGACGATCCGCAGCAGGCCCGGCGGTCGCCGGAACTCGATCCCGGCACGGCGACGGGGCAGGTGGCCGTCGAGGCGAACGTCGAGCAGTGGGCGGACCCGAAGGACGACTACCCCGTGCAACTCGCGGCCGGCGACACCCTCGAGGTCGCTGTGCAGAGCCACGCCGACCAGGACCTCGATCTGGTCATCTGGAGGCCCCGCGCGCCTGCGTTCGCCCCAGGGGCCGGTTACACCCGCCGCTGGCTCGCGGCCGCCGCGCTCGCGCCGGGGACTTCGGAGGCGCTCAGCTACACGGCGACCGAGGCGGGCGTCCACACCGTCGAGGTTCAGGGGACGACGGGGCGCGGCCGGTACCGGCTCACTGTCCGGCGCAGTGCCGCGCCCCCTGCGCTCCCTCCGGTTCCCTGACCCCCGCCAATGGCTGAAAGTCCCGTTGCGGACTGGTGAACGAATCGTGCTCCACGGCGAGGGCTGCGCAACAATGCGGTGATGGAGACGACGCCACAGCAGCGCCGCAGGACGCGCAGGGCCGCGAACGGCCTCAGCCTGGGCGATCCGGCGCTCTACATCAACCGGGAGCTCTCCTGGCTCGAGTTCAACGCGCGGGTGCTCGCGCTCGCTGCGAACCTCGAGCTGCCGCTGTTCGAGCGGTGCAAGTTCCTCGCGATCGTCTCGAGCAACCTCGACGAGTTCTTCATGGTGCGGGTCGCCGGCCACCAGGACGCCCTCGAGGCGGGGCGCGCGCCGACCACTCCCGACGGCACCGGTCGTGACGAGACGCTCGATCGGATCGCCGGGCGGGCCGGGGTCCTGGTCGCGGAACAGGGGCGCCTGTGGAAGGAGTCCATCCGTCCGGAGCTCGCACGGGCCGGCCTGGCGATCATGTCGCTCGCCGACCTCGACGCCCGGGCCGCCAAGCGCGTCGACCTGACCTTCGACCGAGCGATCTATCCGGTGCTGACACCGCTGGCGGTCGGACCCGGCCAGCCCTTCCCGTACATCTCCGGATTGTCGCTCAGCCTCGGCGCCACGGTGCGTGACCCGAGCCTCGGGGAGTCGCGGTTCGCGCGGGTGAAGCTGTCGCCCGGGCTGCCCAGGTTCACGCCGGTGCCCGGCGGCTTCGTCCCGACCGAGGAGATCGTCCGCGCGTACCTCGGACGGATCTTCCCGGGCATGGAGGCCACCGACACCATGCTGTTCCGCGTCACCCGCGATGCGGACTTCGCGATCTCCGATGAGGCAGACGATCTGCTGGGTGCCGTCGAGGCGCAGCTCCGCCGCCGCCGGTTCGGCGACGTCGTGCGGCTCGAGGTTGAGAAGAGCGCGCCCAAAGCGATGGTCACTCAGCTGCGTAACTCCCTCGGCCTTGCCCCGCGCGACGTGTACCGCGTGTCGGGGCTGCTCGACCTCACGAGCCTCTGGCAGCTGCTCGATACGGAACGGCCCGATCTGCGCGAACCCGCCTGGGAGCCGCGAATCCATCCTCGCCTGCGCGCGGACGACGGCGAATCAATCGACATGTTCGGAGTCATCCGCCAAGCCGATCTGCTCGTCCACCATCCGTTCGACGACTTCGAGACGAGCGTCGCCCGGTTCGTCGAGCAGGCCGCCGCCGACCCGGACGTCGTCGCCATCAAGCAGACCCTCTACCGCACGAGCGGCGACACCCCGATCGTGCCGGCGCTCATGCACGCCGCCGAGCGGGGCAAGCAGACCGTCTGCCTCGTGGAGCTGCAGGCCAGGTTCGACGAGGAGCGCAACATCCGTTGGGCGAAGGCCCTCGAGCGTTCCGGCGTCCACGTGGTCTACGGCCTCGTCGGTCGCAAGACCCACGCAAAGCTGGCGCTCGTCGTACGCCGTGAGGGCAAGCGCCTCCACCGGTACGTGCACATCGGGACCGGCAACTACAACCCGAGCACCGCGCGTCTCTACACCGACCTCGGGCTGTTCACCTGCCGAGAGGAAATCACACAGGACGTCGCCGACCTGTTCAACTACATGACCGGCTTCTCGCGTACACCGGGATACCGTAAGGTGCTCGTCGCCCCGGATTCGATGCGCGACGGGCTCGTCGCGGAGATCGACCGCGTCGCGGCGGCGCACCGCAGCGGCACCCCGGGGCGGATCGTCATGAAGCTCAACGCGATCATCGACGGTGCGGTCATCCAGGCCCTCTACGCCGCCTCGCAGGCGGGTGTCGCGATCGACCTGATCGTGCGTGGAGTCTGCGGTCTCCGCCCCGGTGTGCCGGGGGTGAGCGACAACATTCGGGTGCGTTCCATCGTGGGCCGGTTCCTCGAGCACACGCGCATCGTCGCGTTCACCAGCGGCGATGACACCCGCTACTGGATCGGGTCGGCCGACATGATGGGCCGCAACCTCGACGCGCGCGTCGAGCTGTTCGCGCCCGTCGAGGATGACATCGCCCGCGACGAGCTGACCGCGGCGGTCGACGCCTACCTCGCCGACACGGCCCTCGCCTGGGTGCTCAGCCCGGACGGCACCTGGAGTCGTGTCGAGGGGCCGCTGGACGCGGCTCCGCTGGACAGCCAGGAGGAGCTGATGGCGCGCGCGGCCGCGCGCTGAATCCGACTCTGCCTACCGGGTGTCGACGACCTCGAAGTCATTCCCGGTGATGCGGCGCAGGTCGTGCAGGTCGTCGTCGTTCCAGCCCGTGCTCGGGGCGCCGGTGATGTACCAGGGCGACCCGTTGTCGGCGAGGATCATGCCGTAGCGCTTGAGCGCCCGGAGCACGACCCGCGACTGCGGACCGAAGCCGGCGAGGCTCACCGACGCCTTCAGCCGCACGCGCAGCCCCATCGGCGGGAGCGCAGGATCGCTCGACGACCCGGCCTGGTGGCGGGCGGGGAAGACGAAGGCGCGGCGGGTGCGCGGCGCGGTGAACCGCAGGGCGTGGTCGATCACGCCGGCGCGGACCTCGTGGGAGCGCGCCAGCCCCGGGAAGATCGCGAGTCCGGCGGCGTCGGCGCTCGTCCACCCGAGCGGGCGGAGCGCGTTCGACCGCAGGTTGAAGATCGCGCCTGACCCGGCGGTCCAGCGGCCCCCGGACCTCCGCGCCGCGAACAGCTCGTAGAGCCGGCAGGCGTCGCGGTCGACGATCAATATGTGCCGGTCGCTTCCGCCCTCGATCTTGGGGCGTGCAGGGATGGGATACGGTCCGCGGTCGGATTCGCCGGCGTACTGGAACGCGACGCGGACTTTCCTCTGCGCTCGACCAACGACGTTGAAGGGGATCCCGTACCCGCCGCGGTTGCTGAAGTCCGGGTGCAGCGACGCGTCCCGACCGATCGACGCGATCAGGGTCGACGAGTTGGACGCGACCGGCAGGGCCGAGACGTCGCGGTTCCAAGCGTTGCTGATCGGGAAGATCGGACAGTTCGGCGCCGACGGGAGCGGTGCCGCGCCCGCGATCGCGACGCAGGATCCCATGAGCACCGGAACGAATCCCCACCCTATGCGCTTCAGCGTATCCCCTCCGGTCGCCATTACACTCCTGATATTCGCTCGCCCCATGGTTCCGTTCCGGTGACCAAATTCCTCCGTCTTCTCATCTGGCCGGTGACCCGGTGCCTCGGCTGGCTCGGGCGGACGTTCCTCGACGTCCTGCGCCGGACCATGCGCAACAACGTCACCGGAACCGCCAGCCAGTTCGCCTACAACGCGTTCCTCGCGACGATCCCGTTCCTGTTCGTCGTGGTGACGTCCATCAGCCTCGCCGGCTCCGATGCGTACAACTCTCTGTTCGAGGCGCTCGAGGGGAGGATTCCGGGGATCCGCGAGCTGGCGCCCACGTTCCGCGACGCCACAGCCTCCGGCGCCGCAGCCAGCGTCGTGATCGTCGTGGGTGTCGTCGCCGGACTCTACGTCGCGTCGAACGCCCTCGGAGCGCTGGTACACGGCCTCGACAACGCTCAGCACCTCAATCACCGGCCGTGGGTCCGCGGGAAGCTCATCAACTTCGGCTTCGCGGTCGGGACGAGTGTGCTCGTCGTGGCAAGCACGCTGCTCCTGGCGGGGCGGCAAGAACTGGTGCAGGGGCTCGCGCGCCTCCTCGGGGGCAACGAGTGGATCGAGAGTCTCGACGACTCCATCGTCCTGCCGATCGGCGTCGGCGCGCTGTTTGCCTTCACCCTCATGCTGTACCACTTCGGGCCGAACGGGATGCGCCTGGGTCTGCGCTGGGTGATGCCGGGTGCGTTGCTCTCCGTTGCCGCCTGGGTTGGAACGACGACGCTGCTCGCGCTGTACGTCGACAACTTCAAGTCCTTCGACTCGGTGTACGGGGCGTTGGGCGCGGTCGTCGTCTTCCTCACGTTCCTGTACCTGACCGGTTTGATGTTCCTCGTCGGCGCAGAGCTCAATGCGGAGCTCGTCCACCGCCGTCTCGTGCGTGCGTCGGCTCAGGACGCCGCGGCGAGGGCCGCGGAACCGGTTGCCCGACCAGCAGCGGCGACGCGGCCGACGCCGCCGCCTGCTCCGGAACCGAAGGCCGCCCAGTCGCCGCCGGCTGCCGAACCGGATGCGGCGCCGCAGAAACCCCGGGTGGTCTGACAGCGGGCTCTGGCATCATCCCAGCGGGCGACGCCCGACCACTGATGGCAGACAACGCGCACAACAGAGACACGCCGCCGCATCGGCGTCCCAAGAGCGGACCACCGGGCTGGCGGGTCGAGGGTGGACCACCGCAGAAGGAGGAGGGCAAGGGCCGGCGCCTGCGGCGGGGCGGACCGACGTTCTGGTGGATCCTGGTCGGGGCGCTTGCGCTCAACTGGTTCATCGTGCAAGGGCTCGTCCCCAACGAGCCTGACCGGATCACGATTCCCTACACCGAGTTCCTGACCCAGCTCGACAGCGCCAACGTCGCGAGGATCAACTCCCGCGGCGACCAGATCCAGGGCGAGGTCCGCAACGACATCAAGGAGGTCGACGGCGACAAGCGCGCCAGGTTCTTCCGTACGGTGCGCCCGAGCTACGTCGAGGGCGACGATCTCCAGAAGCGCCTCGAGTCGAAGGGGGTGCTCGACACGGCCCGCTCCCTCGATGAGCAACGCCCGCTCTGGCAGACGATCCTCGTCGGCTTCGGCCCCGCGATCCTGCTGATCCTGCTGTTCGTCTGGTTCTTCCGGCGTGCCGCGGGCGGAGGAGGCGGCGGCGGGGGGGTGCTGGGCTTCGGCCGGTCACGGGCGAAGCGCTACGAGGCCAGCGAGCAGCGCACCACGTTCGCCGACGTTGCGGGGATCGACGAGGTGAAGCTCGAGCTCAGCGAGGTCGTCGACTTCCTGAAGTATCCCGACAAGTACCTGAAGCTCGGCGGCAGGATCCCGCGCGGGGTGTTGCTCTACGGGGCGCCCGGCACCGGCAAGACGCTCGTCGCGCGGGCGGTCGCGGGTGAGGCCGGCGTCCCGTTCTTCTCACTGTCCGCATCGGAGTTCGTGGAGATGTTCGTGGGGGTCGGCGCCAGCCGCGTGCGCGACCTGTTCAAGCAGGCGAAGGAGGCGGCGCCCGCGATCATCTTCATCGACGAACTCGATGCGATCGGACGCGCCCGAGGTGCGGGCGCGCTCGGAGGGCACGAGGAGCGGGAACAGACGCTCAACCAGATCCTCACCGAGATGGACGGGTTCTCCGGCTCGGAGGGCGTCATCGTGCTCGCGGCGACGAACCGGCCGGAAATCCTCGATGCGGCGCTCCTTCGCCCCGGGCGGTTCGACCGGCGCGTCGCCGTCAACTCGCCCGATCAGGCTGGGCGTCTCGCGATCCTCAAGGTCCACACGCGGCACATGCCGCTCGCCGAAGACGTCGACTTGGAGGGCCTCGCTTCGTCGTCACCGGGGATGGTCGGCGCCGACCTCAAGAACCTCGCCAACGAGGCCGCGATCATGGCGGCACGCCGAAGCCACGAGCGAGTGCAGCTTGCGGACTTCAGCGACGCGCTCGAGAAGATCCTCCTCGGCGCCGAGCGGAAGATCATGCTGTCGAAGGATGAGCGGGAACGCACCGCCTACCACGAGTCGGGACACGCGCTGCTCGGGATGCTCGAACCGGGCGCCGACCCCGTCCGCAAGATCTCGATCATCCCGCGCGGGCGGGCCCTCGGGGTGACGTTCCAGGCGCCGTCGGCCGACCGCTACGGCTACGATGCCGCGTACCTGCGGGGCCGGATCGTCGGGGCGCTCGGGGGTCGCGCCGCGGAGCAGATCGTGTACGGCGACGTCACCACCGGCGCCGAGTCGGACCTCGAGCAGGTGACCCGCATCGCGAAGCAGATGGTGGGCCGGTGGGGGATGAGCGAGGCGATCGGTCCGGTGTCAATCCTGCCCGGACCCAATGACGAGCCGCTGCTCTTCCCGGGCACAGGATCGGGCGGCCCGTCACCCCAGACGCAGGAGCTCGTGGACCGCGAGGTCCGGCGCATCATCGACGAGTGCTACGTGGAGGCCCTGGCCAAGCTCACGGCCAACCGCGACAAACTGGAGGCGTTGACGCAGGCGCTGCTCGAGCACGAGACGCTCGACGAAGCCGACGCCTACGCCGCCGCGGGGGTTCCGCGGCCCGCCCGCGAGGTGCTCATCGATGCGGCTCCACCGAGCCCGAGCGACGTGCCAGCGGGCTGAGCGCCTCGGCGGTGCCGGGCACCAGCCGCTCCCACAGATGGCCGAGCATCACCTGCTCCTCGTCGCTGAGGCGTCCGAGGAAGCGTGCTCGCACGCCCGTCAGGTGCGTCGGGCTGGCCTCGCGGAGCTTCGCGAGGCCGTCCCGCGTCAGCACGGCGAACAGTCCCCGCCGATCGTCCGAGCATGGTTCCCTCTCCACCAGCCCGCGGCGGGCGAGCCGACTGACGAGCCGCGTGATCCCGCTCTGGCTGATCAGCACCGAGGCGGCGAGCTCGGACATCCGCATGCGCCGGTCCGGCATCGAGGCGAGGAACAGCAGTACCTCGTAGTCGGACAGCGTGATGCCGTGGTGGGTGCTGAGCTCGCTGTCGAGTTCCCGGGCGAGCACCCCGTAGACACGCAGGAAGCCGCCCCAGGAGCCGAGCTCCCTTCCGGTCAGCTCCCGCCGGGTGTCGGCCGACACGGACACCAGCCGATGATCGCACAACCCGCGCTGCCCGCGTGCACCCGAGCCGTACGCGTGAATGCGCTACTCGTAATGCAGCGCTTCCAGCGGGTTGAGCCGGGCGGCCCGCCGGGCCGGGAAGACGGCCGCGAGGACCCCGGCGATCACGGCCAGGACGAACACGACGACCAGGGTCACGACGGGGACGCTGAAGCTAAGGCCCTCGTCCTCGAGTCCCTTGATCATGACCCATCCGAGGAACAGGCCGACGCCGAGGCCGATGATTCCGCCGATCGCGCAGGTGATCACGCTCTCGCTCCGGACGATCGCGCGGATCTGGCCGCGGGTCGTGCCGACCGCGCGCATCATCCCGATCTCTCGCGTGCGCTCGTAGATCGACAGGAGCAGCGTGATGACGACGCCGACGAGCGAGATCAGCACCGAGAACGCCAGCAGCGCGTAGAAGATCGTGAGGATCAGGCTGGTCTGCTCGCCGATGAAGTCCTTGTACTCCGCGCGGGTCCTGACCTTCGCCGCAGGGTAGGACTGCTCGATCGCCGCCTCCACAGCGCCCTTGCCGGCCTTGGAGTCGGTTCCCGGAGGGAAGCTCGCGAGCAGCACGCCGATCTCCCCGTCGGTCGAGATCCGCTCGAATGCGGCGTCCGACACTGTGAAGCCGGTGAACAGCTGCGGGTCCTTGTACTCCCCGACGACCTGGTACCCCGCCGTCTCGCCGTCGATGGTGGTGACCCTGAAGTTGTCCCCGACGACGAGATTGTGGGATTCGGCGAAGCCGCGCTCGATGATGGCGCCATCGGTGCCGAGCAGGTCGAGCAGGTCGTCGCTGCCGCCGTCCTGCCAGTCGAACCGAACGGCGGCCCGAGCTTCGGCCGGGTCGACGGCGTTCAGCGTCTCCCGGTCGCCGTCGACCTCGACCTCCGCGAAGCCGACGCCGAGCGCGGACGCTACCTCGGGGGCCGACCTGGCGGCCCCGACGATCCCGGCCGGCAGGGGCGCGAAGTTCTCGCTGATGACGATCAGGTCGGAGCGGACGGTCCTGTCGAGGGCGTCGAAGAACGAGCTCTTGAGCCCGTCGACGAAGACCGCGACGAAGACGACGAGGCCGATGCCGACCATGAGGGCGGCGTCGGTGCTTGCC
>CAYTRV010000098.1:0-4031 GCA_964440285.1 uncultured Bifidobacteriaceae bacterium
CGAGCTCTACGGCGTGGCGATCGTCGACTCGCCCGGCGACGAGGGCTCGAACGGGTCCGTCAGGCTCGCCAGCCGGCTCTCCCGCGAGCACGGGCTCTTCATGCCGTTCCAGTACGGCAACCCCGCCAACCCCCGGGCCCATTCGGAAGGTACCGCGGAGGAGATCGTCCGGGACTGCCCGGAGGTCGACATGCTCGTCGCTGGCCTCGGGACCGGCGGCACGCTGATGGGCTGCTCGGAGCGGCTCAAGCGCCACCGCACCGATATTCAGATCGTCGCGTGCGAGCCGCTCCAGGGCGAGCCGGTGACGGGTCTGCGCAGCCTCGACGATGGGTTCGTCCCGCCGATCCTCGACGTCTCACGACTCGACCGCAAGCTCCTGGTCGCCAATGGCGATGCGCTGACCATGACCCGGCGGCTGGCGGACGAGGAGGGCCTGTTCGTCGGGATCTCCTCCGGAGCGGTCATCCACGTGTGCGCCCGTCTCGCCCGGACGATCGCGCGCGGGACGATCGTCGGGATCGTCGCCGACGGCGGGTGGAAGTACCTGTCGGCCGGAATCTGGAGCGACGACACGGACTCGGTCACCGACCGCCTCGACCGGGGCGTGTTCTGGTAACCGGGACGCTGGTCCTTCCCTCTGAGCTCGCGGACGACCTCGTCGCCCACGCGCGGTCGGAGGCGCCCAACGAGTGTTGCGGTCTCATCGCCGGCCGGAACGGCGCGGCGGTGCGGGTCTTCCGTGCGACGAACACCGAGACGAGCCCCTTCATGTACGTCATGGACCCACGCGAGCAGCTGCGGATCATGGACGAGATCGACGACTCCGGCTGGGATCTCCTCGCCATCTACCACTCGCACACGCGGTCGGCGGCGTACCCGTCGCGCACCGACGTCGAGCTGGCGTTCTACCCCGACACGGCGTACCTGATCGTCTCCCTCGCCGATCGGGACCGGCCCGAGGTGCGCGCGTTCCGTCTCGACCGGAACGGGCCCGAGGGCAAGCAGATCAGCGAGATCCCGGTCGACATCCAGTAGCGACCCGGAACACCCGGCCCGCCGAGCCAAGCCCGACCCCCGCCCACGGCTCACGGCCGCCCGCCCCGGGTCGGGGCGGGCGGCCCTGATTGGGATCAATCCGCCGCTGTCGGCTCCGCGGGGGCTTCCTCGCCGGTGGTCTTCTTGCGTGTGCGGCGCTTCGGCTTGGGAGCTTCGTCCCCGGGTGCGTCGGCGGCCGGCTCCGCGACCGCAGCCTCCGTGGCCGGTTCGGAGGTGGCCGTCTCGGCGGGGGCTTCCTCGCCGGTGGCCTTCTTGCGTGTGCGGCGCTTCGGCTTGGCGGCCTCCTCGTCCTGCACGGGTTCCGCGGCAGCCGCCTCCTGGGCGGGCTCAGCCGGCGTCAGGGCCGGAAGCACCGACCCGCGGCGGACCCGGCGGCGACTGCCGGCGGCGGGCTCCTCGGCGGCGACGGCGTCGCCCACCTCGGGCTCGGCGGCCGCTTCATCCGTGGCGGCGTCCTCAGTCAGGTCGTCGCTCGTCGGCTCGGGGAGGGACGAGAGCGAGCGGCGGCGACGGCGCGAACCGCGCGTCGGCGGCCCGTCCTCGGTCACGTCGGTCGCCTCGACGAGCTCCGAGATCTCCACGTCGAGGTCGTCACCGGCGAGGACCACGTCCTCGTAGGTGATCGGCTGGTCGAGCGGCGGGAGCTCGGCGGGGGCGATCTCCTTCGGCCGGACCTCGAACTCGAACACCTCGGCGCCGTCGTCGCTCGCCGTCTCCTCGCCGTCGGGCTCGGTCTGCGCCGTCGCCTCGCTCGGCTCGCCGCGGCGGCGGCGGCGGCGTCTGCGGCCCTCGCCCAGCTCGATCGGCCGCTCGGGCGCCAGGGTGGGCCAGTCGCTGGCCGCGACGCCGCCCTCGCCGAGGTCGACGAGGTAGGTGCCGCTGCGCGGGTCCTTCTCCAGCCGGACGACGCCCTTCCCCTGGGCGTCCTCGAGGAACCTCGAGAACGTCGAGAACCCGATCTCGCCCTCGTCGAACGCCGGGTCGCGGCGGCGCATGGAGTCCTTGACGGCGCTGGCCTGCGGGTGCTCGTCGCCTTCGCGCTGCCGGGCCATCATGGTCTCGCGAAGCAGGGTGAGCGCGTCGGGCCTCACGCCACCGTGGTGCGGCAGGGCCTTGCTGGCGAGGCTGTCGTAGAAGAAGAACTCGTCGCAGTTGGCGATCAGCAACGGGCTCGCGGACGACTCGTCGCGACCGACGCCGATGACGCGCTTGTTGAGCTCCCGCAGCTTGCCCACCAGGGGGGTGAAGTCGCTGTCGCCGGACACGATGACGAAGTTGTCGACGTGCTGGCGGCTGTAGGCGATCTCCATCGCGTCGACGGCCATCTTGATGTCGGCGCGGTTCTTGGCGCCCTCGCGGGCGGACGGCATCTCGATCAGCTCGAGGCCGGCGTTCATGAGCTCACGCCGGGCGTCGCGGTAGCGGCTCCAGTCGGCGTACGCCCGCTTGACGACCACACGCCCCTTCTCGGCAAGGCGGCTCATCACGAGGTGAATGTCGAACTCACCCCGGTTGCGGGCGCCTGGGCGCGCCATGTTCTCGATGTCGACCAGCACGGCGAGTGCGTGCTCGGACGCGTTATGCACGGAATTCCTCCGGTTCTCGGGTCGCCCGCAGGCGACGATCATGCGGCAAGTGCCGTGGGCCGCCCGTGGGCAGCACCACCGGCACTGTAGCAGGGGCAGCCGCGGAGGCTTCAGAATCGGGAAAATCCGCCGATAGAGGTTTTATGAGTTTCATGGATGGCAAGAGGCTCGGCAGCAGCCAGCGCGCACAGCTCGTCATCGGAGCGATCCTGGGCGTCGCGGGGCTCGTGCTGCTGTCACTCGCCGGCAGCTGACCCGCGGCGACAGCGCCCGCGGGCGGCGTCAGGGAGACGGGAGTTCACCCGCGTTTGCCGCCACAGGAGACGAGCCCGTCGGTAAACTGACGGGAGATCGCCCCGGGGCGGGCGGACTCCGGACGGAACTCGACAAAGGATGCTGCATGACGACCAAGGCGACGAGGCGGGCGCCGGCTAACAAGGCTGCAACCGCACCCGAAACCCTGACGGTGACCGACAACCGGACCGGCAAGACGTACGAGCTACCGATCGCCGACGGAACCATCAAGGCGACGGATCTTCGGACCATCAAGGTCAACGAGGACGACTTCGGGATCATGACCTACGACCCGGCGTTCATGAACACGGCGTCGTGCCGGAGCGCGGTCACCTTCATCGACGGCGACGTCGGGATTCTCCGCTACCGGGGGTACCCGATCGAGCAGCTCGCCGAGAAGTCGAGCTTCGTGGAGGTCGCCTACCTCCTCAACTACGGCGAGCTGCCGACGAAGAAGCAGCTCGACGAATGGAACCAGCGGATCGCCGCCCACGTGTACGTCGACGAGAGCATCCGCCGAGTCGTCGGCGGGTTCCGTCCCGACGCTCACCCGATGGCGGTCCTGCAGGCCGCGATCGGCGGGCTGTCCACGCTGTACCCCGACGCGAAGGATTTCGCCGACCCCGAGAACCGGATGAAGCAGATCGTCCGGCTCATCGCCAAGACGCCGACGATCGGCGCCTGGGCGTTCCGCCGCAACATCGGCCGGCGGCTCCTCAACCCGGACCCCGAGAAGTCGTACGCGTCGAACCTCCTGCACATGTTCTTCGACGAGAGCGGCATCGAGTTCGACTTCGACCCGCGTATCGAGCGCGCGCTCGACATCCTGCTCATCCTTCACGCCGATCATGAGCAGAACTGCTCGACGAGCGCCGTACGCAGCGTCGGCTCCTCGGAGACCGACGTCTACCAGGCCGCCTCCGCAGGGGTCGCCGCGCTGTACGGGCCGCTCCACGGCGGCGCGAACGAATCGGTGCTCAGGATGCTCCGCCGCATCGGCACCAAGGACAACATCCCGGACTTCGTCAAGGGCGTGAAGGCGCGCCGTGAGCTCCTGATGGGCTTCGGCCATCGCGTCTACAAGAACTACGA
>CAYTRV010000098.1:4131-8212 GCA_964440285.1 uncultured Bifidobacteriaceae bacterium
CGGCAGATCTACGTCGGGTACGACGAGCGCGCCTACGTGCCCATGTCGCGGCGTTCCGGGCCGGAAAGGCGAGGACGAGGAGGTGGCGCCAACCGGGGTGGATCCGGCGGCGGCTGACGGGGTAGGCTTGGTCGATGACCGAATCGCATGAGGATCTCCGCCGCTCGCTCAAGGACGTCGGTCAGGAGTTCGCAAAGCTCCTCGAGCAGTGGAACGGCATGGTGCGCGAGACCGCGGGCGATGTCGGCCGTTGGGCCGGACGTGCGGTCGGGCACGATGCCTCGCCGCTCGATCAGATCGAACGCCTCGGCGAGCTCCGCGACAAGGGCTTCGTGACGGACGAGGAGTTCCAGGCGAAGAAGGCTGAGCTCCTGAAGAAGATCGCGTGAGCGAGGCGGGCGACGCGGACGCCTGGGAGGCGTTCATTACCGAGGTCGAGCCCCACGTCTCCCCGGAGTGGGCGCGCAACGCCCGCGAACACGGATCGCAGAAGTGGATCCGGCTCATCGCGCTCGTCGACTTGCACCACCAGCTCACCTCGCCGCAGATCGTCGAGAAGATCGCGATGACGATGGGCGACCTCGCCGGCGACCGTGAGGCGGAGGTGGCCGGCTGGATGGCGTTGCTGGAGCACGCACGTGACAACCGGCGCGCGCTGCTCGACCGGGTGAGCGAGGTGGCGCCGGCCGTCCTCTCGGAGGAGCTGGTCGTGCTGTTCACGCGGTCGCTGACGCCGGTCCCCAGCATGTAGCTGCCGCATCCGGGGTCGGCTTGGATAGTCCACTCGTCCCGTCGAGCGGGGACGGTCGACTTCGGCAACGTCCGGGATCGGTGGAACACTCGGAGGTGATGACCGAACGCCAGCCGACGCCGACCGGACGCCTCCCCCGGTGGGCGATCGTCGCCACGGTGATCGCGGCGCTCGTCGTCGTCGGCGTGCTCGTCGCGATCAGCGCCGGCGGCGGTGACGGCGACTCCCGCGACGGGGCGCTCACCGGCGTGGAGGAGGTCACTGCCGGGGTCGCCGGCATTCCGCAGGCGGGTGACCGGCTGGGTCGACCGGACGCCCCGGTCGAGATCATCGAGTACGCCGACCTCCAATGCCCGTTCTGTGCACGGGCGTCGTCGGTGACGGTGCCCGCGCTGATCGACCGGTACGTCCGCGACGGCGCCGCCCGCCTCACGTTCCGGCCGCTGGCGTTCATCGGTCCCGACTCGCAGCGCGGTGCGCTGGCCGCCATCGCGGCGGGAGAGCAGGCGAAGCTGTGGCCGTTCGTGGAGCTGCTCTACCGCAACCAGGGCGAGGAGAACGGCGGTTGGCTGAGCGACGGGCTCGTGACCGACGCGGCGACCGCGCTTGGGATCGACACGGCGGCGCTCGACGCCGCGCGTACCGGCAGCGCCGCCGGTGAGTCGCTGGCCGCCGCGAACGCCGCCGCCCAGGCAGACGGCATCGACAGCACCCCGACGTTCATCGTGGCCGGTCCGAAGGGGCGGGTCACGATCAAGGACTACGCCGACCTCACGGAGTTCGCCGCCGCGGTGGCGGCTGTGAGGTAGGTCGTGCCCACCGAACGGCGTCTGCGCGTCGCTATCGGCGCACTGGCCGTCGTCGGCCTGGCGATCTCCGCCTACCTCACTTCGGTGCGGCTCATGGGTGAGTCCCCGGCCTGCGTCATCGGAGGCAGCTGCGCCGCCGTGCAGGCGAGCCGATACGCGGAGCTCGCCGGCATCCCAGTTGCAGTTCTTGGCCTCGCCGGCTATGGCGCGCTCCTCGTCTCCGCGGTCCTCGCGGGACCCGCCGGGAAGCTCCTCGGCCTGCTCGCCGGGTTGATCGGGGTCGGGTTCTCCGTCTGGCTCACGTATGTCGAGTTCGACGTGATCGACGCCATCTGCCCGTGGTGCGTCACCAGCGCCGTGATCGTCACGATCGCGGCTGCGCTCGCCGTCTGGCGGGTGTTGCTTCCGGACCGTCAGGTCGTCGGGGTGGCCGCGCGCGGCCGTAGCCGGTAGACCGTCCCGGTCGTCCAGTCGCCCACGAAGAGCCCCTGCGGGGCGGCCACCACGGCCAGCGGGTTCGCGAAGCCGGTCGCGAACACCGTCGTGCGTCCGCGCCACCGGCCGTCGGGCAGCCGGGTGAGCGCGACGCGCACGAGGTTGTGGCCGGTTCGCGGCGGCGAGGACGATCCGAACTGGGCAGTGAACGCCGACGTCCCGTACCTGGCGCCCCAGGAGCCGTCGATCACGGCAAGCCCGTCGGCCGATGCATGCGGCGGCAGGCCGACGAGCGGCGACGCCGTGCCCGCGCACGCCGGACCACCCTGGTTCCAGCAATCCGGGTATCCGTACCGGCGACCTTGCACGATCACGTTCAACTCGTCCGGGGGCGCGTCGCGGCCGAGGTCGTCGCGACCGTTCTCGGTCGCGAGCAGCACCCCCCGGCGGGGAATGAACGCCAATCCGTACGGGTTGCGCAGACCGCGGGCGACGATGCGAACCCGCTTTCCGCTCGGGAGGAACGAGATGATCGCGGCCTCGTAGGGATGTGTAGCCGCGCACGCATTGCACGTGGATCCGATGCCAAGGTAGAGGCGGCCGTCCGGTCCGACCGCGATGCCGTCGTTCTGGTGCCCGCCGGTGGGCAGGTCGCGGATCACGGTGCGGCGTCGGGTGAACCGGAACCCCGTGAGCCCGCCGAAGGCGTCGACCCGCCCGGTCGACGACACGTACAGCTCGTTTCGGTGCCACACGAGACCAAGGGGCCGCTGAAGTCCCGACACGACCAACACGGGGGCGCGCCCGCGCCGCGGCACCACGTACACGCGGCCGTCGAGTTGCGGCCCGCGTGGGCTCGAGGCCACCCAGAGACGGTTGCGCGCGTCGATCGCAAACGCCGACGGGTTGGGCACCGACGCCCAAACGTCGGCCCGGATGTCCGCAGGAGCGGACAGGCCCGCGCCGGCGGGAGCAAATGCGGCCCGCACGCCGACCGGTGCCGCAGCCACCAGCAGGAGCGCCAGGAGGCCGTGGCGCTTCACCCCGCGAGACGCCGGAGCGTGGATGGCGGGTAGAGCGCCGTCAGCACGCCGGCGCGTGCGCGCGGCTCGTCGAGTTCGATCACGGCGAGCGAACCCTTCTTGAACTCGGCGAGACCGCCGGAGACGAGGTCGGACGTCACCAGGGTCAGATCCGGTTGGTGACCGCACACGAGCACCGACTCCGCCTCGGGGTGCTCCACGAGCAGGTCGACCAGCGCATCGACGTCGAGCCCCGGCCGTAACCGGTCGTCGGGCACCGCCACCCGGCCGAGCGCGTCACCGACGATCTCGACGGTCTGGACGCACCGGGTCAGCGGGCTCGTCAGTACCACGTCGAACGTGAGGCCCAGACGCACGATTCCCGCGGCGGCGTCGCGCATCCGGCGGCGCCCGGCGTCGGTGAGCCGGCGCGGCTCGTCCCGCCACTCGGTCGACGGTCCGGCATCCTCCGCGACCCCGTGGCGAAGAAGCGCGAGCTGCATCAGACGGACGATCCTCCTGGCATGCGGCGTAGCCTGGCGACGGTCCGGTGAATCTTCAAGCGGCAGACCGGAAGCGCCGCCCGGCACCTCGGATAGCCTGCGCAGCCGATGGCACGGAACCGACGAGTCAGCCCCCCGAACCCGTCAAAGGCCGTCGTCCTCGGTTTCGCCGGTGCGATCCTCGTGGGCGCACTCGTACTCATGCTCCCGATCTCGGCGGAAGGGCCGGGCGGGTCGTCGTTTCGCGTGGCGGTCTTCACTGCGACGTCCGCGGTCTGCGTGACGGGGCTCACGGTGGTCGACACAGCGACGTACTTCACGACGTTCGGCCAGGGCCCTGGGCGGATTCCCATGGCCTCGAGCGCATCGGCGCGCACGTTGAGATGGGTGCGCTCGGTCACGGCGTACGCCATCGACACGATCTTGTGATCCAGCGGAGCGGCCTCCACGGTGAGCACCCGATCGGCGAATACCGTCCCGTCGTGCGGCTTGATCTCGCCCACGCGGCGCGCGAAGCGGTTGGCCGCGGCGAACGTCGAGCGCATCAGCTGATGCTCGTCG
>CAYTRV010000099.1:0-8099 GCA_964440285.1 uncultured Bifidobacteriaceae bacterium
GTCGGGTCGTCGGGGTTGGGGACGATCTGGTAGTTGGCAAGCACGTCCGAGAACACCGCGGTGTCGGTGTCGGCCGGCCCCGGGGTCGGCGTCTCGATCTTCCGGACGATGTTGACGTCTCCGGGGTTGATCCGGCGCGCGAAGATGTCGGCTTGGAGCGCGGTCGCGCTGTTGACCAGCTTCGTGTCGCCGAGGGCCGGGGTTGCGGGGTCCGGTGCCTCAAGCTGGACGTTGAGCTGCGCGTCACCGTCGATCAGGTCGTTGCCGCCGCGACCCTCGATGAGGTCGCTGCCGCCGCCGCCGAGGATGATGTTGCCGCCGTTGAACGAGGTCACGCCGGCGCCGAGCAGGTCCTGGAGCCCGGTGATGAGGTTGATCTGAGCGGCGCTGTTGAGGCTGTTCTCAGGGCCCAGCGGCAGGCTGTCGCCGCGCAGGATGTCGTCCTTGGTCCACCCCGAGAGTCCCTCGACGATGTCGAAGCGGTCGCGGATGTTGTCGATGTCCGGAGGCATCAGGCCGGTGAAGTTCATGTCGGCCCTGGCCGCCTGCGGGTCGAGCCGGTGGGTGACCCAGTCGAAGCCGAGCATGCCCTCGTTGCGCTCGATGCCGGGGCCGGTGACCATGATGTCGTCGCCGCCCTCGGAGTCGTAGTCGTCGTTGCCGCCGTCACCGATGACGATATCGTTGCCGGTGATGGTGTCGGTCTGGAAGGGGTCGCCGTTGCCGCCCTGCATGAGGTCGGCCCCGTCACCACCCTCGAGCCAGTCGTCGCCCTCGTCCGCGAAGATCGTGTTGGAGTCCTGACCGCCGATGATGAGGTCGTCGCCACCTCCGCCGAAGGTCTCCGAAACGTCCTCGCCGCCGACGATGAGGTCGTCGCCGAAGCCGCCGAGGGCCAGGTCGACGCCGCCGCCGACGCTGATCGCGTCGTTGCCGGGGCCGCCCTTGAAGTTGTCGTCGCCGAACGTGTCGGTGATGACGTCGTCGCCCTCGCCGCCGAGGTGGACGTCGTTGCCGGCTTCGCCTTCGAGCCGGTCGTCGCCTCCGAGACCGTGCAGGGTGTCGTCGCCCTCGTTGGCCCGCAGGTTGTCGCCGGCGGTTGTGCCGCCCATCACGATGTGCTCGCCGCCGATGAACCGCAGCTGGTCGCCGATCAGCGACGCGAGCTGACGCGGGCCGTCCACCCAGGTGGACGGGACGTCGCGGTCGATGACGTAGTCCGGGCGGGAGAACACGTCCGCCGGCAGGAACTTCGTGCCGGTCGTGTTCCGCTCGATCAGCGCCGCGAACGAGTTGCCCTCGAGCTCGCTGAGGAAGTTGAGACCGGCGAGACGGCCGAGGTAGTAGAAGCGGTCGCCGTCCTGCAGGTTCTCCATCTGCGTCTCGAACACGAAGTTGAACGTCGAGCCGAGCAGGCCGCCGAACGGCATCTGCTTCTCGGCGAGACCGCCGATCCACAGGTCGACCTGGTCGAGACCGGTGATCGAGTTCCCGTCGAGGTCGTTGGCCCAGTTCTGGGGATCGCCGGGCGTCGCGCTGGTGTTGAGGCTGTTGAGGAACGCGTTGCGGTCGGACGGCGCGCCGGCGCCGCCGTTGACGATGAGGTCCGCGGCGGTGCGCTTCGCGGCCTGTGTCGGGGCACCGGTGATGCTCGGGTGCTTGCCGTAGGCGGCGATGAAGTTGACGAGCGACTCGGGGTGCCGGATGGCGAGCCCGAAGTCCGCCCAGCTCTTGTATGGCTCCAGCGCCGAGTGGCTGGTCGCGGCGAAGAACTCTTTGCGCACCAGGTTGAGGGGCGGGATGCCGGTGTCGCGACCGCGGGCCAGGTTGATGGTCGGCAGGTCGAGCGGGAGCCCGAGGAGGTTGTCGCGCAGCGCGTCGGTGACGAACTCGTCGAGCTCGTTGCCGACCTGGCGGGTCGTGCCCTGCACGACGGCGCCGGCGGCCGCGGCCGAGGTCGGGCCGCTTGCGATGAACGCCTCGGGGTTGAGGAAGGCCTCGATCAGGCCGATGTCGTTCGGCGTGCCGTCCGGGTTGGTCCGCGGGACCGTCTCCGTGAGCATCGAGTGCCCGAAGCGGTACACCGTGTGGGCGAACTCGGCGACGATGGCCGGGTTGATCTCGGTCTGGTAGCCGGCGAACACGTTGACGAGCGGCTGGAACTTGCGGGCGAACTCCTCGAAGACGAGGTGCTGGTACTGCATCTCGGTGCCGAACTTGGCGGCCTGGAAGAGTCGCTCGCCGTTCCACGAGCCGTCCGGGAGGTGCCACTGCGCGATGAACGCCGCGTCGCCGGTGGCGGTGACAACCGCCTTGACGTGGTCGACGAGGCGGTTGTGCTCGGAGTGGAACACGTGGTGGACGGAGGTGAGGCCGATGTTCTCGTTGCCGCGGCCGTCACCGGTGACGAAGTGCACGTCGAGCAGCTCGTTGTCGTAGTTCGTCGCCGTCGACGACGGCGGGTCGTTGGCGAGGCCGATGGCAGTGTCGGTGTCGGCCGTCTTCCCCTTCGGCGCCGCGTTGTGCGCGATGTCGTCGAGGAAGGCGTGGCCGGTGCGGACCGCGAGCGTCGCGTCGACCGGTGCGCCCGGCGTGCCCGAGTCAAACGTCGGGGGGCCGGGGTTGCCCGCGTTCGTCACGATCTGCGCGAAGCCCGTCACCGGGTGCGGGACGAACTTCCCGTACTGGTCGGTCAGGAGGAGCGGGACGTCGAGGACGTCCTGGTCGTCGAGCGCGATTCCGAGCATCGTCTGGGCCTGCGCCTTGACCTCCGCCCAGCTCGCGAGACCGCCGCCGGCGGCCCCGTCGAGCAGCCTGCCTGTCGCGACGGGCTTGCCGTCGGCGTTGAGCACGTACTCGCGGTGGAACACCTGGTGCGACGGGTGGGACGTGTAGGTCTGGTTCTGGTCGACGAACGGCGTCGTCTGGTTGGTCGCCTCGTGGATGTCGTCGGCGCTCTCGTCCACGAGAGGTGTCGCGGGGTTGTCGCCGACGACGCCGTCCGGCCCGGGCTGGTTGGTGGCGCGGGTCAGCGGCATGAACCGCAGGTGGGGCGGGAGGTCGTCGGCGGTTCCGGCGATGCCGTCCTTGCCCTTGATGAGCGGGTCGTCCGGCTGGAGCGGGACGACGACGGTGCCGCTCTTGCCCTTGTTCACGAGGTCGAGGCCGTGGTCGAAGAACTGGCCGAAGAACGTGAACCATGAGTTGTACGGCGCGGAGAGGCCCGCGTCCGTCGCGGTGTTCGGGATGAAGAACGGGTCCGGGTTCGCCGGGAAGCCGTCGTCGACCGGCACGGCGTTGGGATTCTGGTCCGCGGCGGCCTGTGCGGCCGGGTTGGCCGACGACGCGTCGACGATCAGGTTGCTGATGACGCGCGGATGCGAATCCTCGACGAAGCCCTTCGTCTGCGCGTACGACGTTGAGCTTCCGCCCGGCTGACCGGGCACCCCGCCCGGGCCGAACAGGTTGAAGTTCTCCGCCGGCCGGAAGAGCGGGCTCGTGAGGCGCGGGAACACCTGGTCGGCGGCGCCGAAGTGCGACTGGCCGGGTTGGAGGTTGTTGTAGGAGCCGTCAACCGTCCGCACCCCGTACGGGAGCAGCGGGTTGGGGACCTGGAGCGGGCCGTTGCCGGCGAGGGCACCCCCGCCCGCGTGGGCCTCAGAGACCTTGATCTGCTGCAGGATGAAGTCGAGGTCGGACTTGATGAACGTGACCGCGTCGGCCTCGCTCGTGCCGACACCACCGACCAAGAGACCTGCGCTGAGGACGCCTCCGAGCGCGGCGCGCAGCCGGCGGCTCTTCCGGATCCTTCGTTTCATTTCTCATCCCTCCCTGGAGAGCGTTCCGCGCGGTCTTACGGGTTGCGTCGCGCAGAAGTGCGTTGTGGTACTGCGACTGGTATCGAGAACCGTAGGCTCCATTTGGGCTGGGGAATACTGAACAAAGGTCATGTCACGAGCGCGCAAAGGTATGGTTTTTTACTAGTCGTTCGGGGGGTGCATCACCGGAACCCGGCCTCGCCATCCGGTCTGGGAAGGCTGGCGTTTCGGGTGGCGGCGTGAGTCGCCCGCGAGAAGAGTTCGCTGCGCGTGTAACAGACCGGTCGGTAGCGCTACTGACCGGTATGTCGTACATTCGGCCCATGGCGACCGCATCGAAGGGAGGCGCCCGCGCGCGCCTCATGAAGGCCGCCGACAAGCTCTTCTACGAGCGCGGCGTCAACACGGTCGGCGTCAACGAGATCGTCGAAGTCGCCGGGGTCGCCAAGACCAGCCTGTACCTGCACTTCCCGTCCAAGGACGACCTGGTGGCGGCGTATCTCGCCGCGCGCGTCGTGAAGTACACGGCGGAGTGGCGGGAGATCCTCGACGAGACGGGCGACGACTCGCCGGAGCGCATGCTCGACGCGATCTTCGACGAGGTCGCCGACTACGTGGCGATGAAGAACTTCAACGGCTGCCCGTTCTGGAAGGCGGCGGCGGAGATCGGCAACCCGAAGCACGCCGCGTGGGGCTCGCTCCTCGAGTACCGCAGGTACCTGCGCGACGAGGTGTTCGGAGCCATTGCGCACCGAAGCGACGCCGACGACCCTGATGCGCTGGCCGAGCAGTTCCTGCTGCTGTACGAGGCCGCCCTGGCCGGGGCGTTCGTGGACCGCGCCGGGTCGGCGGTCGAACGGGCGCGCGCAGCGAGCCACTGCGTCATGCGAAACGCGCCGCCCGCCGGTCGTGCCGCGTGAGCGCGGCCGCGAGCTCCGCCCGGCCGGCCGGGGTGACGTGCGCGGAGTTCGCCACCGGGCTGGTGACCGACTACATGGAGCACGGGCTGCCCGCCGAACGTCGCGATGCCGTGCACGATCACGTCGCGGGCTGTGCAGTGTGCGCCCGGCTGCTCGAGGGGATGCGCCGGGTGGTCGCGGCGATCCGTGGAACCAGGGACCCCCTCGACACCGAGGCGCGGGCGGCGGTCCTCGCAGGTTGCAGGCCCGCCCTGGCCGACCTTCGGGCGATGGGCCGGCGCCCCGATGCCGCCGGCGACGATGCGAGCTAACCCGGAGGCGGGCGAATGCGACTCTCGGTCAACGTCAAGTGCCTGCTGACACCCAACGGGCCCCTGTCAAGGTCAGGCACCTGACACCGGCTACACTCACGCCACGATGCCGCGGACGCTCGTCGTCATGGAGGGGGACGAGACCGGGCAGGAGCTGCTCGAGGAGGCCCTCCGCGTCCTCGATCCGGCCGTCACAGGTGTGGACATCGCGTTCGAGCGGTACGACCTGTCGCTCGACCATCGTCGCGCCACGGGCAATCAGGTGGTCCACGATGCCGCGAAGGCGATGTGCACCCATGGCTTCGGGCTGAAGGCTGCGACGATCACCCCCGAGGCGATGGGCGACGTCGGGAGCCCCAACGCCATCCTGCGCGAGGAGATCGACGGCAAGGTCATCATCCGGACGGGCAGGCGGCTGTCGGGGGTCCGGCCGGTCGGCGGGATCCATGCGCCGATCTCCGTCGTACGCATGGCGGTCGACGACGCGTACGGCGCAAAGGAGCACCGGGAGGGGGAGGGGGACGACGAGGTCGCCTGGCGCACCGAGCACATCTCCCGACGCACCTGTCGCGCCGTGGCCGAGGTCGCGTTCCTGCAGGCGGCGCGGATGCACGCGACGGTCACCGGCGGGCCGAAATGGACGGTGTCGCCGGTGTACGAGGGGATGCTGAAGGAGGAACTCGACGCCGCCGCCGCCCGCCATCCCGAGGTGAGCTACAAGCCCATGCTCATCGACGCCACGTACGCCATGCTGATCTCCCACACCGGCGACGCGCTCGTCGTGCCCGCGCTCAACCGCGACGGCGACCTGCTCTCGGACATGGTCCTCCAGCTGTTCGGCTCGATCGCGGGCGCCGAGTCGCTCCTGTTCGCGCTCGACGAGCGGTACCGGCCGACCGTCGTGATGGCGGAGGCACCGCACGGCACCGCCCCGACGCTGCTCGGGAAGAACGTTGCGAACCCGCTGGCCATGATCCTGGCGGGAGCGGCGGTGCTGTCCTACATGCAGGAGGACGCCGCCTCGCGCGCCATCTACGAGGCCGCGCTCGAGGCGGTTGGTGAGGAAATCCGCACGATGGACCTCGGGGGACACGCCCACACCGACGAGTTCACCGACGAGGTGATCAAGCGGGTCAGGACAAAGCTCGACGTCTGGGATTCGCTCGGCGAGAGCGCCCTCGAGGTGGTGCGTTCGCGGCGACCGTCGTCGGGGGACGCGCTCCGGGTCCGGGCGAGCGACCTTCCGGAGACCGGGACCGACTGACCGGGCCGAACCCGCTGGAACGGCGGGTATGGTCAACAGACCTGTGCGACAGGACACAGGGACCTCTGCCGGATCGCCTCGTTAGCATTGCCGCGTGTCCCGCCCCGAGAGCGTCAGCCCGGACGACTTCAGAGCCGCCCTTTCCCGATGGGCCAGCGGGGTGACGATCGTGACCGCGACCGGGCCCGTCGGGATGACGGTCTCGGCGTTCAGCTCCCTCTCGCTCGACCCGCCGCTCATCTTGGTGTCGCTCGCGAACTCGGCGGCGACATGCGATGCGATGCTCCAGGCCGACGGGTTCGCCGTCCACATCCTCGAGGACGACCAATCCGAGCTCTCGAACCGGTTCGCCACTCCCGGTGAACGCTTCGACGGGCTCATGTGGACCCCCGGGCCGTACGGCGCCCCGCTGCTGCACGGCGGCGTCGCGCGCATCGTGTGCGAACGTCACGCCACCGCCGACGGAGGCGACCACACCATCCTCATCGGCCGCGTCGTGCAGGTGGACGCGCAGGCCGGGGAACCGCTCCTCTACTACCGGGGCGGCTACCGCAGCCTCGCCCGAAGCGATGGCTGACGCCCGGCCCGACCAGCCAATCGGCATGTTCGACTCGGGCGTCGGCGGCCTCACCATCCTCGAGGAATGCCTCATCGGCCTTCCGGCGGAGGACTTCATCTACTTCGGCGACACCTCGTGGTTCCCGTACGGGGAGAAGTCCCGGGCCGAGATCCGCCACCGAGCCCTCGCCATCGGCCAATGGCTCAACGACCAGGGGGTCAAGCTCGTCGTCGTCGCATGCAACACCGCGACGGCCGCCGCGCTCGAGCACCTGCAGCAACACCTCGACGTCCCGGTGATGGGCGTCATGGCGCCGGAGTCACGCGCCGCCGTGCAGACCACGCGCAACCGGCGGGTCGGACTGCTCGCAACCGACGCCACGGTCGCCAGCGGCAGCTACGAGCGCATGATCCATGCCAACGACGCCGGGGTGAGCGTGACCAGCGTGGCCTGCCCCCGACTCGCACCGGCGATCCAGCGCGGCGAGACCTGGGACGACGAGATCGTGGAGATGGTGCGCCAGTACACCACGCCCCTGCGCGACGCAGCGGTCGACACCGTCATCCTGGGATGCACGCACTACCCCATGGTCGAGAAGCTCCTGCGCCGGCAGTTGCATGGGGTCGAGATCATCAAGGCCGGTGAGGAGCTCGCCCACGAGGTCGCCGACTCGCTGCGCCGCCGGGGGCTGCTGCGGCCACCGGGCCGCGAAGGTGAGTACCGGTTCGCGTGCAGCGGCGCCCCGGACGCGTTCCGCGAGGTGGGCAGCCGGTTCCTGCAGATGCCCCTGGGCGAGGTCACCCAGGTCGAACCGGCCGCGCCGGTCGCCCGATCGGCCTCGTAGCGGAGTGGCGGTCGAACGTGACTTCGTCACGCTGCACGCGGCGGACGGGGAGAGCCACGATGCGCTCCTGCACGTCGACCACCGGGCCACGCGCGCACGCGAGCGGCGCACCGGCCGGCGCACCGCACAGATCCACGTGCATGGGATCATGGGCAACTTCCTCGTCGGGACCCTGCGTTTCCTCCCCGGGCCGTTGGCTCGCGCCGGCCACCCGATGCTCGTCGCCGAGACCAGGATGGGGAACGTCGGTCAGCTGTTCGGGAACGCGATCCTCGAGGACGCGCTCCTCGACCTCGACGCCGCGGTCGACTGGCTACTGGACCAAGGGTACGACCACCTCGTCCTGAGCGGGTACTCGAGCGGCGCGTCCATGTCCGTGCGGT
>CAYTRV010000100.1:0-7977 GCA_964440285.1 uncultured Bifidobacteriaceae bacterium
CGTTCCTTGGCGTCGATCGAGTACGCCTTGCCGACCAGCACGCGGTCGTTCGGCTTGGCGTCGGCGTAGGCGACGTCCTTGCCTGCGCTGTCGACGATCTTGATGTCGAGGCGGTCGAGGGGGCGCGGCGGCGGCCCGGCCGTGACGAGGCCGCGGCTGTCGTACGCGCCGCCATGGCAGGGGCAGACGTAACCGTCGGATCCGGGGGAGTACTTGGTCGGGCACCCGAGGTGGGCGCAGCGGTTCCAGATGGCGAGGAGCTCGTCGTCGCGGTTGCGGATGAACACGCGGCGGTCCGCCGAGGGATCCGGGCCGGTGACGGCGAGCGACGTGGTCGACCCGCTCGCGAAGTCGCCGAGCTTGCCGACGTCGACCCAGCGCCATTCCTCGCCGCTGAATGTGTCGGCGACGGCGAACCCGACGACCGGGACGAGGATCGCGGCGGTCATGACGCCGCCCATCGCAATCGCGACGAGGCTCAGGAACTTCGTCCGGGTGTGGTACCCGGGATCGTCGGCGTGGTCGTCCGCGACCTCGGGGTCGACCGCACGCGGTCCCTGGTAGAGGCCGAAGTCGCCCTCCGCAGGTGCTCCGTTCTGCTGCTCGTGCTCCACTGATCCTCCGGTCGCCCGACTGGCCTGGGATTCAACCCGAATGGGACCGGGGTTGCAACGCGAGGCCCGGGGGTCGGATGTCCCTGGAGCGACTGGCGGGCGGTCCCCCCGGGCGGCGCGGAGCCGCCCTGGGGTGCGAGTCAACTGCCTGCGGGTGTTCTGAAGAGCTGGCCCCGGATGGCGCCGTTCGGGTACAGCGCGTTGTGGACGTTGATGTAGTAGCGATGTGGTCTGCGCCGGAGGTCCAGGTGGAGCGCGGCGGCGATCTGGGAGCAGGCGATCGCTCCCGCCAGGCCGCCCTGCGGGGGCGTGCCGAGCGTGACGACCACCGCGCCGTTCTGACCGGCGACCGCGCCGTGGATGTGCGCGGCGGTCGGAGCGGCGATGTTGGCGACGCTGACGTTCACGCAGATCTGGCGGCGGCCGCGGAGCAGCACCGAGCCGACCCCCCGGCCATCGAGGTCGCCCGCCCGGTTCGCTCCGGTCGTTGCGTCGATCTCACGGCTGCCGTTCAGGTTCGACGAGAGCGATACCGTTGCGAGGGAGCCCCCCTGGGATCCGGGAGCGGTTGCATCGCCGGCTTTGGGGTCTCCGCCTCCGAGCGCGACCGCGCCGGCGGCGAGGGCGAGCGTGCAGGCCGGCAGGACGAAACGTCTGGGAGCGCGCATTGGCATCCTCCTCATGTCGTGTTCCGCGATCACGGAGGGTCTACCACGCGGGGGCGTCCTGGTCGAGGCGGTCAGCCCAGGCCGTACTCCCCCCAGCGGCGGTCGACGAGGGCGCGGACCTCGTCGCTCATGACGATCTCGTCCGGCCAGGGGCGCACGACGCCTTCGCCGGGCCATTTGCGGGTCGCGTCGAAGCCGACCTTCGATCCGTAGGCGAAGTACGGGGCCGCGTGGTCGAGGGCGTCGACCGGCCCCTCCGTCACCAGCATGTCGCGTCCGACGTCCACGTTGGAGAAGGCGCGGAACGCGACGCCGGAGAGGTCCTGCACGTCCACGTCGTGGTCGACCACGATCACGCATCGGCACAGCGACAAGAGGCCCAGGCCCCAGATCGCGTTCATCAGCTTCTTCGCGTGACCCGGGTAGCGCTTCTTCACCGACACGACGATGCAGTTGTGGAAGACGCCCTCCACTGGCATGTTCATGTCGACGAGGTCGGGCACGCTCATCCGCACGAGTGGCAGGAAGATCCGCTCGGTCGCCTTGCCGAGGTAGAAGTCCTCCATCGGCGGCTTCCCGACGATCGTCGTCGAGTAGATCGCGTCGGGGCGCATCGACATCCCCGTCAGGTGGAACGTCGGGTAGCCGTCCACCGGCGTGTAGAAGCCGGTGTGGTCCCCGAACGGGCCCTCCGGACGCAGGTCGGTCGCGTCGACGTACCCCTCGAGCACGACCTCGGCGGTCGCCGGCACCTCCACGTCGACCGTGCGGCACCGGACCATCTCGACGGACTTCCCGCGGATGAACCCCGCCAGCATCATCTCGTCGACGCCGGGGGGCAGCGGTGCGCTCGCGGCGTAGGTCACGGCGGGGTCCGACCCGATCGCCACCGCGACCGGGACCCGGCCGGCGGAGTCGCGAAGGTGCGCGGCGCCGTCCTTGTGGATCTGCCAGTGCATCATCGCGGTGCGCCGGTCGAGCTTCTGGATGCGGTACATCCCGCAGTTGCGGGCGCCGGTGCGCGGGTCGTGGCTGAACACGAGCGGCAGGGTGATGAACGGGCCGCCGTCGGCGGGCCAGCAGGTGAGGATCGGCAGCAGGTCGAGGTCCGGCTCGGTGAGCCAGACCTCCTGGCACGGGCCGTCCTTCACCGTCCTCGCGGAGAACGACGCGAGCTCGCGCAGCTTGCCGAGCGCTTTGACCTTCTCCACCAGGCCCTGCGGCGGCTGCAGCTCGATGAGCGTCTCGATGCGCTCGGCGAGGTCCTCGAGCCGTTCGACCTCGAGCGCCATGGCGACGCGTCGCCAGCCGCCGAACTGGTTGATGAGCACGGGCAGGCGGCTGCCGCGGACGTTCGAGAACAGCATCGCCGGCCCGCCGGCCTTCATGACCCGGTCGGAGATCTCGGTGATCTCGAGGTGGGGGTCGACCTCGGCGGTCACCTCAACAAGCTCGCCCGCGCTGCGCAACTGGTCGATCCATTCCCGGAGATCACGCAACGAGGGCTTCCTCGAGCTCGGGTGAGGCGGGCAGCCCGTCGGCCAGCGCCCTGATGGCGGCGGTGTTCGACGCCGTGCGCAGCGCGTCCTTGGCCTGGCGGAGCCGGCCGGTGAACACCGGGTCGTCCCTGGCGATCGCGGCGATCGTCGCGCGCCACAGCGGGGCGAGCCCGTCGCGGTGGCCGGTCGACACCAGCGACGCCGACATCGCCACGAGGTCGGCGAGCAACTCGATGACCTGCAGGTCGCCGGCGGCGGCGACCCAGACGAGGCCGTGCGCGTAGCAGTAGTCGCCCGCCAGCACGCGCCGTCCCGCGTCGGGGAGGTCCAGGTGGCGGGCGCGCCCATGGTGCAGCAGGAACCCCTCCAGGATCAGGTCGAGCCCGGCGGCGTGCTCCGGCGTGAGGCCGGGCTCGGCGAGCGGCGCGACGACAAGCTCCGGTGCGGGCTCCACGAGATTCTCCGCGAGTCCGAGTTGCGTGGCGAGGGCCTCCCTCACAGTGTCGCTGCTGCTCGTCGCAGCGCCTCCCGTGTCTGGACGAGCTCGGCGTCGCCGTGGGTGAGACCCGTGAACCATGCCTCGAACTGCGAGGGCGGCGGGTAGACGCCGTGGTCGAGCAATGCCCGTGCGAACCGACCGTAGGCGGCGGTGTCGGATGCGGTCGCGGACGCGTAGTCGGTCACCTGGCCGGTGGCGAAGAAGGGGGTGAGCATCGAGCCGACCCGGTTCACCACGACGGGAGCGCCGCTGTCGACGATCGCCTGCTCGAGCGCAGCGCCCGCCTCCTCGAGCGTGGCGTAGACGCCGGGGGCGGCGAGGTGGCGCAGCGTGGCGAGGCCCGCCGTCGTCGCGAGTGGGTTCCCGCTCAGCGTCCCGGCCTGGTAGCAGGGGCCCTCGGGCGCGAGCTCGCCCATGATCTCCCGGCGTGCGCCGAACGCCCCCACCGGAAGGCCTCCGCCGATGACCTTGCCGAGGCAGGTGAGGTCGGCACGCACGCCGAACCGCTCCTGCGCCCCGCCGTAGGCGACGCGAAATCCGGTGATGACCTCGTCGAGGATGAGCAGGGCGCCGGTGCGGTCGCACGCCTCGCGCAACCCGGCGAGGTACCCGCCTGCGGGTGCGATGGTGCCCATGTTCCCTGCGACCGGCTCGACGATGATCGCGGCGGCGCCCGTGAGGGCGGCCTCCGCGGCGGGGAGGTCGTTGTAGGGCACCGACCGCGTCGCGCGCACCGCGCCCTCGGGCACACCGGGGCTGTTGGGCGTCCCGAGGGTCGTCGCGCCGCTTCCGGCCTCCACGAGCAGCGGATCGATCGCCCCGTGGTAGCCACCGATGGTCTTGACGACGGGGTCGCGGCCGGTGGCAGCCCTGGCCAGGCGGATCGCGCCGGTCACGGCCTCGCTGCCCGATGAGGTCATCCGGAGCTGCTCGATCGACGGGAACGCGGCGACGACCGCTTCCGCGAAGACGATCTCCCGTTCGGTGGGCGCGCCGTATGAGGTGCCCCGCGGAAGGGCTTCGCGCAGGTCGGCCAGCACGCCCGGGTGGGCGTGGCCGAGGATCGCCGGACCCCACGTCGCGAGGTAGTCGACGTAGCGGTTTCCGTCGACGTCCCACACGTACGGACCGTCGGCCCGGTCGATGAAGAGGGGATCGCGGCCGATCGAGCGCATCGCCCGGACGGGGGAGTTCACGCCGCCCACGAGCACACGCCGCGCCCGTTCGAACAGGGCGGCGCTCGCCGTCGTCACGTGGCGGTCAGCCACGCCGCGACGGGCTCGGCGTAGTAGGTGATGATGAGGTCCGCGCCTGCCCGGCGGATCGCGGTGAGCGTCTCGAGCGCGGCGGCGCGGTCGTCGAGCCACCCGCGCTCCGCGGCGGCCTTGAGCATCGCGTACTCGCCGCTCACGTGGTAGGCCGCGACCGGCAGCGCGGTGGCGGCGCGCACCGCCGCGATCACGTCGAGGTACACGGCGGCCGGCTTCACCATGACCATGTCGGCGCCTTCGCCTTCGTCCTGGGCGACCTCCCGCAGCGCCTCGCGTGCGTTGGCGGGGTCCATCTGGTAGCCGCGGCGGTCGCCGAACCCCGGTGCCGAGCCGGCTGCCTCGCGGAACGGACCGTAGAACGCCGACGCGTACTTCACGGCGTAGGAGAGGATCGCCGTCCCCTCGTGCCCCTCGGCGTCGAGGGCGGAGCGGATCGCGCCGACCCGGCCGTCCATCATGTCGCTCGGGGCGACGATGTCGGCGCCGGCGTCGGCGTGGCTCACCGCCGTGCGGGCGATCAGCTCGAGGCTCAGGTCGTTGTGAACCGCGCCGTCGACGACCACACCGCAGTGGCCGTGGTCGGTGTAGGCGCACAGACACACGTCGGTGATGACGACGAGGTCCGGCGCGGCCGCCTTGATCGCGGCGATCGCCGTCTGCACCACGCCGTCTGGCGCGTAGGCGCCGCTCGCAGCCGCGTCCTTGTCGTCCGGGATGCCGAACAGGAGCACCGCAGGCACCCCGGCGTCGAACGCGGCGCGTGCACGGCGGGCGAGGAGGTCTGTCGATTGGCGGGACTGGCCGGGCAGGGAGTCGATCGGCTGCTCCACGCCCGTACCGGTGACGGTGAACAGCGGCAGCACGAGCTGGTCGGGCGACAGGCGCGTCTCCCGGACCATCCGCCGCAGCGTCGCACCGGCCCGAAGTCGCCGGGGTCGCACGCGCGGGAACGCACCGATGCTCGTGCGTGGGGTATCGTCGATCACGGCCGTCGAGTGTATCGCGCGACCGCGCTCGATCGGCGGCCCTTGCGAGCGCGGCCGACGAGGGAGGGCGATGTCCGGCGAGAGCTCCCAACCGACGATCTGGGTGCGTGCGATCGCCGACGAGCGGTTCCGCGCCGCCCTCATCGACGATCCGCTTCGTGCGCTGGCCGCGTTCCCGGATGTCGCGGTGTCCAGCGACCAGGTCCGCCAGCTCGACGAGATGAACCGCGACGAGCGGGAGGCCCTGGTGTCCCAACTGCTGCGGGAGGCGCACTGGCGCGGTGGCCAGGCGCGGTTCGGCGACATCGGCATGGACGGCCGGCTCGGCGGGGGCGTGGACGACCTGTAGAGCGATCGAGCCCCGGGTACGGTGCCCGTATGTCCCGCAACCTTGGTCCAGCGGAGCTCGCCGTAGCGTACGCCGCGGGCTGCTTCCCGATGGACATCGACGGCCAGGTCGGCTTCTACGAGTGCGATCCGCGCGCGGTCATCCCGATCGACGGGTTCCGGGTCCCGCGATCGGTCGGCAGGGCGCTGCGGGCGCGCGCGTTCGAGGTGCGCGTCGACACCGCGTTCGAGCAGGTGGTCGCGGCGTGCGGCGAGGCACGTCAGGGCGGGGCGTGGCTCAGCCGGCGACTGGCGGACGCGTACTGTGACGCGCATGCGGCTGGGTTCGCGCACTGCGTCGAGATCTGGAGCGAAGGGCGGCTCGCGGGCGGGCTGTTCGGGGTCGCCATCGGCGGCCTGTTCACGAGCGAGAGCATGTTCCACCGGGTGTCCGACGCGGGAAGCGCCGCGCTCGTCGCGACGCACGGCCACCTCGCCGCCCGGGGCTTCACGCTCTGGGACATCCAGATGTCGTCACCGCACACGGAGCGCTTCGGCGCGGTGGATCTCACGCCCGGCGAGTACCACCGTCATCTGGCCGAGGCGCTTCCCCTGAAGCGCGAATTCGTCTGAGCGACGAGCACTCTCCCCGCCGGATCGCGCGATAGGCCATCAGGGCCGAGCGGAACTCCAGCGGGGTCCGTCTACGTGTGCTCGCCGGCGAGACGCCGGCGGAGTTCCTGCACGGCGGCGAGCTCCGCCTCGGCGCGCTCCAGCTCGCTGGTGCAGCCGGCGACGTCGGCGAACCCCGGCTCCTGCATCGCGGAGCGCACGAGGGCGACGCGGCTCTGGGGCCAATCGGCGATGAGGGCGTGCTGCGCCTCGGCGATCGCGAGCCGCTCGGTCAGGTCGTCGACGACCTCCACGAGGCGCGACGCCTCTCCCGCCGCCCGCTGCAAGAGCTCCCGGTACATGTCGTTCACACCTCGGTCCTCCTTCGGAGTGCCACGGCTGCCGCACCGGTGAACACCGCCGCCAGGAGGGCGAGCTGGCCGAAGCGCAACACGATGTCGCCCGCGACGAGCGACGGCTCCACCAGCAGCGTCTGGAATGTGCGAAACGCGGGCCCGAACGCGAAGAACTCGCTGATCGTGCTCGCCGCGGGGCTTTCCGTGAACAGGCCCAGGAAGATCAGGGGCAGCGCCAGCATGAGCGCGGCGAGCAGGCCGGTGCGGGTCTCCCGCGCCAGGGCTCCGACGAGCACCCCGAAGCCCGCGAAGGCGAGCCCCGACAGGAGGAGGGTCGGCAGCCACAGCGCCCAGCGTCCCACCGCGAGGGACGTCGCCACGGCGACGATCGCCAGCAAGATCAGCCCGATCACCAGCGACACGACGGCGGCGAACGTCACCTTCTCGCCGACGAGGGCCTCCGTGCGGATGAGCCCGCGTCGCAGGCGCACCAGGGTGTTGTCCTCCCGTTCGGCGGCGAGGCTCGCCGCCGCGAGCAGCACGCCGACCAGCGCGAGGCTCACGAGCAATGCACCGGCGAAGCCGAACCCGGAGAGCGGTTCCCGACCGGTCGGCGGGTCGGGGACCTTCAGCGCGATCGGCCGGCTGAGGGCCGTCGCCGCGTCGTTTGCGAGCTCGAGGTTCACCCCGGCCTCGACGATGAAGTTGAGGAGCGGGTCCATCCGGTTGGCGAGGAGCCGCTGGCCCTGCCGCGTCAGGATCTGCTGCAGCTGGCGCACGAGCCGCTCGCTGCGTTTGAGCCCGAGCACGTTGCCCTGACGGGTGAAGATGGCGACGTCGCCGCCCTCGACGATGATCCGCACCAGGTCGAGGGTCTGGGCGACGTACGTTCCGGCGAGCTCCTGGTTGAGCCGGGCGACAGCCGATTCGAGGCGGCGGGAGATCGATTGCGCCTCGATCGGCGAACGGCGGCTGACGTCGAGGCCGATCGTCGGCGACCGGATCCCCGACTGCAGGTCGCTGATGAAACCGGCAGGGAGCGTGAGCACCGCGCTCACCCGGCCGCCCTCGAGGGCGGAGCGCGCGGCGTCCGCTGACAGGCGCTCGAGGTCGACCTCCGCGGCGAGCCGCCGCTCGTAGTCCGC
>CAYTRV010000101.1:0-7950 GCA_964440285.1 uncultured Bifidobacteriaceae bacterium
CGGCCGGTCGGGGTCCTCGAAGCCCATCACCGACGACGGCCGCAGGAGCTGGCAGCCGTAGTACGGAGCGACCCGCAGACCGTTCAGCCCGCGCGGACCCTGCTTCTCGAGCGTCGCGAGGCCCTCCTCCGTGGAGATGTACCACAGGAGGTGGGTGACCTCGACGCTGCCGGAGTACGGCCGTGACCCGGCCTTGACCAGCTCGCCGTTGACCTGCTCCAGCAGCCGCGGGTCCTCCTTCACCATCTTGTTCGCCCGCCGCAGGTTGAGGGTGCAGACGTTGCAGATGGTGAGGACGTCATGCCCCATCTCCTCCGCCTCGGAGAGGATCCGCACGTTGAGCGTGAGATACAGGTTCGGCTTGGCCTCGGCGATGTCGCCGGCCCCGCAACAGGTGGCCGCGGGCATCGGCACCAGCTCGATGTCGAGCATGGGGGCGAGCGCCTTGGTCGTCACGTTGAGCTCTTTCGACGAGAACTCCGCGACGCAGCCGGGGTAATACGCGAAGGACGGCATCTAGATGGTCTCCTTGACGTTCTTCATGAGGTTCTTCACCTCGTCGTGGCGCTTCACCTTGTGGGGCAGCGGCGACGGCGCCTTGCCCTTGGAGAGCATCTTCAGGGCGAACGGGATGTCCAGCTGCGCCTTGACCGGGTCCGTGAACGGGACCAGCAGGGTCTCGTTGAGCTTGCCGCCGGTGCGCATCGAGATGAGGAACGCCTTCGCGTGGCGAGCGCCCGCGTCCTTGAGGCTGCGGCCCTCCTGGAAGGCGATGCCGCCGAGCTTCTCGATCGCGTCACGCGGGTCGACGCCCTTCGGGCACCGCTCGTTGCAGGCCATGCACCGTGTGCAGTCCCACACGCCGTGCTTGCCGGTGTACAGCTTCGCCCGCTCCGCGCGGCGGGTATCGCGGACGTCGCCCGCAAAGCGGTATCCCCAGGCGAGCGCCGCCGGGCCGACGAACTCCGGGTCCGCCTCGAACGAGTTGCATTCGGAGTAGCAGGCCGCGCAGAGGATGCAGTTCGCCTCCTTGTAGACGCGCTGCATCGCCTCCTTGGGGACGATCCGTTCCTTCTCGGGCGGCGGGTCGTCGGCGATGAGGTACGGCTTGACGGACTTGACCTTTTCCCAGAACGGGTCGAGGTCGACGACGAGGTCCTTCACGGGCTTGAAGTTGCCCATGGGGTCGACCTGCACCGTGTCCTTGCCGGACCACGACTTGAGATCCTCCACCTGCTGCATGCAGGCCAGCACCGTCCGCCCGTCGGCCTTGCACGCGCACGACCCGCAGATCGAGCTTCGGCAGGAGTACCTGATCGCGAGCGACCCGTCCTGTTCGTTCTGCAGGTCGAGGATCGCGTCGAGGAGCGTCTTCTGGGGCTCGTGCTCCAGGGTGAAGTCCTGGTAGAACGGCTCCGGCTTGGCCGCGTCCGGCTGGTAGCGGAAGATCTTGAACGTCGTGGCTGGCATTAGTAGGTCCTCACCTGGGGCTGGTACTTCGTCATGGTGACCTCGGTGTAGTCCAGACGGATCGCGTCGTCCTCGAGGTAGGCCAGCGTGTGCTTCATCCAGTTCTCGTCGTCGCGCTCCGGATGGTCGAGCCGCCAGTGGGCGCCCCGGCTCTCGGTGCGGGTCACCGCGCCCTCCACCATGCACGAGGCGAGGTCGAGGAGCCACCCGGTCTCAATGGTGTGGATGAGCGACTGGTTGAACGTGCGGCCCTTGTCGGTGACGACCACGTCCTTGAAGCGCTCGCGCAGGTCCGCGACGGCGTCCCTGGCCTCGGCGAGGTCGTCGCCGGTGCGGAACACACCGACCTTCTCCTGCATCGTGTCGGCGAGCGTGTCGCGAAGCTCGTGCTGGCGGGGGCCGTCGGTGCGGTCGAGCAGCCTCCGGAGCGTCTGCTCGAAGTCCCTGGCCGCCGCCGGTGTCGCCTCGATCTTGCGGCCGTTGAACGTGTTCTGCGCGTAGAGCGCCGCGGCATGGCCCGCGCGCCGGCCGAACACGACGGTCTCGAGCAGCGAGTTTCCGCCGAGCCGGTTCGCGCCGTGTACAGAGACGCACGAGCACTCGCCGGCGGCGTAGAGGCCCGGCATGTGCGGTGCGGCGCCCCAGTTGTCGACGTGCACGCCACCCATGTGGTAGTGCGCGCCGGGGCGGATCGGGATCGGTGTGTGGATCGGGTCGACGCCCGCGAACGCGATCGCGAGCTCCCGGATCTGGGGGAGGCGCTCCTTGATGCGCTCCTCGCCGAGGTGTCGCAGGTCGAGGAACACGCACCCGTTCTCGTCGCCGCGGCCCTCGAGGATCTCGGTGGCCTCGGCCCGGGAGACGACGTCACGCGAGGCGAGCTCCAGCTTGTTCGGCGCGTACTTCGTCATGAACCGTTCGCCGTCGTTGTTGAGCAGGTACCCGCCCTCGCCGCGGGCGCCCTCCGTGACCAGCACGCCGTTGGTCTTGAGCGTGGTGGGGTGGAACTGCATGAACTCCATGTCCTTGAGCGGCACGCCGGCCGCGAGCGCGAGGCCCATGCCGTCGCCGGTGGAGGCGTGGGAGTTCGTGGACGGCCGGTAGACGCGGCCCGCGCCACCGGTGGCGAGGATGACCGCCTTCGCGGCGATCGTCTCGACGGCGCCGTGGAGCATGTCGTAGGCCACGACGCCGCAGCACGCTCCGTTGCCGTCGCGCACGAGCTCGGTGACGAAGTACTCCTCGTACGTCGGGATGTCGTACTTGACGCAGACGGTCCAGAGCGTGTGGAGGATCACGAGGCCGGTGATGTCCGCGGCGAAGCAGGTGCGCGGGACGCCGGCGCCGCCGAACGGGCGCTGCGCGATCTTGCCGGTGGTCTCGTGGCGGCTGAAGATGGCGCCCCAGTGCTCCAGCTGGATGATCTCGGCCGGGGCTCCCTCGCAGAGGATCGCGATGGCGTCCTGATCGCCGATGTAGTCAGACCCCTTGACGGTGTCGAACGTGTGGTTCTCGGGGTTGTCGTCGGTCTCGTTGCCGAGCGCGGCGTTGATGCCTCCCTGCGCGGCGCCGGAGTGGCTGCGCACCGGGTGGATCTTCGTCACGAGGGCGACGTCGGCCCCTGCCTCCTTCGCGGCGATCGCCGCGCGCATCCCGGCCAGCCCCGCTCCCACTACCACGACATCATGCGTCCGCACGCTTCGCTCTCCTCCGGTTCGAGGTCGTCAACGAACTCTACCTGACGTCTGAGTCCGCGCCTGGCGCGTCGTGCGGTGCATCGGCGGCGGGTCCCGTTCGCACCGCGCCACGTGGGCCATGTGTCCCGCGGCGCCCGGCCACGCTCCGAGCACCCTCGGGGAGGAGGACGCCACGCCAAGCGGTTGCGGCGAGGGCGGCGAGGGCAGGCCCGACGCAGGCCAGCGCGATCCCCGCCCGTGCGCCCGGCCCGTCGACCACGACGCCGCACAGGGCGGCGCCCGCACCGATGCCGATGGGGAACGCCGTGTTCAACCAGGTGAACGACTCGGTCATCATCCCCTCTGGCGCGAGTTCGCCGCAGAGCGTGTAGAGCAGGCTGGCCATCGGAGCGATCGCGAGTCCGGCGACGGCCATGAGCGGCGCCAGCGACCAGAGCGACGGGGCCACGATCGCCGGCACGAACGCGGCGGCAACCACCCAGGAGACCTCGCCAAAGCGTCGTGCCGCGGGACGGCGCCAATCGCGCGACCCGTACCACAGGCCACCGCTCATGCTCCCAACCGCCCACACCGCCAGAAGAAGGCCCGCCGCGTTCGGCGATCCCCGCTCCCGTGCGAACGCGGTGACCGCGACCTCGAACGCCCCGAAGCCGGATCCCGCGAGCACTCCGTAGAGGACGAGGAGACGCACCACCGGTGAGTTCAGGGCACCGCCCCCCGACCGCGTCACGGCGGGCGCCCGCCATTGGCGGGAGAGCCCCGCGTTGGCGAACCACAGCGTTCCCAACAGGGTGAACGCCGCCCCGGCGATCAGCGCGTCGGCTGGGCCGCCGAACGCGACGGCGGCAGCGACCAGCAGCGGCCCGCCCGTATACATCCCCTCCTGCACGATGGATTCCAGTGCGTAGGCCGACTGCAGACGGTCTCCGGACAGCATGGTGGCCAGCAGGGCGCGGTGGCAGGCGGAGACGGGTGGCATGACCCCCACGAGCGCGGCGAGGGCGATGAGCGCCCCGCCCGGGGCGTCGAGCAGCCCGGCGAGGGCGAGCACGGACAGCGATGCCGCGTTGAACACGGCGAGCGGCACGAGGACCCGGGTCTGGCCGAGGCGGTCCACGAGCCGGCCCAGCGGTGCGGCGGTGAGCGCCGCTGTGAGGAGCTCGGCGCCCGCCGCCGCTCCGGCCATCGAGAAGGAGCCGGTTGCGTCGCGCACCAGCAGCACGACCGCCAGGGTTCCGAAGCCGAGCGGCATGCGCGCGACGACGGACGCTGCGTACAGGCGGACGATGCCGGGAGTCGCCAGGGTGGCCCGGTAGCCGGCGAAGCTCACGCGCCGTCTCCGGGATGGCGGCGTGACGCGTGAACGGGACCCATCCTGGTCACGATACGCGGCGGGCGCCGAGGGTCCACGGTACCTTCCCAGCCATGCGTCCCCTGCTCGTCCTGGACGGCGACTCGCTCGCTCATCGCGCGTACCACGCGCTGCCGCGGAGCATCGGCGACGGGGAGGGACGGCCGGCGAACATGATCGTCGGCTTCGCCAACATGATCCTCGGGCTCTGGGAGATGGAACGTCCCCGAACCCTGCTCGCGTGCTGGGACACGGTCGGCGTCCCCACGTGGCGGCACACGCTGCTCCCGGAGTACCAGAGCGGCCGGGACTTCCCGGACGATCTCGTCGCCCAGTTGGAGCGCCTCCCCGAGCTCGTCGCCGCCGCCGGCTTGGCGAACGCGAAGGGCGCGGGCTTCGAGGCCGACGACTTCCTCGCCGCGGCGGCGCAGGCGGAGACCGGCCGCGCCGGCCGGACGGTCGTGGTCACGAGCGATCGGGACGCCTACCAGCTCGTCAGCGACGCGGTGACTGTGGTGCGGCCCATCCGCGGGGTGGCGGAGGTCGAGCGGGTCGACCCCGCCGGCGTGCGTGAGCGCTACGGAGTCGAGCCTGCGCAGGTCCCCGACTTCATCGCGCTCCGCGGCGACCCCTCCGATCGCATTCCCGGCGCTCGGGGCATCGGCCCGAAGAAAGCCGCTGAGATCCTCGCCCGGTTCGGGGCCCTCGAGCACGCGCTCGTCGCCGGGCGCTTCCCCGGTGAGGGCGAGGTCCTGCTCGGCTACCGGCAGATCGCGACGATGCAGGCGGACGCCCCGATCCCGCTGCTCCCGGACCGGGAACCGGATTGGTCGGCGGCCGGCGCGCTCGTGGAGCGCTGGGGACTCGGCGCGCTCGCCGGGCGATTTCGCTCCGTCCCCGAAGCGTGACGGGCGTTACACCCCGAACGCGAGGTCGGCGAACGACCTGAGCGTCGGCGATTCGTACCTTCAGAAGCAGGATCGCCTGCGATCAGGAGGAACACGATGAGCACCATGTTCGAAAGCAGCAAGTTCCGATCTCTCACCCTGCGAGACGCCGACCGGGAGCCTGCGATCTGGATCCCCTGCCCGACCTGCTGGGGACAGCGGCGGATCTTCGAGGACCGCAACGGCGACGGGCTCACCCCGTGCACCTGCCCGGGCTGCCTCGGGCTCGGCGAGCAGATCGCCGGTTCGCGCGCGCACCCCTGACCGAGCGCCGCGCGGGAGAGATCGAGAGCGCCGCCGCCGGGCGGGGGCTCGGCCGTCTCCCGGGGCCCGACGGGGCCGTATCGCTATACTCCCTCGGCTTCGCGGCCGTCCTTCGGGGCGGCCGGTTTTCCGTAACCGTCCGAGGAGTCAGGCAGTCGTGGCGTATCAGGTCACCTTTATCCCCGGCGATGGCACAGGTCCCGAGATTGCCGACGCGACCAAGCGCGTGCTCGACGCGACCGGCGTCGACTTCGAATGGGATGTGCAAGAAGCCGGTGTCGACATCATGGAGACCGCGGGCACGCCGCTGCCGGACGCGGTGATCGAGTCGATCAGGAAGAACAAGGTCGCGATCAAGGGGCCGATCACCACTCCTGTCGGCACGGGGTTCCGTAGCGTGAACGTCGCCCTCCGAAAGGCCCTCGACCTCTATGCGTGTGTACGTCCCTGCAAGAGCTACAAAGGGGTACGCTCGCGGTACGAGGACATCGACCTCGTCATCGTCCGTGAGAACACCGAGGACCTGTACGCGGGCATCGAGTTCGAGAAGGACACGCCGGAACAGCTCAGGATTAAGGAGGAGATCGAGCGCCTCCTCCCCGGGACGAAGATCAGCGACCACTCCGGCCTCTCGATCAAGCCGATCTCCGTCGAAGGCACCCGGCGCATCGTGCAGTTCGCCTTCGACTACGCTCGTCAGTACGGCCGCAAGAAGATCACCGCCGTCCACAAGGCCAACATCATGAAGTACACGGACGGCCTGTTCCTGGCCGTCGCGCTCGAGGTCGCGGAGAAGAACTCCGACATCGAGTTCGAGGAACGGATCGTCGACAACATGTGCATGCAGCTGGTCCAAAAGCCCGAGCTCTACGACGTGCTGGTGCTGCCCAACCTGTACGGCGACGTCCTCAGCGACCTCGGCGCAGGCCTCGTCGGCGGCCTCGGAGTCGCTCCGGGCGGGAACATCGGCCACGGCGTGGCCCTGTTCGAGCCCACCCACGGCAGCGCCCCCAAGTACGCCGGGCAGAACAAGGTCAACCCGATGGCCATGATGTTCTCCGGAGTGATGATGCTCCGGTACCTCGAGGAGCACGAGGCGGCCGACCGTCTCGAGAACGCGATGGCCGAGCTGATCATCGAGGGGAAAGACGTCACCTACGACATGAAGCCCAACCGGGACGACCCGACCGCGGTCGGCACCAGCGGCGTCGCCGACGCGCTCATCAAGAAGCTCCGGGGCTGAACCGCCCCACCGCGACAACCCAGAGGAGACCGTGAAGAACCCGATCCGCGTTGCCGTGACCGGCGCTGCCGGTCAGATCGGCTACAGCCTGCTGCCTCGCATCGCCGCCGGTGAGATGTTCGGCCCGGACCAGCCCCTCACCCTCCAGCTCCTGGAGATCCCCGTCGAGGGCCCCCAGAAGGCGATGCGCGGCGTCGCGATGGAGCTCGACGACTGCGCGTTCCCGCTGCTGCACGGCATGGTGCTCGCCGCCGACCCAAAGGTCGCGTTCAAGGACGCCAACTGGTGCCTGCTCCTCGGCTCCAAGCCGCGCGGCCCGGGCATGGAGCGGGCCGAACTGCTTCGCGACAACGGCAAGATCTTCGTCGAGCAGGGCCGGGCGATCGACGAGGTCGCGGCGGACGACTGCCGCGTCGCCGTCGTCGGCAACCCCTGCAACACGAACTGCATGATCGCCGCGTCGCAGGCGAAGCGGCTGCCGGCCGAGCGGTTCACGGCGATGACCCGGCTCGACCAGAACCGCGCGGTCACCCAGATCGCGCAGAAGGCCGGCGCGATGGTCACCGACGTCGAGCGGCTCATCATCTTCGGGAACCACTCGCCGACGATGTTCGCAGACTTCACCAACGGCACCGTCCGGGGGAAGGCCATCACCGACCTGATCACCGACCACGCCTGGCTGCGGGAGGAGTTCCTCCCGACCGTCGGCAAGCGCGGCGCGGCGATCATCGAGGCGCGGGGACTCTCCTCGGCCGCCTCCGCCGCCAACGCGGCCATCGATCACATGCGCGACTGGATCGCGGGCACCAACGGCAAGTGGATCACGATGGGCATTGCCTCCGACGGCTCCTACGGCATACCGGAGGGCACGATGTACGGCTTCCCGGTTACCTGCGCGGGCGGCAAATACCAGATGGTGAAGGGCCTGGAGATCGACGAATTCAGCCGCGGCAAGATGGACGCCACGCTGAAGGAACT
>CAYTRV010000102.1:0-7907 GCA_964440285.1 uncultured Bifidobacteriaceae bacterium
AAGCGTCAGGCCGGGGCGGTCTACGCGGCGATGTTCCTCCGCGAGTTCACGGAGGGCCTGCCGTGGTGTCACCTCGACGTCGCCGGCACCGCGATGCCCGGCGGGGCCTCCAGCGGATACGGCCTGCGGCTGGTCGCCCGCCTTGCGGAGGGGCTCGCCGCAGGTAAGTAGGTCAGCGTGACGGCGCCGACACGGCGCCGCCGGATGTGAGCTGACCCAACGTCGCCACAAGGCCCAACGCCTCGTCGGTGTCCAGGGCGGCGACGAACCGTTCGCGCAAGACGCCCGCGTACACAGGCCACATGCGGCGGAGCAGGCCCGCGCCCTCTTTCGTGATGCGCACCTGGACACCCCGGCGATCGCCCGGGGCGGGTTCGCGCGTGATCATGCCCGCGGCCTCCAAGCGGTCCACGAGGCGGGTCAGTCCGGTCCGCCCGATCGAGACGACGTTGGCCGCGAGCTCGCCCATCCGCATCGGGCGACGCTCACGGTGCAGCGGCCAGAGGACGTCGTACCAGGCGAACGGCGGGAGCCCCGCCGCGGAGAGCGCGTCCTCGATCTCACGCACGAGGGTGGCGTGTGCGTTCAGCAACGTCCGCCACGCCAGCAGGTGCTCGTCGGGAATCGGGTCGGCCATCGCCACAATGTTACACGACACATTGTGTGTCGGCACAAACTATGTGCTACCGTGCTATGTGCCGACACACACACTGCGCTCAGGGCACACACCGCCGGCACAGTCTAGAAGGAGTCCTCTCATGTCCACGACCATCACGCTCGACGAGTTGCGCGCCAGCCTCGACAGCCCCACCCCGCCCATCCTGGTCGAGGCGCTGCCGCCCCAGTACTACACGGACCAGCACCTGCCCGGCGCGATCAACATCCCCCACGACGAGGTGGACAGCCTCGCCGGTGAGCGCTTGCCTGACAGGGACGCCGCCATCGTCGTCTACTGCGCCAGCGGCCCCTGCCAGAACTCCGGGATCGCCGCCCGTCGCCTCGCGCAGCTCGGCTACACCAACGTCCGCGACTACCATGAGGGCAAGGCCGAGTGGATCGCCGCGGGCCTTCCGACCGAGGGCGGCGTCGCCGCGACGCTCGCCGGCTGACCCCGCCGGGCGCCCGCTCCGTCGTCGGTGGTCGCCCGGCCTCCGACGGCGGACTGGCGGTGCGGAGCGCGGTCGGCTACTCGATGCGTTCGAGGACGCTGTCGACGGCGGTGTCGGGATCCAGGGTCCGCGCGAGGACCTCGCCGACCAGGCCGTCGATGAACGCCGGGTCGAACGCGCCGTCGAGTCGGCGGCCGAGCCGGTCGAGGGCGAGCGCCCGAAGCTGGCGACGCAGGCCGTCGCGACGGCGATCCTCCATGAGCCCGGCATCGGCCAGGTGCGCGCGGTGGCGCTCCACCGCCGCCCACAGTGCGTCGACACCCGCGGCCTCGTGCGCCCGGGTCTCGACGATGGGCGGCTCCCACGACCGTGCCGGAACGAGCGACATGGTCGCCTCGAGCTCCGAGCGCAGCAGGTCGGCTCCGGGCCGGTCGGCCTTGTTGATGACGAGGACGTCGGGGATCTCCATGAGCCCCGCCTTGAGCGCCTGGATGGAGTCGCCGCTTCCCGGCATCAGCACCAGCGCGACCGTCTCGGTCAGGGTCTGGACCTCCACCTCGCTCTGACCCGAGCCGACCGTCTCGACGATCACCACGTCGAAACCGGCCGCGTCGAGCACCAGCACCGCGCCCCCAGTCGCCTCGGACAGCCCGCCCAGGTGCCCCCGGCTCGCCATGGACCTGATGAACACCCCCCGGTCCAAGAAGTGGTCGGTCAGCCGGATCCGGTCGCCGAGCACGGCCCCCCGCGTGAACGGGCTCGTCGGATCGATGCTCACGACCGCGACCGTGCGTCCCGACCGCCGCAGATGCCCCACGAGGGCTCCGATCAGCGTGCTCTTGCCCACCCCCGGCGACCCGGTAACGCCGAGCCGGATCGCACGTCCCGTCGACGGGTGGAGGCCCCGCAGCACCTCGCGCCCCGCGGGGCCACGCCCCTCGACCAGGCTGATGGCCCGGCCGATCGCGCGCCGGTCGCCGGTGCGCACGCCCGTGAGGATCTCCTGGACCTCCATCAGCCGTCGATCGGTGGCGGCAGCTCCGTCAGGACCTCGGCGAGCGTCCGCACGAACCGGTCGTTCTCGTGCGGCCAGCCAATCGTCGCGCGGATGGCCGCCGGCGCGCCGAAGCCCCTCGCGGGCCGCACGATGACGCCGCGCGCCAGGAGCGCTTCGAAACAGGCACTGGCACGTGCCGCCGAACCGAGGTCCACGAGCAGGAAGTTCGCCGTGGATGGCATCGGCGTGAGGCCGATCTCGCGGAGCGCGGCGTCGAGCCGCGCCCGTTCGGCCGCGTTGATGGCGACGCGCTCCGGAAGGTGGGCGTCCGCCTCTCGCAGGGTGGCGGCGGCCGCCGCCTGTGCCAGCCCGCTCACGTCGAACACGTTGCGGACCTTCGCAAGCGCGCCGAGGAGATCGCGATGCGCCATGAGGTACCCGACGCGAACGCCGGCGAGGCCGTAGACCTTGCTGAAGGTGCGGGCGACGGCGAGGTTTCGCCCGTCGCGCACCAGCTCGGCGCCGTTGTGCCCCCCCGCCGGGAGGTACTCGAAGTACGCCTCGTCGAGCACGGGCAGCACATGCGACGGCAGCCGGTCGAGGAACGCGACGAGCGCGTCCGCGTCGACTGCGGCCCCCGTCGGGTTGTTCGGGCTGACGATCACCGCGAGCTTCGTGCGCGGCCCGATCGCGGCGAGCATCGCTTCGAGGTCATAGGCGCCGTCGGAGGCGAGCGGCACGAGCACCGGCTCACCGCCCATCATCAGCGCCCCCTGCCGCCACGAGATGAACGACGGCCACCCCATCACGACCTGATCTCCCGGGTCGATCGTCGCGAGGCAGATCAGCTTGATGAGGCTGTCCACACCGTTGCCCGGGAGGATCTGGTCGGCCGGGACGAGCGTGCGGCGCTCGATCGCGTCGCGAAGGGCCCAGCAACCGGGGTCCGGGTACAGGCGCTGCCCCGCCGCGGCCTCCGCGATGGCCTGCTGCGCACCCGGGAAGGGCGCGAAGGGCCCCTCGTTCGACGCGAGCTTGACGACCTCCTCGATGCCCGTCTCGAGTCGGACGGCCTCGATCGGCCGTCCGGGCTCGTAGGGGTCGACCGCGTCAAGCGCAGCCCGAAAGAGACCGGGCGGGAGCGGTTGCAGGTCCATCGGCGGGCCGGATCGTACAGGCCCCCCTAGGATGAATCCATGCCCGATCCGGCCCAGCGAGAACTTGGCCTGTTCCCGCTCGGCATGGTGTTGCTCCCGGGGGAGCGGGTCCCCCTGCACGTCTTCGAGCCGCGCTACCGGGCGCTGGTCGCCGACTGCACGCTCGGGTCGCGGCCGTTCGTGCTCTCGCTGGCGACCGAGGATGGGGTGGCTCGTGTCGGCTGCACCGCCCATCCCGACACGCTGCTTCGTCGCTTCGCCGACGGCCGGATGAACATCATCGCCCTGGGCGGCGAGCGAGTCGAGATCGTCGCACAGACCGACGGACAGCTGTACCTCACCGCCCGGGTGCAGCCGCTCCCGGACATCGACAAGGCCGTCGACCCGACCGTCGCGGCCGCGGTCGCGGAGCGCTTCCGGCGGCTCGCCGAGACCGTCGCAGGCGCGGGCCGCGATCCCGACACCGCAGCCGGCGTCCCCCTCTCATACGCCGTGGCAGGCGCCCTGGAGCTGGACGCGGTCACGAAGCAGCGCCTGCTGGAGTCACGGTCCGAGCCGGAGCGGCTGGCATTTGTGCAGACGTTGCTCGACACCGCCCTGGACGGTCTCGACCGGCGGGAGGCCGCGGCGGAACGGGCGTCGACGAACGGCAAGGTCACGCTGCAATGACTGGTCGCGCGGCGACCCCAGTGGCGGTCGCGGGATGGGTGGAGCTGATCTGGGTGGACGGACCCGACGCGGCGAGCTTCCTTCAGGGGCTCCTCACCAACGACATCGCGACGCTCGACCCGGGCGGCTCGTGCCCGGCCCTGATCCTCGACAACAAGGGCCACATCCGCGGCGCGATGCGCGTTACGCGGACCGGCGCGGATGCGTTCACGCTCGTGACCGGCCCGGACGACGGCGAGACGCTGGCCGCGCTGCTCCACGAGTACCACTTCTCCGAGGACGTCGACGTGATCGGCCCCGAGCGGTTCGCCGTCGTCACGTTCCTGGGCCCCGTGCCCGCGTCGATCGCGGGCGCCGATCTCGTCGTCGACGGGGACATCCCGGGCACGATGGACGCCATCGGGGTGGACGCCGGGGCCATCGTCGCGGAACTCGGAGCGACGGCGGAATCGCCCGACCATCTGGAGGTCCTGCGGATCGAGGCCGGCGTGCCGCGCTTCGGTGTCGACTTCACCGCGGCCAACCTCGTTCAGGAGGCGGGCCTCGAGACCACCGCGGTGTCGTTCGACAAGGGGTGCTACCTCGGTCAGGAGACCGTTGCGCGGATCGCCTACCGAGGCCGGGTGAACCGGCGCCTTCGGGGGCTCGTGCTTCCCCGCCCGGTCGCGCCCGGCAGCCCCGTGCGGCTGGGCGGGCGGGAGGTCGGGCTGGTCACGAGCGCCGCCGTCAGCCCGCGCCTGGGGCCGATCGCCCTGGCGATGATCAGGAACGAGGTGGACGCCGGCGCGGCGGTCGAGGTCGAGGGCCTCGACGGCCCCGTGGACGTCGTCGAGCTCCCGTTTACAAATCTCTTGCAATAGACACAGTAAGGAACCTCCTGGCTCCGCCGTCGTAGGTGCAAGATGGGACCACGGTTTCGCGGTACCCGCGCCGCCTCAACCAGGAGGGTTTTCATGCGTTTCAGGTCAAGGGTTCTGTTGACCGCTGGGCTGGCGTGCCTTTCGACGGCAATGCTGGCCGGTGGCGCGCTCGCCTATGGCGGGCAGAAGCCGAAGTTCGGGAAGATCTCCAAGCGCGGCCACGCGGTCCTCCAAGTCGAGGTGCGCGGCGCGATCACGGATCTCAAGGAAGCCAGCGCCTCGACGGACGGTTCGATCACCGTGTCCGCGTCTCGACTCGTGCCCGCACCGCCCGGGCTGGAGTGGACGTGCGTGATTCCCAAGGGGACGGAGGCCATCGGCTTGGGCAAGGGCGCCCGCGTGAAGCTGAGATGCCGCAGCGTCGATGGCATCCTCACGGCCGTCAAGCTTCGCCACAGGCACTACGGTCAGCCGAGCCAGGGCCACAAGGTCAACGACCACGACAACGGCTACCGCGGGAACAAGGTGTGGGTCGAGGCGCGCGGCACCATCACGGCAATCGACACCATTACTCCCGGCAAGATGGCGGTCACGGTCGACCCGGGCACGACGGAAGACAAGCTTCTGCCGTTCATGTGCAACATCGGTCCGCGGACTCGCATCTTTGGCACGCCGATGGTCGGCGATACCGTCAGGATCGAGTGCAAGAGTAGGAAGGGCGCGCTCGTCGCGAAGAAGCTCAAAGAGAAGGGTCAGATCAAGCCCGGTGAGATCCAGGTGAGGATCAGGGGCAGGATCGACGCGATCGTGGTCCCCCCTGGTGTCCCGGCGATCACGTTCGGTCCGATCACCTGTGGGGTCGCGGACACGACGCTCTTGACCGGCCTCGCGGTCGGGAACCTCGTCGAGGCGAGGTGCGCGGGCAACCCGCTCACCCTCACGAAGATCCACCTGAAGAGCCACGACGACCACTAGCGACCTCATCCCATCGCCCGGGCCCGGTGACCGCATGACGCGGCGTCGGGCCCGATGTCATGTTGGGCGTCGAATGACGTCGTGCGCTAGGACCGCACACCGGTCGGGCGCAGGATCGCCCGCAGGGAGGTCGGCCGCCACAGGGCGCCGCCGCGCGGGGTGGGCACCCCCTCCCGGTTGAGCGTGTCGCAGATCGCCTGGAGTGTGAGGCCGCGCTCGCGCATCGCGCGGATCCGCGCCGCGATCTCCTCGGGAGTCGACGATGGACGGCCGGGACCGCGGGGCCTCGGCGCCTCCTCCTGCACTCGCCGCGCGAGGACCTCCGCCCGGCGAACGAGGCTGCGCGGCGTCCATCCCGCCGCCTCCGCCAGCACCGCGCCCACGACCGCGCCGTGCTCGCTGCCGAGATCCACCTCCGGATCGAGCGCGACGATCGCGAACCCGTCCCGTACCGCCTCGCTGACGATGTCGGCGAGGTGGGGCAGGTCGTACGTGAGCCGATCGAGGCCCGCAACGATGACCCCTTGCGCCTCCCCCGCCCGGCACGCCGCAACCGCCCGTCGCAGCCCGGGGCGCCGGCGTGACCGGCCGGAGCGCACGTCCTCCTCGATCCCCACGAGCTCCCAGCCCCGCTCCGCGCACGCGGCGGCGATCGCCGCACGCTGCGTGTCGAGCCGCGGGCGCTGGCTGCGGGGCTCCATCGGGCCCACGCGCACGTACCCGATGAGTCGCCGGTCGCTCACCCTTCCGAGCTTACACGAACGTGGGGCGGTTGGTGTATACACTAACTGTGCCGGTTCGTGTAAGCAGCCGAGGCGAGAACGCTGAAGCAGTATCAGTCCGCCACTGCTCACGGCGAACTCTCTCCACCTGACCATCTCCAGCGACGACTTCGGACGGTGACAGTAGAGTCGCGCGCGTGGACGAGGTCACGCTCACGCCGGTCCAGCCGTACTCGCTCGCCCGGTCGGCGTGGGGTTCCAACCCCACCCGGCAGCTGCGCGACGGCGTCCTCGAGACCGTGTTCGAGGCCGGGGGCGAGCCGGTGCACGCGCGGGTGTGGCAGCGGCGCGACGGCAGCCTCAGCGCGCAGGTCACGCCGGGAGCGACCGATGCGGCCCTCGCCAAGCTACGGTTCCTCCTGGCCGTCGACATCGACCACCGACCGTTCCTCGAGATCGCGGCCACCGACCCGCTGCTCCGCGACACCGTCTCCCGGAACCGGGGCCTGCGCCCGATGCGGACGGCAACGGTCGCCCACTCCCTGGTGCAGGCGGTCGCCGGGCAGCTCATCACCGCCCGGGAGGCGTGGCTGATCGAGCGGCGCATCGTCTCGCTCGTCGGCCGACCCCACGCGGGAATGACCCTTCCGCCGACCAGCGACGACCTGCGTTCCGTCTCGGCCGCCCAGCTCGCTCGCACCGGGCTCGCGCCGCGCCGCGCGGCCGCCCTCGCCCGGGTCGTTCGGACGCTCGACCTCGAGCGCCTGCGCGACATCGACACGCCCCGGACCGTCGCGCGCATCACGCGCGAGCGGACGCTCGGCCCCTGGTCTGCCGGGGTCATCGCGCTCGGCGGGCTCGGACGTGTCGATCACGGGCTGGTCGGCGATCTCGGCCTGATCCGCCTCTGCACCCACCTGCTGGGCCGGCCGGCGACGGCGGACGACACCCAGCGCCTGCTCGGACGCTACGACCCGTGGGCGGGCCTCGCGAGCGTCCATCTCCTGCACCACCCGCTCGCCCGCACCCGAGCCGCGCGGGCCGCATGAACCGCGCCGGTAGAGTCGGCCGAGCATGTCCTTGCGTACTCATCTCCTCGCCGCCGGACTCGTCCTGGTCGCGTCCTCATCCGCGGTTGGAGCGACGACCCCGCCGTCGTTTCGTTCGAGCGTGGCCACCCTGACCTCGGCCGAACGGGCGGCCATGACCCCGAGCGTCTGGCGGCGCGGCTGCCCGGTGGGGCTCGCGTCGCTGCGCGTGGTGCGGGTCAGCCACTGGGATTTCCGCGGCCGGATCAGGACGGGGCGGCTCGTCGTGCATCGCGACGTCGCCGGCCAGATCGTCACCGTCATGCGGCGGCTGCACGCCGCCGGGTTCCCGATCCGCTGGATGGTTCCGATCGAGCGGTTCGGCGGCAG
>CAYTRV010000103.1:0-3031 GCA_964440285.1 uncultured Bifidobacteriaceae bacterium
TCGGCGTCCTCGCCACGATCAAGGCCTCGAGCGAGACGACCGACGGGCGCGTCGCCGTGATCGAGCACCTCGCGCCGCAGGGCGCCGGCTCGCCGCTGCACGTCCACCGCAACGAGGACGAGTGGTTCTACGTCACCGAAGGCGAGCTGACGTTCTGGGTCGGCGGCCAGGTGATCGACGCGCCCGCGGGATCGTTCGTCTACGGCCCTCGCGGCATCCCGCACACCTTCACCGTCACCTCACACGAGGCCCGCTTCCTCCTTGTGGCGGAGCCCGCCGGCTTCGAGGGCTTCATGCGCGCGCTGGCCGTGCCGGCACAAGTCCTCACGCTCCCGCCCGCGACGAGCCCGCCACCCGACCCCGAGCGAATGATGGCAATCGCGGCCGAGTACGGGATCGAGATCCTCGGCCCGCCCGGCATCCCTTCCTGAACTCCGGCAATTACACGCGCGCGACGCCCAGTGCTCATTTCTGTTCGGACGCGATCGCGTTCAGGCGGGCGTCGACCGGCGGTCGGTTACAATCCCCTGGTACGGCCGTCGAACCAGGGAGCGCAGGCTTGACGCAGGATCAGACGCCCAACGGGCGCACCGGGACCATGCGAGTCAAGGCGGGGCTCGCGCAGATGCTCAAGGGCGGCGTCATCATGGACGTCACCACGCCGGAGCAGGCGCGGATCGCCGAGGACGCCGGCGCATGCGCGGTAATGGCGCTCGAACGGATCCCAGCCGACATCCGTGCGGCCGGCGGCGTCGCGCGCATGAGCGACCCGGCGGTGATCCGCGCGATCCAGGCCACCGTCAGCATCCCCGTGATGGCCAAGTGCCGCATCGGGCACTTCGTCGAGGCGCAGATCCTGCAGGCGCTGGAGATCGACTACATCGACGAGAGCGAGGTCCTGACGCCGGCCGACGAGGCCAATCACGTCGACAAGCACGCGTTCACCGTTCCGTTCGTCTGCGGTGCCACCGACCTCGGGGAGGCGCTCCGCCGAATCGCAGAAGGGGCGGCGATGATCCGCACCAAGGGCGAGGCCGGTACCGGGAACGTCGTCGAGGCGGTGCGACACATGCGCACGATCCGTGGCGAGATCGCACGACTGTCGTCGATGGCCCCCGGGGAGCGGTACTCGGCCGCGAAGGAGCTTCGCGCCCCATTCGAGCTGGTCGAGCAGGTCGCGCGCGAGGGGCGCCTTCCCGTGGTGAACTTCTCTGCCGGGGGCGTCGCCACTCCGGCCGACGCCGCCCTCATGATGCAACTCGGCGCGGACGGAGTGTTCGTCGGCAGCGGCATCTTCAAGAGCGAGGACCCGGCCGCGCGCGCGCGCGCGATCGTCGAGGCGGTCACGCATTTCGAGGACCCGGACGTGCTCGCTCGCGTCTCCTCCGGTTTGGGCGAGGCCATGAGCGGAATCGAGATCGGGACCCTCGAGGAGGGGCAGCTCCTCCAGACCCGCGGATCGTGATCGGTCGCCCAAAGGTGGGGGTCCTCGCCGTGCAGGGCGCGTTCGCCGAGCACGAGCAGGCGCTGCGCGACGTCGGGGCCGACACGGCGCAGGTCCGCACGCCACCGCAGCTCGACGGGCTCGACGGGCTCGTCATCCCGGGCGGCGAGAGCACGACGTTCGGCGTGGTCGCCGAGCGCTCCGGACTGCTCCCGGTCCTGCGGGAGGCCGTGCGGTCGGGCCTGCCGGTCTTCGGGACGTGCGCCGGCATGATCATGCTGGCCGAGGCCACCACGGCGGGGCCGCAGCCGCTCGTCGGCGGCATGGACATCGTCGTGCGGCGAAACGCGTTCGGACGTCAGGTCGCGTCGTTCGAGGTGGACATCCCGGTGGCGGCGCTCGGCGACGCCGCCGTGCCGGCGGTGTTCATCCGCGCACCGTGGATCGAGAGGGCCGGCGGGGGCGTCGAGGTGCTCGCCACATGCCTGGGGCGGGCGGTCGCCGCGCGCCAGGGGGACCTGCTGGTCACGGCGTTCCACCCGGAGCTCACCGACGACCGGCGGTTCCATGCACTGTTCGTCGACATGGTGCGCGTACGGCGCGACCATGTCGCCCGAGGGGAAGGAGCGGCTCGTGTCAGGGCACAGTAAGTGGGCGACGATCAAGCGCAAGAAGGGCGCGGCCGACGCGAAGCGGGGGCAGCTCTTCTCGAAGCTGTCGCGGGCGATCATCATGGCCGCGAAGGAGGGCGGCGGAGACCCCGAGTCGAACGCCACCCTCGCGAACGCGATCCAGAAGGCGCGCGACGCGTCGATGCCGAAGGACAACATCGAGCGCGCCATCCAGCGCGGCGCCGGCGGCGGCGACGGGGAGGCGTACGAGGCGATTCTCTACGAGGGCTACGGCCCGGCGGGCGTCGCGATCATCTGCAACATCCTCACCGACAACCGCAACCGCGCCGCCAGCGACGTGCGGTACATCTTCACGAAGAACGGCGGCTCGCTCGGGACGCCGGGGAGCGTCGCGTGGCAGTTCGACCGCAAGGGGATCATCCTGGTCGACGGCGACGGGGTCGACGAGGACGCGCTGATGGAACTCGCGCTGGAGGCCGGGGCGGAGGACATCGCCGAGGACGGCACCCAATGGCAGATCACGACGGAGCCGACCGAGCTCATGGCGGTCCGGACGGCGCTCGACGAGGCGGGCGTCGCGTATGCGTCCGCCGAGCTCAGCATGGTGCCGAAGACGACGGTGTCGCCGGACGAGAAGGAGGCCCGGCAGCTCCTTCGCCTCATCGACGCGCTCGAGGAGAACGACGACGTCCAGGACGTCTACGCCAACTTCGACATCAGCGAAGAGGTGTTGGAGGCCGTCGCCGGCTGACGGCTGCAGGTGCAGCCCGGACCGCAGGTTCGTGTCACCACGACGTTCGCGTCTCGGTCGAACGTGAGCGTGGTCCCGGAGTCCGAGGCGGTGGTCAGCACGTAGCTCTGCTGGTCGGCTCCGACCGTCAGCGCCACCTCGTCCGGTGCCGCTCGCGCCTGCGGGTCTCCGACCCAGTCGATATTCGGCTCGATCGCCACGATC
>CAYTRV010000103.1:3131-6029 GCA_964440285.1 uncultured Bifidobacteriaceae bacterium
CTGAGCTACTCCGTGTGCCGTCGAGAGGACCGACGTATCCTGATCACACGCGCGATCCGACGGGCGCCGCTCGCTTCGTTCCGGTGAGCCGCTGACCGCCCGTTTACGTTGACAGCGTGTCAGCAGGCACTTGACGTTGACACGGCTGGTGCCGGGCACCACCTTGCCGGCCCGGCCTTCGGTCTACCAGCCGCTGCCAGGTGCAGACCGGCCCGACGCCCGTTCGACCTCGCTGCGGCGGTAGGTGAACGTCGTGCCGGAGGCGGACGTGGTCGAGAGGACGTAGCTCTGCTCGCTCGGCACGGTCAGCGCCACCTGGCTCGCGGGGGCCGATGCCGCGTCACCGCTCACCCATGCGATGTTCGGCTCGATCTGCGCGACGGCGGCGATCCCGCCGGCGAAGCTCTGGGAGCCGGAGAAGAGCGACTCCATCGCGATCCTGCCGGTCCGAAGCAGCGCCTTCGCGCTCTCGTCCTCGGCGAGGTGCCGGGAACCGACCACGCCGGTACTTGCGGCCTTCGTCGCGACGTCATCGGCCGCTCCGCCGCCCCTTCCGACTGCGAGATAGCCGAAGATCGCCACCACGGCGGCTGCGGCGAGGACGACCAGCTTCCCACGATCCCGCAGCATCTCGTTCATCAGCTTCCTCTCCCAGCGGATCTCTTCCACCCAGATCGGCGGGCGCACGCCGATACTTGAGGAGCGCGGCCGCGGTCGTCGCTACGCTGGCCGGGTGATCATCCTCGGCATCGACCCAGGGCTCGCATCGACCGGCTGGGCGCTGGTCGAGCGCAGCGGTTCCCGTCTCCGCACCGTCGACTGCGGGACGCTCCGCACGAGCCCGCGCACCCCGCACGCCGAGCGGCTGCGGTCGCTGTTCGAGGGGGTGACCGAGGTCCTGGGACGCGGACCCGTCGGCGGCGCGGCAGTCGAGTCGTGGTACATCCATCCGGTCAGCAAGTCGGCGATTGGGATGGCCGAGGCCCGCGGCGCGATCCTCGTCGCGATCGCCGCCGCGGGCGTCGCGGTGGTGGAGTACCCGCCGACCGAGATCAAGCTGGCGGTCACCGGCACCGGCCGGGCGGAGAAAGACCAGGTGCGGGCGATGGTCGCCCGGCTGACCGGACACGACGCTCCCGGCGATCACGCGGCGGACGCGATCGCCGCCGCGATCTGCTTCCTGCACCGGGAACCCCTGAGGGCCGCCATCCGCAAGGCGCAGTAACCTCGCCGCGATGATCCGTTCTGTGCGGGGGCGTCTGGCTGCGGTCGAGGCGGATGCGGTGGTGGTCGAGGTCGGCGGCGTCGGCCTCCTCGTGCGCTGCTCAGCGACGACGGCGCACGCGCTGCCCCCCGCCGGACAGGAGGTCGCGCTCACCACCCACCTCGTGGTTCGCGAGGACGCCCTCGACCTCTACGGCTTCGCCACCCCCGCCGAACGGGAGCTGTTCGAGGCGTTCATCTCCGTCAGCGGCGTGGGGCCGAGGATGGGGCTCGCAATCTGCGGTGTAGACGATCCCGACGCGCTGCGCCTCGCGGTCGCCCGCGGCGACGTCGCGAAGATCCAGCTCGCGCAGGGCGTTGGGAAGCGCACCGCTGAGCGTGTGGTGCTCGAGCTGCGCGGGAAGATGGGGGAGATCGCCGCCGCGAACGGCGCGCGCGCGCTGACCGACGCCGACGTGTTCATGTCCGCCCGCGACGGCCTCATGGGCCTCGGCTTCAAGCAAGAGGAGGCGGAGGCTGCGCTCGCTGACGCCCCGGCTGGGGCGTCGGCTGAGGAGCTTCTCCGCCACGGCCTCGCGAGACTTCGCCGGTGAGCGACGAGCGGCTCCAGAACCCGGACGACGTCCCCGGAGAGGACGAGCTCGACCGGTCGCTGCGACCGAAGAACCTCGCGGCGTTCGTCGGCCAGCCGGCGGTGAAGGAGAAGCTCGGGATCTTCCTTCAGGCCGCCCGCCAGCGGGGCGAGGCCCTCGACCATGTGCTGCTCGCCGGGCCTCCCGGACTCGGCAAGACCTCGCTCGCCGCGATCCTCGCCACGGAGATGGGGGTGGGGTTCCACCAGACGAGCGGCCCGGTCCTCGAGAAGAAGGGCGACCTCGCGGCCGTGCTCACGCAGCTCGGCGAGCACGACATCCTGTTCATCGACGAGATCCACCGGCTCAACCGCTCCATCGAGGAGACGCTGTACCCCGCGATGGAGGACTTCCAGCTCGACGTGATGCTCGGGCAGGGCCCGTCGGCCAGAGCGCTGCGGCTCGACCTGCCGCGGTTCACGCTGGTGGGCGCAACCACGCGAACCGGCCTGCTGGCCAGCCCGCTGCGCGACCGGTTCGGCGTGGTCGAGCGGCTCGACTACTACCAGCCGTCGGAGCTCGCGGCGATCATCGTCCGCTCCGCCGGGCTCCTGGGCGTGGAGATCGACGGGGAAGGGGCGGCGACGCTCGCGGGCCGCTCCCGCGGGACGCCCCGCATCGCGAACCGCCTGCTGCGGCGGGTGCGCGACGCGGTCCAGGTGCGCGGCCATGACCGCATCGACCCGCAGGTGGCGGAGGAGTCGCTCACGCTGCTCGAGGTGGACGCCAAGGGCCTCGACGAGCTCGACCGGAAGATCCTGCGGATCCTCTGCGAGACGTTCGAGGGCCGGCCCGTCGGCCTCGGCACCCTCGCCGACGCCGTTGGCGAGTCGGCCGACACCATCGAGGACGTCTACGAGCCGTACCTCCTCCAGGAAGGCCTCCTCCAGCGCACCCCACGGGGACGCCAGGGCACCGCGCGGGCCTTCCGCCACCTCGGCCTCGCCCCGATCGGAGGACCGCAGCAAGGTCTGTTCTAGGCAGGAGGCTGCCGGGGCCGGCCGGTCAAGCGGGAGGCGCCCGCCGAAGCAGTCCGCGCACG
>CAYTRV010000103.1:6129-7900 GCA_964440285.1 uncultured Bifidobacteriaceae bacterium
GCTGCCGGGGCCGGCCGGTCAAGCGGGAGGCGCCCGCCGAAGCAGTCCGCGCACGGCGGCGCATCCACAGGGCGAGCGCCTCACGCACGAGGCTGCTAGTGGTCACCGAGTACGTGCAGACCAAGGACCAGCACCTCGAGTCAACCGGCGGGTTCTCGCACCGACAGCCGCGGTGACCATGAATTGCCCGGGACCTGGTGGTCACCCGCGCTGTGACCACGGGAGGACCGTCACATGGTGCGCGGCGGGGCGCCAGCGAGAATCGAGGGGCTCGACCAGCCCGTCAGCCGTTCGGGACGTCCACAGGCACGTCAGCTCGAGGCGGCTCGCGCCTGGGTCCGCCCGTCTTACGCCGACCGCGTACGGCGAACCAGCTCGCGCACGGCGGCCGCGTCCGCCAGCCCGAGCGCCGTCCGGGCGAGATCCGACGTGGCGGCGTCGAGGTCGCGGACGAGCATCTTCACCTCGCCCACGCGCGCGGACGCGACGCTGAGCTCGCTCACGCCGAGCCCCACCAGCAGCGCGACGGCCTGCGGGTCGCCCGCTGCCTCGCCACACACGGCGACCAGCACGTCGTGCTCCTCTGCGGCACGGCAGACCATGTCGACGAGGCGTAGGACGGCAGGGTGGAGGTGGTCGGCCAGGCCGGCGACCGAGGGGTTGCCCCGCTCCGCGGCGAGCGCATACTGGGTCAGGTCGTTCGTCCCGATGGAGAAGAAGTCGACATGGGGCGCCAGCGTCGCCGCACACAACGCCGCCGACGGCACCTCGACCGTGACGCCCACCTCGACACCCCCCACGCCGACTCCGCTCGCCGCGAGCTCGGCGCGGGCCGCGTCGAGGTGCCCTCGCGCCGACTGGAGCTCCGCGAGCTCGGCCACCATCGGGAACATGACGGCCACGAGGTGGTCGGCCGCGACCCGCAGAACGGCGCGAAGCTGCGTGCGGAAGAGGTCGGGGTACGCGAGCGAGAGGCGGATCCCGCGCTGTCCGAGGAACGGGTTCGCCTCGGCCGGGCTGGTCAGCGACGGGACCGGCTTGTCCGCGCCGGCGTCGAGGGTGCGGATGACCAGGCGCCGGCCCCCGAGCGCCTCCGCGACCGACCGGTAGGCGGCCTCCTGCTCGGCCTCATCCGGTGGCGCCTCGCGGTTCATGAACAGGAACTCGGTGCGCAGCAGGCCGACGCCGTCCGCTCCCAATGCCACGGCCTCACCGGCGGCACCCACGGCCGTGATGTTCGCCGTCACCGCGATCGCGGTGCCGCCGCGAGTCACCGCCGGTCCAGCCGCCGAGCGCCCTGCCGATGCTGCGGCGGCACGCCCGGCCGCCGCCCGCTGGCGGGCCTCGTCGATCTGGTGGTCGTCGGGGTCGAGCGTGATGGTTCCGGCGTCCCCGTCGACGAGCAGGATGGTCTCCTCAACGATGGTCAGCGCCATGTCGCCGGCGTTCACGATCGCGGGCAGCCCGAGGGCCCTGGCGATGATCGCGCTGTGGGAGGTCGGGCTGCCGGTGGCGACGACGATGCCCTCCACCATCGCCATGTCGAGCAAGGCGGCCTCGGCCGCCGAAAGGTCCGGCGCGATGAGGATGCCAGGGCCGCGCAGCCGCGGCGGTCCCGCGACGCCCGCGAGGTGCTCGAGCACGAGCCGGCCGACCTGCCGGATGTCCTCCCCTCGGGCCCGTTGGTAGCTGTCGTCGAGGGCTGCGAAACGGGCCGCCGTCTCCTCGATCGCCCCGCGCAGCGCGGCGGCGGCATCCTGCCCGGTGGCGA
>CAYTRV010000104.1:0-7831 GCA_964440285.1 uncultured Bifidobacteriaceae bacterium
CCTGGTCGCGGAGCTCAAGCCGGAAGATGCGGTTCACGTATTCCTTGACTGTTCCTCGCTCAGGAAGCCCGTTCGCAAGTCCCACCGTTCGACCGACCCTGGGGCGATCAGCTCCAGGATCTCGGACTCGCGGTCTGTGAGATCGGCGATCGCAGCGGGCCGCTCAGCTGGACGCGACCCGCGAACGCATCCATCGATCAGGCTCCGAGGGGATGGGCTGGTGCCCAGCAGGACTCGCCCATAACGGCCATTCGAACGGCACCCGCTCCCGTCGGCAATCGGACGCGAATCTACCTGCTCGCCGTGCTGCTTTGCTGAGCCACGGACAGCGGGCAGGACCACCGGAGCCGGCACGCGAGATCTCACTCTCACGCACCTTGTCAAGAATCCGTAAAGGGCCGTTCGGGGCGTCAAGTTCTGATCACCCCGGCCGATATCTGGGGCATCAATCCACAGGCCGCGACAACAGGGCGCTCACGGAAGATCGCCCGGCCTCTTCGATTCAGGATGAAACCGATGCGGAACTACCAGACAAAGCGGATCGCCCTCCCGGGCGGGAAGTTCATCGAAATCGTGGTGTTCGGAGGCGAGGCCAACGAGGGCCTCCCGACCCCGGCCGAGCAGGACGGCACCGTCGCCGTCGCGACGACGCAGGCCGACCTCCACATCTGTCCCGAATGCGCGAGCGACCTCGTCTACCCCGTCGGGTGGGAGGAGCGCCGCGGGGACTCATGGGAGATCGTGCTCCGCTGCCCCAACTGCGAGTGGTGGCACACCGACGAGTACCACGACGATCAGGTCGAGCGGTTCGACGACGCGCTGAACGACGGGACGGAGGAGCTCCTCGCGAACCTCAGGACCTTCGCCCGGGCGAACATGGAGGAAGACGTGGAACGCCTCGTCGAGGCCATCCACTCCGGCCTCATCCAACCCATGGACTTCTAGCAACGCGTTCGTTCACAGGTTCTCTCGGCGACGGGCGCCTCGTGTGGGGCGCCTGTCGTCATTTCGGGCTCCGCCGCTCGCTACCCTTATGGGACGCGAGGTCGAGGAGGGGCGGACATGAAGGTGCTGTCGGTGAAGGACGCGTACGGCGCGTGGCGGGCGGGTGACGTCGCCATCGTCGACGTACGGGAGGAACAGGAGTACGACACCACCCGTGTGCCCGACATGCCGCTCATCCCGATGAGCGAGCTTCAGGACCGGCTCGACGAGCTGCCCGCGGACCGCCCGCTGGTCATCATGTGCCGCAGCGGCCGGCGCAGCGCCGACGTCTCGGACTACCTCAACGAGCTCGGGGCCTACGGCGAGGTCGCGAACCTCGAGGGCGGCATCCTCGCGTGGGCCGCGGAAGGGCTGCCGTACGAGGGCGAGCCGCCCCGGTAGCGGTCCGACGGGAGGTCTTATGGGAACCGGCGGACGGTGCGGTACGCCGTGTCGCGCTGCACGGCGCGGCGGCCGGTCGCCTTGATCGCGGCGACCATGCGCTCGGTGTCGAGCCGGAACGCCGTTCCCGCGGCCCGCACGACGTTCTCCTCGATCATGATCGACCCCATGTCGTCGCAGCCGAACTCCAGGGCGAGCTGCCCGACCCGCAGGCCCTGCGTCACCCACGACGACTGGAAGTGGTCGAAGTTGTCGAGGTACAGGCGGCTGACCGCGAGCATCATCAGGTAGTCCGCCGCGGTGGTCGGGACATGGTCGTCGCCGCGGACGCTGCCCCCGCCGGACTGGTAGCTCCAGCAGACGAACGCTCGGAAACCCGGTGCCTCGTCCTGCAGGTCCCGTAGCCGGCGCAGGTGCTCGACCCGGTCCTCCCAGGTGTCGACGGTGCCGTACATCATCGTCGCCGAAGTCGACATTCCGGCGAGGTGGGCGGCGCGCATGACCGCCAGCCAATCGTCGGAGTTGGTCTTCCGCGGCGCGATCACCTGGCGCACGCGATCGACGAGGATCTCGGCCCCGCCGCCGGGGATCGAGTCGTGGCCGGCCGCCCGCAACCGCGTGATGGTCTCCTGGAGCGTGAGCTTCGAGTACTCCGCGATGTGGAGGATCTCCGACGGTGAGAGCGCGTGCAGGTGGATCGGATAGCGCGACTTGATGTCCGAGAACAGGTCCTCGTACCACTCGATCCGAAGCCCCGGGTGGTGCCCGCCCTGCAAGAGGAGGGCCGTGCCGCCGAGATCGAGGGTCTCCTCGATCTTCCGGAAGATCACCCGCTTCGGCAGGACATAGGCCTCCGCGTCGCGCGGGTGGCGGTAGAAGGCGCAGAAGTCGCAGTCGGTGACGCACACGTTCGTGTAGTTGACGTTGCGGTCGATGATGAACGTGACCTCGCCGGGCGGGGTTCGCCGCTCCCGGGCGCGGCGCGCGGCGGCGCCGACGGCGATCAGGTCGCGCGACGCGAGGAGCGCGAGGGCGTCGTCGTCGCTGAGCCGCTCACCGGCGCGGGAGCGTTCGAGGACCTCGAGGTGATGGGCTGGCGCGATCGTGGACACGGTCAGATGCTACCGAGACTCGTTGTGAGCACGTCGATCACGCGGCGAGGACCGGCACGGTTGGCAGCTCACCGGCGCGTTGCGCGAGCTCCAGGAAGCGGGTGAGTCCGCGGCGCTCGTCGGGGCCGAAGCGATACGACAGACGGCCGAAGTACCCCCGGATGTACTCGGCGGGGAACGGGAACCGCTTTGCCGCAGCCCGCACCACCGCCTCCGGATTGCGGGTGTAGCGCTCCTGGGCGTCGGTGAGGGACCGGCTGAGCGCGTCGAGTTGCTCTGTGCGGGTGCGCGCCGCATCGGCCCGCGCCGCCCAGACGGCGAAGACCATCGGCAGCCCCGTGAGCGCTTCCCACCGCCCGCCGAGGTCGGTGGTGTGGGGGGCGAGACCGTCGCGCAGGCCCCTGAGCGCCTCGTCGGCGATGAGCAAGACCCCGTCCACGTCACCGAGGGCCTGGCTGGCCGGCGAGCCCAGCGGGACGAAGCGAACGTCGGGTCCCACCAGGATGCGAAGGAGCGCGACCGACGTCGCGCTGTGCGGCGTGACCGCCACCGTCCGCAGCTCGTCGAACGGGACCCGCGAGAACACCTGGATGGAGTCCACCGCGCCCGCGGCGGCGATCGACGCGACGGGGAGCAGTCTGAGCCGGTCCGCGTTCCTCGCGTACTCGATGCTCGACATCGCCGACACGTCGAGGCGCCCGTCGAGCACGGCCCGGTTCAACTCGGCCGGGAGCCCGTCGGTGAACGCGAAGCTCGGATCGCCTGATTGCTCCAGGTCGTGGTAGATCGGGTACATGTTGAGGGCCGCGATCCGGCCGACGCGGAGGGGGGTGCTCACCGCTCGACCGCCCGCCGTCCCACCGCCGCCGCGAGCAGCGCCACGTCGGTGGGGTCGTCCACCGGCAGCGCGAGGTCGTCGGCGCCGAAGGCGAGGGTTACGCCGCAGGTCTGGGCCCCCAGCCGCGCCCAGCTCGGGCGCACGCGCACCGAGAGGCCGAGGACTCGCCGCGCCGCCGCGATGACGGTGAGGTCCTCGACGCCCCACGAGCCGGGGGTGAGCACGCCGGTGGCCGGCACCGGGCAGACGGCCTGCAGCATCCCGGTCTCGTCGGCCAGGCCGGCGAGGTCGAGGAGCCGGTCGGCGACGCGTTCGGCGTCGACGCCCTCGCCGTAGATCACCGTCGCCTCGCTCGGCCGTCCGGCGAGGTGTGCCCCCCGGTGTGCGTCGACCGGTCGTTCGCCGTCGCCGTCGACCAGCAGGTCCGCCGGTGCGGCGTCCCGTGTGAAGGTGACGTCGCGGCTGGTGGGGAGCTCGCCCGCGGCGGCGATGGCATCGCGTCCGCGGATCAGGGTGATGAGGTCGTCGCGGTTCATGAGTACCGGTCGACGACCCCGTCGGCGATCTCGAGCAGGGCACCCGATGCGACCCCGTCGAGCCCGCCGTCGACGGCCTCCCGTGCGGCCCCGACGAACGCGAGGGCGCGGTCGCGTGCCTCGACCACCCCGGCGTGCTCGGCGAGACGGTCGCAGAGGGCGTCGATGCCGCGGCCGTTGCCCAGTGCGCGGATCTCGGGCGCGAGCTCGGGCTCGTGCTTGAGGGCGAGGATCAGCGGAAGCGTGACGGTGCCCTCCCGCAGGTCGGTCCCCCGGCGCTTGCCGGTGGCCGCGGGGCTCCCCGTCAGGTCGAGGATGTCATCGAAGATCTGGAAGGCCATGCCGACATGCTCGCCGAATGCGGCGAGCCGGTCCTCGGTCTCGCGGTCCGCCCCGCCGACCATCGCGCCAAGCCTGCATGCGACGGCGAACAGGGACGCCGTCTTGCTGCGGCAACGCGACAGGTAGGCCTCCTCCGACAGCGCGAGGTCGTGCGCGGCCGACTGCTGAACCATCTCGCCCCGCGACAGTTCCAGCGCGGCGGCGGCCAGCGCCTGCACGGCGCGCGGCATGCCGGTGTGGGTCAGCTCGGTGAACGCCCGGGCAAAGAGGAAGTCGCCCACCCGGAGCGCGACCTCGGGTCCCTCCGCCTGAGCGATCGTGGGCCGGCCGCGACGCAGCGACGCCCGGTCGATGATGTCGTCGTGCACCAGCGTGGCCATGTGCACGAGCTCCACCGCCGTGGCGGCCGACACGAGCGCCTCGTCGCGTCCCCCTCTCCGGGGCGCCGCGCAGAACACCAGGAGCGGCCGTAGGCGTTTGCCGCCCGCGCACAGGGTCTCCCTGGCCGGGATGGAGAGTGCGTCGGCGTGACCGGAGACGACCGCGGCGAGGCGCTGCTCGCTGGCGCGAAGGAGCGGCGCGAACGGGCGCACGAGGCGCGTCCTGGGTGCGGCGGTGGCTATCGGGTCACGCGTCCGTGGTGCATCGCCACGATGCCGCCCATGAACGTGCGGTGGCGCACGTCCCGCAGTCCCGCGCTGGTCATCTGGGCCGCCAGCGCGTCCGGCTGCGGGAAGCGCTTGGCGGATGCCGGCAGGTACCCGTAGGCGGCGCCATCACGGCCGATGAGGGCCCCGACGCGCGGCACGAGTCGGTCGAACCACACGCCGTGCAGCGCGCGCAGCCGTCGCGGCGTGGTGATCTCGAGCACCACGACCGTGCCGCCGGGGCGGACCACCCGGGTCATCTCCGCCAGCCCGCGGTCGAGATCGGCGAGGTTGCGGGCGCCGAAGGCGACGGTGGCGGCGTCGAACGCGTCGTCGGCGAAGGGCAGCTCCAGGGCGTCGGCCTGCTGGAACGTGACGTCCGATCCCCGTGCCGCGGCTTTGGCGCGAGCCCGCTCGAGCATCTGCTCCGAGAAGTCCACGCCGGTCACCACACCGGACGGCCCCACCCGCTGGGAGAGCTCGAAGGCGAGGTCGCCGGTGCCGGTGCACACGTCGAGGGCACGGCTTCCGAGCGAGACATCTGCCGCCGCGGCCGCGAGTCGCCTCCAGCGCCGGTCGAGCCCCACGCTCATGAGCCGGTTCATCAGGTCGTAGCGCGGCGCGATGCGGTCGAACATCGCCCGAACCTCGCCCGCGGGGAGGCGCCCCTGCTGCGTGGCGGTCACTGCTCCACCCCGGCTTCCCGCTCGCCCCAGCGGCGGGTGAGGCCGTGGTCGACGCCGAGTTGATCGAGGGCCCGCCCGACGACGAAGTCGACGAGGTCGTCGATCGACTCGGGCAGGTTGTAGAACCCCGGCATCGCGGGGAGCACGATGGCCCCGGCACGGGTCACGGTGAGCATGTTCTCGAGGTGCACGGCCGAGAGCGGGGTCTCCCGCGCGACGAGCACGAGCCGGCGGCGTTCCTTGAGGGCGACGTCCGCTGCGCGGTGGATGAGGTTCTGCCCGGTCCCGTTCGCGATCACGGCCAGCGTCGACATGGAACATGGCGCGATGAGCATGCCGTCGAGCTGCGAGGAGCCGGACGCGTAGCGGCTGGTCAGGTCGCGCGGGTCGACCATCTCCACCCGCCCCGGTCCGGTCGCGTACCGGTCGAGGATGCGCGCGGTGATCTCCTCGTCGCTCGCCGCTGGCCGCGGCCCCATGTCGAAGAGCTCGTGGCCGGCCACCTGCAGCGCGGCGTCGCTGGCGCACACGCCGACGTCACAGCCGGCGCCGCTCAGGGCCTGCAGGGCGCGGGCGCCGTAGGCGGCGCCGCTCGCACCGGTGATTCCGAGGAAGAACCGCATGGACACCGGATGCTAGATGACCCTCGGGGGCCCGCCTACCGGATCCGGCGGGCCGACCGTGTCAGGCCGCCCACCGGGGTCACTTGTACTTCGTTCCGAGGCCCTCCAGGAAGGTGGCGAGATTCGTGTACTCCTCGTCGGTGAAGCCGGCGAACGCGGGCATGCTGGAGCCCGGTGTCTGCGACTGCGGGTCCTTGAGGTGGGCGATCTGCCATTCGATGCCCCTGCCCTTCGATCCCTCGTCGGTCAGGTTCGGGCCCGGACCGGCGGCCCCGGCCCCCCCGACGGCATGGCAACTCAGGCACCCGTTCCCCCGGAACAGCTCCTCCCCTGCGACCGCCGCAGTATCGCTCGCCGGGATCGTGACGACCGGGGCCTCGCCGCCACCCTCGGGGGTGGTCGCGCCCTTGTACGTCATGAACCCGAGGAACGCGATGACGGCGACGCCGACCATGATCGACATCGGCCGCTTCTGGATGCGCCGCTCCGGGCCCCGGTCGATGAACGGCCAGAGGATCAGCAGGCCGAGCAGGACGTTCGGGACGATGAACGTCGCCATGATGGCCGGCCGCAGCGCGTCCTGGTTCTTGAAGATCTTCAGCAGCTCGAAGAGGAAGAAGAAGTACCACTCGGGCCGCGGGACGTAGTCCACGGTCGTCGGGTCGATCTCCGGCCCGATCTCCGCCTTGGCCCAGATCGAGAGCGCGATGATGATCGCGATGACGATCGTCGCGACGATGAGGTCCTTGTAGACGGCGTAGGGGAAGAACGGCTTGCCGTCGGCCTTCGCCGCCGCGTAGTCGCGCTGGTAGGCGTCCTTCTGGGCTCGGTTCACGCTTCGGTCTCCACGCGCGCGGGGTCGGGGACGGGCTCGCCGGCGGGGACCGGGGTGCGCCCGTAGGGGATTCGCTCACGCGCGGCGCGCCGCCGCTCGTCCTCCTCGGCCCGCTCGACCGCGAGGCGCCGCTTCGACCACGGCGGCTCGGCGATCCCGAGCTTCGAGACCAGGAAGAGGTGGATCGCGATGAAGGTCGCCATCCCGCCGGGTATCAAGAGCATATGGATGGAGTAGAAGCGCGAGAGGGTATCCGGCCCGAACTCGGGGCCGGCCCGTAGGACCTCGCCGATGTAGGGCCCGAGGATCGGCGCCTGCGACGTGATGTTCACGGCGACCACGGTGGCCCAGTAGGCCTTCTGGTCCCACACCAGCAGGTACCCGGTGAGGCCCATCATCATCGTCATGAACAACAGGAGCGCGCCGGTGATCCAGGTCAGCTCGCGCGGGTACTTGTAGGCCCCCCAAATGAAGACGCGGCCCATGTGGAGGAACACGATGACGATCATCACGCTGGCGCCCCACTTGTGCATGCCGCGCACGAGCCAGCCCCACGTCACGTCGTTGGTGATGTGGGCGATGCTGTCGTAGGCGACGGTGGGGTCCGGCGTGTAGTACATGGCCAGGACGATCCCGGTGATCGCCTGCAGGCCGAACACGACCATCGCCGCGAAGCCGAGCGTCTGGAACCAGCTGGTCCCCCGCGGGACGTTGCGGAACAGGAACCACTTCGCGCCGGTGGTGACGCCGGTGCGCTCGTCGACGTAGTCGACGACGTCCATTCCGACCTGCACGGCCGGGTTCTTCGGGCCGATGTCCTTGGCCG
>CAYTRV010000105.1:0-7825 GCA_964440285.1 uncultured Bifidobacteriaceae bacterium
GGGGCGCCGGCCAGCGCGGCCCCGATCGCCTGCGAGAGCCGCCCCCAGTTCGCGTCGCGCCCGTAGACGGCGGCCTTCACCAGCGGCGAGTTCGCGATCCCGCGGGCGACCAGTTCCGCCTCGACGCCGTCGCGCCCGCCGTGCACGAGCAGCCGGACGACGTGCTCGGCGCCCTCCCCGTCGCGCACGATCTGCAACGCCAGCCACCGGCAGATGGCCCGCAACGCCTGTCCGAACGTCTCGGCCTCGGCGCCGATGAGCTGCGGACCATCGCCGTTGGCGATCACGAGGAGCGTGTCCGACGGGCTCATCTGGCCGTCGACGCTGATGCGGTTGAACGACTCCGCCGCCGCGGCCTTCACGAGCGGCTGCAGGACCCGGGCGTCGAGCGGGGCGTCGGTGGTGATGTAGGCGAGCATCGTCGCCATCCGCGGCGAGATCATCCCCGCGCCCTTCGCCGCCGCGCCGATCGCGTATTCGCCGCTCGGCAGCCGCAACCGGAAGGCCCCGCCCTTCGGTGCGCGGTCGGTCGTGCAGATCGCCCGGCCGAAGCCCTCCCCGCCGTCGCCGGTCACCGCGGACGCCGCTGCCGCGACACCCGCCACGACCCGGTCCATCGCGAAGAGCTGCCCGATCAGCCCGGTGGAGCACACCGCGACCTGGCCGGGGTCGAGCCCCAGCTCCTGCGCGGCGGTCGCGCCCATCGTGGCGGCATCCTCGATGCCCTGCGCGCCGGTCTCGGCGTTCGCGTTCCCGGCGTTCACGACGACCGCCTGGATGTGCGCGGTGTCGAGGCTTCGCGTGTGGATCACCGACGCGGACGGCAACGCATTCGCCGTGTCGACGAGGGCGGACGACGCACGCCGGGTGCTCGTGAGGACCCCGACGTCCAGCCCGCCCGACTCCTTCAACCCGGCGGCCACGCCGCTGGCCGCGAACCCGGTCGGGGTCGTGACGCCGCCTCCCGCCAGCCGCTCGAGCTCGGACGGGAACCCGAGCCAGTCCTCACGACGCACCCGGATCTCGCTCAGCGGAGCCCCTCGTCCTCCGGCAGTCCCGCCATGAGGTTCAGGTTCTGGAGCGCCTGGCCGGCGGCGCCCTTGCCGAGGTTGTCGATGACCGAGAAGACCGTCAACCTGCCTCCGCGCGGGTCGAGGACAGGGCACACCTGCGCGTAGTTCGTGTGCTGCACCGCCCGCATCCCCGGCGGGGACTCGACGACCTCGACGAACGGATGGCCGGAATAGAAGTCCGCGAAGCGCTGACGCAGGTCGTCGGCGTGGACCGGCCCACCGGTGAGGCGGGCGTAGCACGTCGCGAGGAGCCCCCGGTCCACGGGGACGAGGTGCGGCGTGAACGTCACCGGGACGCCCAGCTCCTGCTCGATCTCGGGCGTGTGGCGGTGGCGGTACACCTTGTAGGCGGCCACGCTCTCGGTGACGGAGGAGAAGTGCACTGTGTCGCTTGGCGTGCGGCCCGCGCCGCTGACGCCGCTCTTCGCGTCGATGACGACATCCGCGATCTCGTCGCGGAGGGGAAGCAAGCCGAGAATCGACGCCTCCGGGTAGCAGCCGGGGTTCGCGACCAGGCGCGCGCCGCGAATCGCCTCGCGATGGCGCTCCGGCAGCCCGTAGACCGCCTCGGCCACGAGGTCCGGCCGCGGATGCTCGAAGCCGTACCACGCCGGATAGAGCGCGGTGTCGCGGAGCCGGTGGTCGGCGGAGACGTCGACGACGCGCACGCCTCGGTCGACGAGGTCGGCCACGAGGGGCGCCGCCTCGGCGTGCGGGTACGCCACGGCCGCGAAGTCACCCACGGCGACATCCTCGGGTTGGTAGACGGTGAGCCGCGCCTCCACGCGGTACTGCGGGGCGACGTCGACCAAGCGCTTCCCCTCGTCGGCGCGCGCGGTGATCTGACCGAGCTCGAACACCGGGTGGTCGTTGAGCAGCGCGGTGAGCTGCGCGCCCGCGAACCCGGCCGCGCCGATGACGTGGACCCGTGTCACGATCCTCGGAGCTCCGCGGCGAACCGCTCGTTCAGCGCCGCGACGACGGCGGCGACCGGGGCCTCGATCTCCTCGTCCGTCAACGTCCGTCCGGGATCGGCGATCGCGAGCCGAAACGCGAGGCTGACCTTCCCCGGGGGCACCGGATCGCCCGCGTACCGGTCGAAGAGGCTCACGTCGCGCACCAGCGCACCGCCGGCGGCCCGCGCGGCGGCGATCAACTCCGCCGCGGTGACGGTGTCGGGCACGACCATCGCGAGGTCACGACTCGACACGGGGACCGTGAGGAGGTCCTCGAACTGAGGCCGTTCCGCCGGCGCCGCGGCGAGCAGCGAGGCGAGGTCGAGCCCGAATACCGCGACCGGTCCGCGCACGTCGAACTCGCGGAGGACGAGCGGGTGGACCTCCCCCACCCAGCCGACCTTCGCGCCCACGGCCTGTAGCTCCGCCTGTCGCGATGGATGCCCATACGTCGCGGCGGCGGCCGCCGCGTCGACGCGTACGCCCGCCGCGGCGGCGAGCGCCTCGGCGACGCCCTTGATGCCCCAGTAGTCGGCGAGCCGCGCCGGGGAGCGCCAGTGGTCGCGCTCCGCCTGTCCGAACATCAGCCCGACGATCCATTCCCGCTCGTCGGCGAGGCCGTCGGCGCGGGGCGCGTAGGTGCGGCCGACCTCGAAGAACGCGCCAGCCGCATGCTGGTGGGCCTGGTTGCGCGCCGCCGCCCGCAGGAGGCCCGGCAGGAGCGACCGGCGCATGACGGCCATCTCCTCGGAGAGGGGGTTGCTGAGTCGCACGACGTTGCGACGCGGGTCGTCGGGCGCCAGGTGGAGCTTGTCGACGTCGCCCGCGGGCACGAAGCGGTAGGTGATCGCCTCCGAGAAACCGAGGTCGGCGGCAAGTCGCGCCAGACGGACCCGCAGGGCCTGGATCGGCGTGCGCTTCGCGCGCGCCACGAGGCGCGGGAGCTGCGCAGGGATGCCGTCGAGGCCGGTGTGGCGTCCGATCTCCTCGATGAGGTCGATCTCGCGCCGCAGGTCCTCGCCGCGCCAGAACGGCACGGTGACCAGGTGGGCCTCGGGGCCCTCCTCGACTTCGCAGCCGACGCTCCGCAGGATCTCGGCCGACCGGGCGGCGGGCGCGGGCATCGCGAGAATCGCCGCCGCCCGGGCGTGGCGCATGCGGACCGGCTCGGGCGCGGGCTGTTCCACGTGCGCGTCGAGCGTGCCCGGGATGGGCGTCGCCCCACACACCTCGACCAGGAGCCGGCTCGCGATGTCCATCCCGACGGGCGGGAGCCGGCGCGGAAGCCCCTTCTCGAACCTGCTGCTCGACTCGGTGCGGAGGCCCAGGTTCCAGGACGTCGCGAGGAGGTTCGGCCCGTCGAAGTTCGCCGCCTCGAGCAGGACACGGGTGGTCGCGTCGCTGACCTCGGCGAACTCCGCGCCGAAGATCCCTGCGATCACTGCGGGGCGCTCGGCGTCGCAGATGGTGAGCATCGACGAGTCGAGGGTGCGCTCGACCCCGTCGAGGGTGGTGATCGGCTCCCCGTCGCGGGCGCGGCGGACGACGACCGTCGCGCCGGCCATGCGGTCCAGGTCGAACGCGTGGAGCGGCTGGCCGGTGAGGAGCATCACGTAGTTAGTGACGTCCACGACGTTGGAGATGGAGCGCATGCCCGCCGCCTCGAGCCGGGCGCGAAGCCACGCCGGCGACGAGCCGACCTGGACTCCGGTGAACACTTGAGCCATGTACCGGGGGCACAGGTCCGAGGCGTCGACGCGCAGCGTCACATGGTCGCCGGCCGACCCCGCGCCGGTGGCGAGCTCGTCGGTCACGGGCGGGCAGAGCGGCGCCCCGGTCACCGCGGAGACCTCCCGCGCGATTCCCCACACCCCGAGCAGGTCGGGCCGGTTCGCCGACAGCTCGAACTCGAGGATCGTCTCCGACAGGGGGAGCACGTCGGCGAGCGGGGTTCCGGCGGGGAGATCCGACTCGAGCACGATGATGCCGTTGTGCTCGTCGCCGAGCTCGAGCTCGCGCTCCGAGAGGATCATCCCGCGGCTCTCGACGCCCCGGAGCGTCGCGACGCCGAGCGCCTGGCCGTCGGGCATGACCGCCCCTGGCAGCGCGACCGCGACGGTCTGCCCGGTCGCGACGTTCGGAGCGCCGCACACGATCTGCTGCTCCTGGCCGGTGCCGATGTCGACCCGGCAGAGCCGCAGCCGGTCGGCGTCGGGATGCGGCACCGCCTCGATGACCACGCCGACCCGATAGTTCGCGAGATTGGCGTTGGTATCGGGCACGCCCCGGCGGTGAATCGCATCGACCTTGATGCCGGCGGCGATGAGCCGCTCGGCCAGATCCTCGGCCGGGAGTCCGTGCTCGACGTACTCCCGCAGCCATGACATCGGGACCCTCATGCGAACTGCTCCAGGAACCGCAGGTCGCTGTCGAACAGCTGGCGCAGATCGCTGATGCCGTGGCGGAGCATCGCGACCCGGTCGAGCCCCATGCCCCAGGCGAACCCGGTCCACCGCTCCGGGTCGATGTCGACGAAGCCGAACACGTTCGGGTCGACCATCCCGGCGCCGAGAAGCTCGAGCCACTGCTGGCGGCCGTGGCGATCCGTCCAGAGGACGTCGACCTCCACGGACGGCTCGGTGAACGGGAAGTAGTCGGGCCGGAGCCGGATCGCGAAGCTCGGGCCGAGCAGCTCATGGACGAAGTGCTCGAGCATCCCCTTGAGGTGCGCCATGGAGAGGCCCTCGTCGACTGCGAGCCCCTCGAGCTGGTGGAACATCGGGCTGTGCGTCGCGTCGACGTCGTCGCGCCGGTACACGGTGCCGGGGCAGACGACGTAGATCGGCGGTTGGCGTTGCTCCATGACACGCACCTGCACGGGGGACGTGTGGGCGCGAAGCAGCTTGTCGGGGTGGCCGGCGATGTAGAACGAGTCGTGCGGGCTGCGCGCCGGGTGGCCTTCCGGCGTGTTGAGCGCGGTGAAGCTGTGGTAGGTGTCCTCCACCTCCGGGCCGTCCGCGACATCCCAGCCCATGCCGAGGAAGATCTCCTCGACCTCGCGTTGCAGCTGGGTGATGACGTGGAGGGCGCCCGCGCGGGACGGGTCCCCGGGGAGGGTGATGTCGACCCGTTCGCCGGCGAGGCGCGCGCCGAGGTCCGCGGCCTCGAGCTCCTCCGTGCGCTCCGCGAGCGCGGTCTCCACCGCCCGCCGGGCCTCATTACCGCGTTTTCCGACCGGACCGCGCTCCTCGGGGGGCAGCGCTCCGATCCCGGCGAGCACCTCCGACAGCGGGCTCCTGCGGCCCGTGTGCCGGACCCGCGCCTCCTCGAGGGCGGCGAGATCGCCCGCAGCCTCGATCGCAGCGAGGGCGGCGGACTGGATGGAAGCGATGTCGTGCTGGGCGCTCACCGGCCAGGCAGGGTACCAGCAGCCTCCCGCGCAGTCGCTCTGCCCTGCCCCGCTTCGGTTACGTCGTCGCTTCGGTTACGTCGTCAGCTCACCCCGTTCGCGCAGGCGCTCCGCCTCCATCCGCTCGGCCGCCCATTCGCGGGCGCGCGCTTCGCGGTGGGCGGTGTCCGCCTCGGCCTGCCGCACGACGTCGCCGTACTCGCCCGCCTTCCACTCGTCGAGGAGCGTTCGAACGTAGCGTGCGTGATGGGACTCGTCGGCGATGATCTCGCCGATCTTCTCGGCGACCTCGGGGTCGTGCGCCTCGAAGCTGCGGCGGTGCGCCTCGAACGACACCAGGGCGCGCTGCTCGACCGCCTGGAACAGCACGAGCACCGGGATGATCCGGTCGAGGCCGACCGTCTCGCCCGGTTTCGGGAGGATCTCCTCGATGTCGTTCAGGGTGTCGACGATGAGCTTGCCGCCGATCGTGATGTGGTCGGGCTCGGACGACGGCTCGAACGGCTCCACGCCGAGCTTCTCCATGATCTCGCCGAAGTACCGGCCGTGCTTCTCCTCGTCGGCGGCGTGGCGGGCGAACTTGGCCGCCAGCGCAGGGTCGTCGGTTGTCGCCTCGAGCACGCGGAGCTCGGCCGCGCCCTGGATCTCCGCGCAGCGGAAGGCGTTCAGCATCTCGATCCGCTTCTCGAACTCCAGGTCGCCGAGGAACTCGGCGTACTCCTCGGGCGTTGTCAGGACATGTGCGGCATCGGTGGGGTCCACGTGGCCTCCTTGGTGTCGGTCGGGGGTGTCATGCGGCGGTCGAGGTCGCGACGGAAGCGCTCGCGCGACCAGGTGCCGCCGAGGATCGGGTCGAGCCCCGCGGGGCCGATCTCTGCGAGGCGGCCGGGCCGGCCCGCCCCCGTGTCGATGTCCGGGTCATGCCGGATGACGCCGAGGAGCGGCACCGGCGTGAGCCGGGCGAGGGCGGCGGGGTTCGTCAGCGCGTCGAGGGTGGGGTCGGCGGGGAATCCACAGATCACGACGCCGATCACGGTCAGCCCGCGGCGGTGGGCGGACTCGAGCGTGAGCAGGATGTGGTTGAGCGTCCCGAGGCCCGGTCGGGCGACGACGAGCACCGGGAGGTCGAGCAGCGCGGCGAGGTCGGCCATCGACACACCGTCGGAGAACGGCACGAGGAGCCCGCCTGCGCCCTCCACGATGACGGTGTCGTACCGCCCGGCTAGATCGTCGTACGCGTCGCGTACCACGGCCGGGTCGAGACGCACGCCCTCGCGCGCGGCCGCGACAGCTGGGGCAAGCGGATCGCGCAGACGAAACGGCGAGATGGTGTCGATCGGCTCGTTGGTGCCGAGCACCATCTGGCAGAACTCGGCGTCCCCGGTGATGCTCCCGTCGTCGCCGGTCTGTCCGGGCTTGAGGCACACCGCCGACCTGCCCTGACGCTGCGCGCACAGCCCGAGGGCGGCGCTCACCACCGTCTTCCCGATGCCGGTGTCGGTGCCGGTGACGAACACGTTGCGCGTCATGCCACCGCCTCGCGCACGCCTTCGAGCGCGCGCAGCGCCCACTCCAAGTGGCGCTCCTGATGGGTGGCCATGACGGTGAGGCGCAGCCTGGCAGTCCCGGGCGGCACCGAGGGTGGCCGAATCGCCGGCGCCCAGACCCGCGCACGTCGCAGCGCCGCCGCGGCCTCGAGGGCGGGCCGGGCCTCGCCGATCAGCACCCCCACGACCGCGGAGTCGGTCGGGAGGACCTCCATGCCGAGCTCGCGGACGCCTGCGACGAGCTGCGCCACGAGGGCACGGAGCCGGTCGCGGCGCTCCGGCTCGTCGCGCACGATGTCGAGGGCGGCCAGGGCCGCGCCGGTCGCGGCGGGCGCGAGCGCAGTGGTGAAGACGAACCCGCGGGCACGGGTGCGCAGGTAGTCGCAGAGATCCTGGCTGCCGGCGACGAACCCGCCCTGCGCCCCAATCGCCTTCGAGAGCGTTCCCATCACGACGCCCACACGGCCCTCGAGGCCGAAATGCTCGATCGCGCCGGCGCCGTTGGGGCCGAGCACACCGGTCGCGTGGGCTTCGTCGACCATCAGCATGCAGTCGTGACGCTCGGCCAACTCGACGATTGCGGGCAGGGGCGCGAGGTCGCCGTCCATGCTGAACACCGTGTCGGTGACGATGAGCCTGCGCCGCGCGTGGCCTGCGTCGCGGATGGACGTCTCCAGCGCGTCGGCGTCGCCGTGCGCGTAGCGGACGCTCCGGGCGCGTGAGAGCCGGATGCCGTCGATGATGCTGGCGTGGTTGAGCTCGTCCGAGAACACCACGTCGTCGGGTCCGACGAGCGCCGGGATGGTCCCGACGTTGGCTTGGATCCCGGTTGGGAAGACC
>CAYTRV010000106.1:0-7804 GCA_964440285.1 uncultured Bifidobacteriaceae bacterium
AGCGGAGTGACGGACATCGCACCGGCCTCGATCGCCGCGAAGTCGGTGCCGTCCTCGGGGTGATGCGACGGATCGTCGCCGTAGATGAGGTAGCGGCGACGCGTACCGTGAGCGCCTTCGACCAGCTCGAGGCGGTCGTTGTAGATCCGGCGGCCGAGCCGGGTGACCAGTGCCCGCCGGATGTCGGCCGGGGCAGCCCCGGGCGCGTTGACGTTGAGCAGCACCCGGCGGGGGAATTGCTCGCGCACCGCGATCGGCACAAGCTGCGCAACGAACGCTGCGACGGCCCGGAAGTCATACCGGGCGGTGCCGGAGTCCCAGTGCTCGCCGTTGATGGCCTGTTGCGAGACGGCGATCGCCGGCCAGCCGAGCAGCACCCCTTCCAAGGCCGCCGCGACGGTGCCGGAGTAGGTGACGTCGTCGCCGAGGTTGAGGCCGTGGTTGATGCCGCTGACGATGACGTCGGGTGTGCGGCCGAGCAGGCCGAGGACGGCGAAGCGCACGCAGTCGACCGGGGTGCCGTCGGTGGCGTAGCCGATCGTTCCGTCGGGGAGGGTGACCTCGTCCACCTCGAGCGGCCGGCGGATGGTGATGCTGCGAGCGGTGGCGCTCCGGTTGCTGTCGGGCGCGATCACGCTGACGTCGCCGAGCGGATCGAGTGCCTTTTTCAGGGCGAAGAGCCCCGGGGATTCGATCCCATCATCGTTCGTCACCAGGATGTGCATCGCGCCGTCCGAGTATAGACCGAGGTCTGACAGCCCCAGCGTGGCCGTCGGCCGCGGGCGGATTCACCGCAGGCGGAGGGTCGGACAGGTTCGGCGTGCCGCCCATTCTTGCTCTCGGCGGACTCGGCCAATCGGCAGCGGCACCGTCGGTCAATTGGCCACGCAGGTCCGAGGCTGATACACGTGCGATGCCTCGCTCAATGGACGTGGGATCGTTAGTCGCCCGGGGCCGAATGTTCCCCGCCGGCGAGATCTTCCTCGCCCCGGGCCCGCTCGGCGAGCAGGGCGACCGCGTCGGGATCGTCCGCGACGAAGACCCACCATGCGTAGAAGCCGTCACGGCGGTCCGAGGTGATCGCGATGCCCCGGCCGGCCTCGTCGGCGTCGAACAGGGCGCGCGCGAGATGATCACCGTCGCCGTCTGCGATGCCGAGGGCCTTCAAGGCGCGGGCTGCAGCGTCGTGGGGCCGGCCGGCGCCACCCTCATATCGCGCTCCGCACCCGGGGCAGCGGCCCGGAACCGTCGCGGGACCGTCGCTCACCACGGCGCCGCACAGCGGACAGTCGAGCCGTACCTCGCCCATCCCCCGGCCTGCTCCTAGAAGACGATCGGGAGCACGATCGCGAGGGCCGCAACACCGAGCGCGACAGCCAAACCGAGCGGCACTCCGCGCGAGCCGAGCAGCCGCCAGCTGGTGAAGTGGGCGGCCGCACCGACGATGCCGGCCACCACAATCAACGAGACCTGCGCCGACTCGAACATGCCTTGCGAGAACGCGACCCCGGCGAGGACCGCGCTGAGCATCGCCGCAAGCGCGATCGACTCGACCGCGTCACCATGCCGCCGGCGAAGCTCAACCGCCTCCAGCATGAGCCAGACACCGACCAAGAGATCCCACGCCGCCAGCACGATCTTCGTCGCGCTGCGGCTCCCATCGGTCTGGAACCAGTCGAGGGCGAGGACCGTCCCAACGCCCAGGGCCACGACCGCGAGCATCGCAACCGCCGGCCACAGCACGTCCACAGCGCCTCGCTGCCGCTGGTCGAGCCGCTCCGGCGGGGGGATCTCCTCGATGCCGTGCGGCCGGATCCGGCCGCTTGCGACGTAGCGTCGCCACACGAGCACCGTCACCACGAAGATCACGGCGCCGATCCCAACGCCCACCAGGAGAGACGGCCACGCCGCCCCGCGCGGCGACCGACCGGCGATCCGGAAGATGTTGTACGCGATCACCCAGCCGACCAGTACCGAGCTGACCAGCCAGGACAGCAGTCGTGACCCCGCAGGCGACGTCGAAGCCGGGCCGGTCGGCGGCACGCCGCCGGGCAGCGGTGTCTGGGTCGTCATCACCGCCGTATCCTGCCAGCAACCGGGTCGTTCATGCCGACCCGCCGGTGGCCGGTCAGGACCACCCCAGCGACGCCGCGAGCCGACGTGCCGCCCGCCCGCGGTGCGACAACGCGCCCTTCTCCCGGGCGCTCAACTCGGCCATCGTCCGTCCCGCTGCGTCGTCGATCGGCGCGAACACGGGGTCGTAACCGAACCCGCGCTCCCCGCGAGGAGCGCGCGTGATGACCCCGGGGCAGCTTCCCTCCGCAACGTAGACGGCCCCCTCGCCATCGAAGCCGACCAGCACCGTCGCGAAGCACGCCCGCCGGTCATCGATGCCGTTGAGCTCCTCGAGGAGCCGCCGGCAGTTGTCCTCGTACGTTGCGTCAGGTCCCGCATAGCGGCTCGAGAACACGCCGGGACGCCCGCCGATGGCATGCACGAACAGGCCGGAGTCGTCCGCGACCACGATGGTGTCCTCGGGCTGGGTGCGCCGAAGCTCCGCGGCCTTCAACCAGGCGTTCTGAAGCAGGGTGCTCCCGGTCTCGTCGACGTCGAATCCGGCAGGGGCCGGCTGAACGTCGGCACCGGTGATCAGCTCGGCGATCTCCCGAACCTTGTCGGGATTGCCGGTTGCGAGCGTGATCCTCACGGTCAGCGCCCGGGCGTGGCCAGGCTCGCGCTCACCTGCGACCGCCGCAGCGCCTCGATGCCCCCCTCGGCGAGGGTGAGCATGGCGTCGAGTTCGTCACGGGCGAAGGTCTGCCCCTCCGCGGTGGCCTGCACCTCCACGATGCGGCCGGCGCCGGTCATGACGACGTTCATGTCCACCTCCGCGGACGAGTCCTCCGTGTAGCAGAGGTCGAGGAGGTACTCGTCCCCGACGATCCCGACGCTGACGGCCGCGACCGAGTCCGTGAGCGGCAGCTCCTTGATGACCCCCTTGTCGACGAGCCCGCGCAGGGCGAGCTCGAGGGCGACATATCCGCCGGTGATTCCGGCGCAGCGGGTGCCGCCATCGGCCTGGATGACGTCGCAGTCGACCCACACCATCCGCTCGCCGAGCGCGGTCAGGTCGGTCACCGCCCGGAGCGACCGGCCGATGAGCCGCTGGATCTCCTGGGTGCGCCCGTCGACCTTCCCACGAGTCGCGTCGCGCTGGCGCCGCTCCCCCGTGGAGCCGGGCAGCATGCCGTACTCGGCGCTCACCCAGCCGCGCCCCTTCCCGCGCAGCCAGGGCGGCACGGAGTCCTCGACCATGGCGGTGCAGATGAGACGGGTGCTGCCGGCGCTGATCAGGACGCTTCCGTGGGCGCTCTCGATGTACCCCGGCACGATCTCCAGTGGCCGGAGATCTCCCGGCTGTCGTCCGTCGGCCCGCATCGGCGGGAGGATAGTAGGCTCGGCCGGATGCCACACACGGCCCAGGATCTCGCACGCCTGCTGGCCCGGGCGAAGCACGCGGTGGTGTTGACCGGCGCGGGGATCTCCACCGAGAGCGGGGTCCCGGACTTCCGGTCGGCGGGAGGGTTGTGGGAGCGTTACGACCCCATGGAGGTCGCGTCCATGGACACGTTCATGAGCGACCCGGCACGGTTCTGGCGGTTCCACCGCCCACGGTTCGAGATGGTCGCGGCGGTCGACCCGAACCGCGCGCACCTTGCGGTGGCCGAGCTCCAGCGACGAGGCGTCGTCAAGGCCCTTATCACCCAGAACATCGACGGCCTGCATGTCCGCGCCGGCAGCACCGACGTGATCGAGGTCCACGGGTCCCTCGGTTCGGGTCGGTGCCTGCGGTGCGATTTCCGCCCCCTGGTCGGCGAGCTCCTGCGCCGTGCGGATGCCGCCGATGACGGTGTTCCGCGGTGCGATTGCGGCTTTCAGCTCAAGAGCGACGTGGTGCTGTTCGGTGAGATGCTCCCGGGCGAGCAGATCGATGCGGCGTTCGAGCAGGCCGGTCTGGCGGATGTGATGCTGGTGATCGGCTCGTCGCTGCTGGTCGCCCCCGTCAGCAACCTCCCGGGATACGTCCTCGCGAACCGGGGGGGCCTGGCGATCCTGACGGAGGGCGACACCCCCTACGATGCCCGCACCGAGGTCCGCCTCCACACGACGGCCGCCGAAACAATGCCTGCGGTGGTCGCGGCGATCGACGGAGCGTGACGCAATGCTCCTGGCCCCGGGGCTCGCACCCGCCTGAGATAGCCTGGCGGCATCCCGTATCCCGCACCTCACCGCCCGCGCCTGGCGATCATCCAGACCGGCGGCACCATCGGCAGCCGCCCAGACGAGCACGGCAACCTCCGGCCCGCCAAGCGCCTGCTGACCGACCGCATCTCGGACCTCTCGACGTTCGAGACCGAGGTGCATCAGCCGTTCACCCTGCCGAGCCCCCAGATCACGCCGGCGCACATGCACCGGCTGCGAGAGCTGGTGCAGGAGGTGGCCCCGCGGGTCGTCGGCATCGTGGTCACGCACGGGACCGACACGCTGGAGGAAACGGCGTTCTACCTGCACCTGACCGTCCTGACCGACCGGCCGGTGGTGGTTACGGGCAGCATGCGCCACTCTCGAGAGCCGAGCTGGGACGGGCCCTTCAACGTGTGGGCGGCGTCGCATGTGGCGATGCACCCGTTCTCTGCCGGCCGCGGCGCGCTCGTGGTGTTCGGGGGGGACATCTTCGACGCGCGGACGGTGACGAAGATCCACACCACCGCGCTCGAGGCGTTCGGCGGCTACCCCGGGCCGATCGGCCGGATCGACACCTTGGAGGGCACCCCGTCGCTTCGGTACTTCGCCCGACCGGAGCAGCGGTACCCGCTCGACCCGCCCGATGCCACGGCGCAGGTGGAGATCCTAACGGCGTACTCGGGCTGGCACGGCGAGGGGCTCACGGAGGCGTTGGAGCGCGCTGACGGCGTGGTGATCGCCGCCCTTGGCGTCGGCAACCTCCCTCCCGATGTCGTGCCGATCATCGCGGCGACGGACAAGCCCGTGGTGATTGCGACCCGCACCGACATCGGTCCGATCCTCCCGATCTACGGCTACGAGGGCGGCGGGAAGACCCTGTACGCCGCGGGCGCAATCCCGGCGTCATTCCTCAACGCGTTCAAAGCGAGGATCAAGCTGATCGTGCTGCTGTCCCTCGGTTACGACCGGGACGGCGTGGCCGCGATGTTCACAGCCGAGCGGTCGGCCGTCGCCCCGTAGCGCGCGGTTACGCGGTGGGAGGCCGACTCGGGCGATCTCCGTGCGGGTGGCCGCCTCGGCCTCCACCAGACGGCCAACGGGGATACGCTCGCCGTGGACGTGGAGCACCGCGTGCCAGCAGGCATCCGGGCCGGGGTAGCGCAGGCGCAAGCTCCCGCACCTCTTGGGTCACGTCGGCGTCGCTCATCCCCGTCGCCTCACGAAGCGAGGCGGGCCACGAAGTCCCGCTCCACGCGGCCGAACCACGGGCCCGTTCCAGCGGCGGCGTTCTCCGACATGCGACCCGGTCGCGACGTGGCCGGGATGACGGCGGTGACACGCGGGTCGGAGAGCGTCCAGTGGATCAGCGCCTGGGCCCACGTCCACACCCCGAACGGCGCGAGCGGCTCCAGATCCCGGGGCGACGGTGGGCGGCTCGCCAGCGCCCCGCCCCCGAAGGGTCGCATCGCGAGCACCCCCAGGCCGAGCTCCTGCGCCAGCGGCAGGATCTCGCGCTCCACCTCCCGCTCGGACGGGTTGTACGGCACCTGCACCATTCCGATGCGTCCGGACCGCATCAGCCGTGCGAGATCCCCGAACGCCCGGGGCGAGTAGTGCGTCGCGCCGACCACATCCACGCGGCCCTCCTCGCGGAGCGCCTCGAGCCGCGGCAGGTGCTCCTTCCACGCCACGAGGTTGTGCACCTGGTAGCACTCGACGCGACCGTACCAAGCGAGCGCACGGTCGATCTGCCGCTCGCCCTCCGCCCGGTCGGGTGACCAGACCTTGGTCGCGACGAACGCCTCGCCCCGCCGTTCGTCCAGCGCCTCTGCCAGCACGCGCTCGGCTTCGCCGTACATCGGAGAGCTGTCCATGACGCGGCATCCTGCATCGAGCGCCTCCCGCACCACCTCGCGCCGCTCAACCTCCGCTGCACCACGGACGTCGAGCGTGCGCCATGTGCCCATGCCGACGACCGGTACCCGCGGGCCGCCGGTGCCAAGCTCCCGATGCTCCATGGTCGCGACGGTACCAGGGGGACGTAATCGCCGGTGATGTCACAGGATCACCTCGTCCAGCCACGCGCCGCACCGGGCAATGGCCTCCTGCTCGCACCCGCGAAAGACGTGGTTCGCTCCGGCCACCACCTCGTGGCGGACATCGGGGACGCCGGCGGCGTGGGCGATGCGCTCGAGCGCGCGGCCCTCGGCCGGCGGGACGATGATGTCGTCGCCGGCCTGGATGAGGGCGACCGGCACGTCGACGTCGACGATGCGGTCGGCGGAGACGGCATGCGTCGCCTCGGGTCCACGGGAGAACCACCAGGTGCGGTAGGTGTAGATCTCGGCGTCCGTCGGGTTGGTGGTGGGACCGACGGCGCGTTCGACGATGAAGATCTCGTCGTCGCAGGCATCGTCATCGGGGTCCGGGCCCAGCATCTCGCGTGCCCGCCCCGCGACGGTGTCGTAACCGGGGTCGGCGCCGAACCGGTCCCAACGGCGGCGCAGCGCCCCCGGCAGCGACAGCGGATGGATCAGGGTGCACAGCCCCGCCACGTCGGGCGGGCGGCGGAGCGCCTGATAGTGGGTGACCATCGTCGCGCCGAGGCTGTAGCCCAGCAGCACGACCTGCCGGTGCCCCATGCGCCGGGCGAGCGCGACCCACGCGTCCAGGTCGAGCGGCGTGCGGTGCAGGAGCCCACCGCCGAAGAACAGACCGTAGTTGGCCATGCGCGTGTTGACGGTGAGGACGGTGAACCCCGCTCGCGCGAGCCCGAACGCGACCCTCCGCGGCACGCCGCTGATGTAGTTCCCCACGGTCCCGTGGACCACGATCACGCAGAGACGCCGGCGGGCACGGTCGCCCCCACGGGGAATCATCGCCAGTCCGTCCCAGGTGTACTCATCCGCGGTCTCGGCGGTCACCGGTTCGATATCGAGCGGCAATCGGGCGGGCGCGTCGATGCGTCGCCGGATGCTGCGTGCGTGATGGGCGTGGCGGTGTGAGATCAGGCCCACCGATCCAGCCAGCTCGTGGCCGCACGGGTGACGTGGATCTCCCGGCCGGTCAGGAAGTGGTCGCCGCCATCGATCCACTCGATCTCGACGTCGGCGTTCCCCGCGGAACGGGCGACCGCCGCGAGCCGCTCCGCCTCCTCCGGGGCGACGACGGTGTCGGCGGTGCCCTGCACGAGCAGGATCGGCGCGGTCACGTCGCGGATCTGCCGGAACGTCATCGCCGAGACGGCGTTCGGGCCGCGCGTCGCCCACCACGTGCGCCACGTGTAGATCTCGCCGTCCTGTGGCTTGCGCGTCGGTCCTCGGCTCTGGTTGAGGATGAAGAGCCGATCGGGTAGGCGGGCGCCGGGATCCCCGCCCACGTGACGGCGGACGCCGGAGGCGACATCGTCATATGGAGGGTCGGCCCCCCAGTGGTCGCAGCGCTGCTTGGCTGACTGCGGCAACCCCCACGGCGTGCCGTACAGCACGAGCGCCCGCAGGTGCCGCAGGTCGCGTGTGGCCGCGAACCGCACGGCCATGGACGCGCCGCTCGAGTACCC
>CAYTRV010000107.1:0-7763 GCA_964440285.1 uncultured Bifidobacteriaceae bacterium
CACCTCGACCGACCACCCATGGTTCCAGGCGGCACGATCCTCCCCGGACGACCCGAAGCGCGACTGGTACGTGTGGTCGGACACCAAGCACCGGTATGAGGACGCGCGGATCATCTTCATCGACACCGAAACCTCGAACTGGACATGGGACGAGCAGGCGGGCGCCTACTACTGGCACCGCTTCTTCCACCACCAGCCGGACCTCAACTACGACAACCCCGAGGTCCAGCAGGCGATGCTCGACGTGCTGCGGTTCTGGCTGGACCTGGGGCTCGACGGATTCCGGCTGGACGCCGTTCCGTATCTCTTCGAACGGGAGGGCACCAGCTGCGAGAACCTCCTCGAGACGCACGCGTATCTCAAGCGAGTCCGTCGTGAGGTCGACGAGCGCTACCCTGATCGTGTGCTCCTCGCCGAGGCCAACCAATGGCCGGCGGACGTCGTCCACTACTTCGGGATCGGGGACGAGTGCCACATGGCGTTCCACTTCCCCGTGATGCCGCGGATGTTCATGGCGCTGCGCCGGGAAGACGCCACACCGATCGTCGAGATCCTCGACCAGACCCCCCCGATCCCGGATGGCGCCCAGTGGGGCCTGTTCCTCCGCAACCACGACGAGCTCACGCTCGAGATGGTCAGCGACGAGGAACGTGACTACATGTACGAGGAGTACGCCAACGACCCGCGTATGAAGCTCAACCTCGGCATCCGGCGCCGGCTCGCGCCGCTGCTCGACAACGGACGCGACGAGATCGAGCTGCTCACGGCGATCATGTTCTCGCTCCCCGGCAGCCCCGTCCTCTACTACGGGGACGAGATCGGCATGGGCGACAACATCTACCTCGGCGACCGCGACGGCGTGCGCACCCCCATGCACTGGACGGGCGACCGCAACGGCGGGTTCTCGCGGGCCGACTTCGCGCAGCTCTACCTCCCGCCGCTCATGGACCCGGTCCACGGGTTCTCCGCGGTCAACGTCGAGGCGCAGCTTCGCTCGCCGACCTCGCTGCTCCGGTGGACGCAGCGGTTCATCGCGCTGCGCAAACTCCACCCGGTGTTCGGCCTCGGCACGTACGAGGCGCTTCCGGCCACCAACCCGACCGTGTTCGCGCACGTCCGGCGCTACGCGGACGACGTCGTGCTGTGCGTCCACAACCTCGCTCGGTCGGCGCAGGCCGTCGAGCTCGACCTCTCCCGGTTCGAGGGCGCCACGCCGGTCGAGATGCTCGGCGGATCGCACTTCCCGCGCATCGGGGAGCTGCCGTACCTTCTCACGCTCGCGCCGCGCGGGTTCTTCTGGTTCCAGTTGGAGCGACCCGATGACTGATCCGGCGGACCTGCTCGCCGCGGGCGACGTCTCGTTCCTCGACGACGACGCGCTCACCGGGTTCGTCGCGGAACGGCGCTGGTTCGGCTCGCGCCAGCGCGGCATCGCCCACGTCTCGGTCCTCGAGGCCGCGCCGGTCTCGAGCGACCCGCCGATCGCGCTCGTCCTCGCCGAGGCGCGCTTCCAGACGGGGGCGCACGACGTGTACCAGCTCCTCATCTCCCTCCGCCCGGCGGACGGTCCCGCCGAAAGCGCGATCTGGCCCCTCGGCAGCGTCGAGGCCTATGACGCGTTCGAGGACCCGCGCCACCTCGGGGCGATCCTCGCGCACATCCGCGGGAACGTCACGCTGGAGCACGGCGACGCGAGCATCGAGTTCCGAAGCAGCGTCGGCGCCGAGGCATTCGGCCCGCTGCCCGCCACGTGCCGCCCGGCAGGCCGCGAGCAGTCGAACACGTCCATCGTCGTCGACGAGCGGATGATCCTCAAGTGTTACCGCCGCATCGAAGCCGGCATCAACCCCGAGCTGGAGCTGCTGCGGTTCCTCGCCGCCCGCGACTTCGCGCACGTCCCGCGGCTGCTCGGCTGGTTCGAGCACCGAGGCGGGGTCATGGACGCGACGCTGGGGATGCTCCAGGAGTACCGGGTCGGCGCCGAGGACGGCTGGGAGTTCATCCTCGGCGCGCTGCGCAAGGGTCGCGGCGGCGATGTGATGGATCGGCTGCGGCGCCTCGGCGCCGCGACCGGCGAGCTGCACGCGACCCTCGCCTCCGAGCGCAACGACCCGGCATTCGTTCCGGAGGAAGTCAGCCCGGAAGGGCTCGCCCTCATGTCCGCCTCCCTCGACGAGCTCGCAAACGACGTATTCAGCTCGCTCCCGGACGATCCCGTGCTCGCCCCCATCGCCGGGCGCGGCGACGAGGTCCGCGATCGGCTGCGGGGGGTCTCGAAGAGCACCGGCCTCGGCCGGAAGATCCGCGTTCACGGCGACCTCCACCTCGGGCAGACGCTCTGGAGCGACGGCGAATGGCACCTGATCGACTTCGAGGGCGAGCCGGCCCGGCCCGTCACCGAGCGGCGTCGCAAGAGCTCGCCCCTCCGCGACGTCGCCGGGCTCCTGCGGTCGCTCGCCTATGCCGCCGGCGCCGCCGCCCTGCACCACCACGCCGACGTCCCGCGCGACTGGCTCGCGCGGGCACGCGGCGCGCTGATGGACGGCTACTTCGCCGTGGTCGAGCCCACCGGACTCCTTCCTCCGAGCGGGCAGGTCACCGAAGAGGTGCTCGCCCTGTACGAGCTCGAGAAGGCGGTCTACGAGCTGCGCTACGAACTGGACCACCGGCCGGCGTGGATCGCGATCCCGGTCCAGTCCATCGCCGACCTGCTCGACCAGGAGTCATGAGCGACGTCGCCCGCGACGCGGAGCTGCTCGCCTCCCGCGAGCACCACGACCCCCACCGGGTGCTGGGCCTCCACGCCGACGGAGACGGGTGGACGATCCGGGCGTGGCGGCCCCTCGCGCGGACCGTGCGCGCCATCCCTGACGATGGTGCCGACGTCCCGCTCACGCACGTCGCCGGGGCGCTCTTCGCCGGACGCACCGTCCGGCCGGCCGCGCGCTACGTCATCGAAACCACCTACCCCGACGGATCGAGGCACGTGACCCGCGACGCCTACGCGTTCGCGCCGACCGTCGGAGACCTCGATCTCCACCTCTTCGGCGAGGGGCGCCTGGAGGAGCTGTGGCGGGTGCTCGGGGCGCATCCCCGTGAGCTGGATGGCACCGACGGGGTCGCATTCGCGGTGTGGGCACCGGCGGCCCGGTCGGTGAGCGTCGTGGGCGACTGGAACGGCTGGGACGGCGCGGCGCACCCGATGCGCTCGCTCGGCGGCGCGGGCGTGTGGGAGCTGTTCGTCCCCGGCGTCGCGATCGGCGCGCGCTACAAGTTCGAGGTCCGCGGGCCCGACGGGCCGGTCCGAGTGAAGTCCGACCCCGTCGCCGGCGCATCGGAGGCGCCGCCTCGTACGGCGTCGGTGGTGGAGGCGTCCGCCTACCGGTGGCAGGACGACGACTGGATGGCCGCCCGTCCACGCCGGGCGCCCTGGCGGGAGCCGGTCAGCGTGTACGAGGTGCATCTCGGCTCATGGCGGCGCAACCCGCTGCAGGGCAACCGCTCGCTGACCTACCGGGAGCACGCCGAGGAGCTCGTCGCGTACGTCGTGGAGATGGGCTTCACGCACGTCGAGCTGCTCCCGGTGATGGAGCACCCGTTCGCCGGATCCTGGGGGTACCAGTCGACCGGGTACTTCGCGCCGACCGCGCGCTTCGGGTCGCCGGACGACTTCCGGGCGCTCGTCGACGCGTTCCACCGCGCCGGGCTCGGCGTGATCCTGGACTGGGTGCCCGCTCATTTCCCGCGTGACGATCATGCCCTCGCGATGTTCGACGGCACGGCGCTGTACGAGCACGCCGACCCGAGGCGCGGCGCCCACCCGGATTGGGGCACCCTGATCTTCAACTACGGCCGGACGGAGGTCCGCAACTTCCTGTTCGCGAGCGCGCTCTACTGGCTGGAGGATATGCACGCGGACGGGCTGCGCGTCGACGCCGTCGCGTCCATGCTGTACCTCGACTACTCCCGGAAAGCCGGGGAGTGGGTACCCAACGCGCAGGGAGGCCGCGAGGATCCCGACGCGATCGCGTTCCTCCGCGACCTGAACGAGCGGACCCACGCGCGAGCGCCGGGCGTCGCGATCGCCGCGGAGGAGTCGACGTCGTGGCCGAACGTGTCCCGGCCCACCGGCGACGGGGGGCTCGGGTTCGACTTCAAGTGGAACATGGGGTGGATGCACGCCAGCCTGCGCTACTTCGCCCGCGACCCGATCCACCGGTCTCACCACCACGACGACCTCACGTTCGGCCTGCTGTACGCGTTCAGCGAGCAGTTCATGCTGCCCCTCTCGCACGACGAGGTGGTGCACGGCAAGGGGTCCCTGTTGAGCAAGATGCCCGGCGACCGGTGGCAGCAGCTCGCGAACCTCCGGGCCCTCTACGGATGGATGTGGGCGCATCCCGGCAAGAAGCTCCTGTTCATGGGCGGGGAGCTCGCGCAGGAGCGGGAGTGGAGCCACGACGGCAGCATCGAGTGGCACCTGCGTGACGAGCCGGCCCACGCCGGCGTGCAGCGACTCGTGGGTGATCTCAACCGCGCCTATCGCGACGAGCCTGCGCTTTGGGAACTCGACGCCGACCCGGCCGGCTTCGGCTGGCTCGAGGCCAACGACGCCGCGGCGAACGTGCTCGCCTTCGCCCGTTTCAGCGAGGAGCGCCGGCGGGTGCTCGTCTGCGTTGCGAACCTTTCTCCGGTGCCGCGGGAGGGCTACCGCATCGGACTGCCGGTTGGCGGGCGCTGGCGGGAGGTGCTGAACACCGACGCCACGGTGTACGGCGGCTCCGGCCACGGCAACTTCGGAGCCGTCACCACGGTCGACCAACCGCTCCACGGGCTCCCGCATCAAGCCGCCCTGACGCTGCCGCCGCTGTCGGTGACCTGGCTGACCCCGGAGCACGCGTGACCCAGGCATGGCCGGGACGGCCCTTCCCACTGGGAGCCACGTGGGACGGGGCCGGCGCCAACTTCGCCATCTTCTCCGAGCACGCCGAGGGGGTGGAGCTCTGCCTTCGCGATGACCACGGCGCCGAACGGAGGATCGCCCTCACCGAGCGCACCGCCCACATCTGGCACGGGTACGTTCCGGGGGTCGACCCCGGCCAGCGCTACGGGTACCGCGTCCACGGCGCCTGGGCGCCGAACCAGGGTCACCTCTTCAACCCGGCCAAGTTCCTCCTGGACCCCTACGCCAAGGCGATCGACGGAACGCCCGCGACGGGCGACCCACGCGTGCTTCCGATGAACGACTATCGCGAGGCGGACACGACCGACTCGGCTGGCGCCATGCCCGCGAGCGTCGTCATCGATCCGATGTTCGACTGGGGCGACGATCGGCTGCCCGGCGTCCCGTGGCACGAGATCGTCATCGCCGAGACGCATGTCCGGGGCGCGACCATCCGTCACCCGGACGTCCCGGCCGAGCTGCGCGGGACCTACGCCGGTCTTGCGCACCCGGCCGTGATCGAGCACTTTGCCCGCCTCGGGGTGACCGCGGTGGAGCTCCTGCCGGTGCATCACATCGCCGACGAGCCGGCCCTGCGGAGCCGGGGAGCGGTCAACTACTGGGGCTACAGCTCGATCGGGTACTTCGCCCCCGACCCGCGCTACGCCGCCTCGGAGGCCGGCGGAGGCCAGGTTCGCGAGTTCAAGGAGATGGTTCGGAGCCTGCACGCCGCGGGGATCGAGGTCATCCTCGATGTCGTCTACAACCACACCGCCGAGGGCGGAGTGGCGGGTCCGATGCTTGCGTTCAAGGGCATCGACAACCGGTCGTACTACCGTCTCCACCCGGATGACCCCGGCCGGTACGTCGACTTCACCGGGACGGGAAACAGCCTCAACCCCATCCACCCGAGCGTGCTCCGGCTGATCATGGACTCGCTCCGCTACTGGGTGCTCGAGATGCACGTCGACGGATTCCGGTTCGACCTCGCCGCAGCCCTGGCTCGCGAGCTGTGGGACGTAGACCGGCTTTCGGCGTTCTTCGACACCATCCATCAGGACCCGGTGCTGTCGCAGGTCAAGCTCATCGCCGAGCCGTGGGACCTGGGCGAGGGCGGCTACCAGGTCGGGAACTTCCCGGTGCTGTGGGCCGAGTGGAACGGCAAGTACCGGGATGCGATGCGCGACTTCTGGCGGGGCGCGGGCGGTGGTCTGGCGGAGTTCGCATCGCGGTTCGCCGGCTCCAGCGACCTGTACCAGGAGGACGGCCGCCACCCGTTCGCCTCGATCAACTTCATCACCGCCCACGACGGCTTCACGCTCGCCGACCTCGTCGCCTACGAGCACAAGCGCAACGAGGCGAACGGCGAGGACAACCGCGACGGCACCGAGGACAACCGCAACTGGAACTGCGGCGTGGAGGGGCCGACCGAGGACGAGGCGCTGATCGAGCTTCGCGCCCGCCAGCAGCGCAACTTCCTCGCGACGCTGCTCCTGTCGCAGGGCGTGCCGATGCTGTCCGGGGGCGACGAGATCGGACGGACCCAGCACGGCAACAACAACGCCTACTGTCAGGACAATGAGATCAGCTGGTACGACTGGGATCTCGACCCGGCGCGCCAGCGGCTCCTCGCGTTCACTCGGCGCCTCATCGCGCTGCGCCGCGAGAATCCCGTCTTCCACCGCCGCGCGTTCCTCGCGGGACGCGAGGCGATGGGATCCGGCCTGCCCGACGTGGCGTGGTTCCGACCGGACGGGCGTCCCGTCGCGCAGCGCAACTGGCGCGACCCGGAGCTTCGGACGCTGGCGATCTTCCTCAACGGCGAGGAGATCCCAACCCCCGCTGCCGATGGGCAGCGGATCGTGGGCGATTCGTTCCTCGTGATGGTGAACGCGGCGACCGAGCGTACCCTGGTGCGCCTGCCCTCGGGGCGATTCGGGGTGCGGTGGCAGCTGGCCGTATCCACGAGCGAACCCGAGACGCAGAACAGTCGGATGTTCCCGGCCCGCACCGAGGTGGCGCTCGACCCGCATTCGGTGCTGGTGCTCCGCCGCGCTCGTTGAGGCCCGGTCGCGGGCAACCCCGGCCGGGACCGGGCCGTCTTGCGCCGTGGGTAACCTCGGTCATCGTGACACCGTCCGAACGCCCGATACCGCCGGCTTCCGCGGCTCCCCATGCTCCTGCACGCGAGGTCCTGCGACTCGCGCACTTCCTGCGCTCCGGCGCGCGTCTCATCATCCTCTGCGGGTTCATCGTCGCGGTCGCGATGCTGAGCCCTCGCCTCTCGCCCGACGCCGCCGGCGCGGTGGCGCTGGTCGGCGCGGCCGGGGTCGTGGCCGGCGGGCTGGTCTTCTCGTTCCTGGCCCGCGGGGTGCATCACCTCGAGGGCTCGTCGCCCGGCTTGCGAATCGCGGAGGCGCTGCTCCTTACGCTCCGCCGGCTCGGACTGCCGATCCTGGCCCTGGGGTTCTTCCTGCTCTGGACCTTCGTGTACCTCGCCCTGTGGTGGTACCACCCCGACGAGGCCTTCACCGGGCTGGTTCGAGACGGGCAGGATCCGCGCTTCGCGGACTTCTTCTACTACTCGGTGATGACGGCGTTCATCTCTCCGCCGAACGACATCATCGTCGCCTCGAGGGGCGCGCGAAGCGCCACGCTCATCGAGATGCTCACGGGGCTCTCGCTCCTCGCGACGTACCTCTCGAGCCTCGTCGAGTTGCCGGGCAAGCGCCCCGACGAGGGACCGACGCCGCAGGGCGGGCCTGAGCGCTTCCGTTCGTAGGTACGTCGACGCTTCCCGAGCGAATAGGGTGAGCGGCAC
>CAYTRV010000108.1:0-1760 GCA_964440285.1 uncultured Bifidobacteriaceae bacterium
CCGCATGGTCCCGGTCGTTCCCGCATGGTCCCGCATGGTCCTCAAACGCAGAGCCTTTACGTCGAGGGTACTTGAGGGTTGTCCCGCGAAACCCTCGCTTAGCAGGAACTTCGCGAAGCCGGAGAGGGGACTCGAACCCCTGACCTGCCGCTTACAAGGCGGCTGCTCTACCAGCTGAGCTACTCCGGCGCAGGCTCAAGGGTACCGCCGGAGGGGCGGGTCAGCGCAGGTCGATGACCTCGCGGCTCTTCAGGTGGGTCGCGACCTTCCGCTTCACGCGCTGCAGGGCGTTGTCGACGGTCTTTGGCGTGCAGCCCTGCCGCTCGGCGATCTCCTCGTAGCTTCGCCCCTCCAGGTACATCCCCAGGACGCGGTGCTCCAACTCCGACAGCGCGCTCCCCAGGCAATCGAGGAGGCTGCGAAGCTCTTCCGTCGAGATCGCCTGCGTCATCGGGTCCGACACGGGATCGCCGGCGAGCACCTCCGCCAGCGTCGCCTCCTGCTCGCCGCTCCCCGCCCGCGAGTGACTGAACGACACGTACGTGTTCAGCGGCGAGTGCTTGTTGCGGGCCGCCGTCTTGATCGCCGTGATGATCTGCCGCGTCACGCAGAGCTCCGCGAACGACCGGAACGACGCCTCCCGCTCCGGGCGGTAATCACGGACCGCCTTGAAAAGGCCGATGAGGCCCTCCTGGACGAGGTCCTCGATCTCCCCGCCGGCCAGGAAGTACGAGCTCGCTTTGAGCCGCACGAACCCGCGGTAGCGCTCGATGATCTTGTCCATCGCGACCCGATCACCGTCCCGCGCCCTCAAAACGAGGGCACGATCATGGACCTCGACCAGAGATCGAGCTTGGATCTGTTCAGCCGTCGCCTGGTGCTGGATCATCGTGCCCCTACGGTAAGAACTGTTTGATTGAGAGGGATCGCGGGAACACCGTTCAGAAGCCTCAGGTTCAAGTTGAACTTCGGTTCTGGTCAGGTGGCCGGCATTCTGCGGCCCCAAGGGACGGATGTCAACGAGATGCCCGCCACTCATTCCCGCAAATAGCGGATTTCTCGGTGCGAGGTGGTCCGGTTCGGACGTAAGAGCGACCCGCCGAATTCGTTCGAGTATTGGGAGCCCGAATCGACGCCGCCGGCCTCCAACGGCCGGCAGCGTCGGCCAAAGTTCACCCGAACCGCGTCAGCGGGGCCGGATGGCCTCGGCGACCAGGAGGGCCGCGGCGACGGAGAGGTTGAGGCTGTCGACCCTCCCGCGCATGGGGATCCGCACGAGACGATCGCACATCGACCGCACCCGCGGGCGCAACCCTTCCCCCTCGGCCCCGAGCACGATTACGGTGCCGGGATCCCACTCCACCTCGCGGTAGTCGTCGCCGTCGGCGGCGTCGGCGCCGAACACCCAGCGGTCGGGGCCCTTGGCGTCGTGCAGGAAGCTCGCGACGTTGTCGACCTGGGCGACCAGGACATGCTCCACGGCACCGGCGGAGACCTTGCACACCGCGCCGGTCACCCCCGGGCTCCCTCGCCGGGCCACGACGATACCGGCGGCGCCGAGCGCGTCGACCACGCGGGCGATGGCGCCGAGGTTCCGCGGATCCTGGATGCGGTCGAGGCAAAGCACCGGACCGGGCGCGTCGAGCAACTCGCCGATCTCCGCGTACGGGTACGGATCGGTGAACGCCACGATGCCCTGGTGGTCGGCACTGTCGGCCGCCCGGCCGAGCTGCGCCTTGGTCGCGATGCGCGGATCGAGC
>CAYTRV010000108.1:1770-7751 GCA_964440285.1 uncultured Bifidobacteriaceae bacterium
CGCCACCCACTCCTCGGGCGCGAGGTCGTCGAGCGCCCACACGTCGTGCACCCGCCGGCGACCGGCGGAAACCAGCTCCCTGACCGGGTTTCGCCCGTAGACGACCTCGCGGGTCACTGGCCGGACCGGTAGACCTGCTGGCCCTCCGCGGTGTCGCGCACCTCGAACCCGAGCGCCACGATCGCGTCGCGGAGGTGATCGGACTCATCGAAGTCCCGCGCCTCGCGCGCGGCGACGCGGGCGTCGGCCAGCGCCTGCACCTCGGCCGGCAGCGCCAACTCGTCGGCGTCGAGCGAGGTGAGGGCGAACACGTCGAGCAGGTCGAGCAACACCCGCCGGGCCTCTCGCAGCTGATCGGCGCCGGGGCGCGCCGTATCGACGGCGTGGTGGATCGCCCGGACGATCCCGTCGAGCGCCGCCCATGCCTCAGGCGTGTTGAAGTCGTCGTCGAGCGCCTCGAAGAACCGCTTGCGTCCGTCCATGAGGGCGGCGGTCAGCTCGGCGCTGGTGCCCTCGCCCGGCGACTCGATGGCCGCGGACAGGGTCCGGAGGGCGTTTCGGACGCGCCCGGCACGGTGACCGGCCTCCTCGAGCCGCTCGTCGGAGAATGGCAGCTTCGACCGGTAGTGGCTCGTGAGGAAGTACGCGATGACCGTGTCACGCGGCCAGCGGTCCAGTACGTCGGCAAGCGACGCGATGTTCCCGACGCTCTTGGCCATCTTCTCGCCGGCCAGCTCGAGCATCTCGTTGTGCATCCAGATCTTCGCGAACGGGCGGTCGCGGGCACCCTCGGACTGGGCGATCTCGTTCTCGTGGTGCGGGAACGCGAGGTCGATGCCACCGCCGTGGATCTCGAACTCCATGCCCAGGAGCGTCTCGGCCATGGCGCTGCACTCGATGTGCCACCCCGGCCGGCCGGGGCCCCACGGGGAGTCCCAGGAGGTGTCCTCGTCGGGCTTGTGCCCCTTCCACAGCGCGAAGTCGAGCGGGCTTTCCTTGCCTTCCCCCGGCTCGTCGCTGCGCAGATCTTCGAGCTTGCGGCCCGACAGCTTGCCGTACCCCGGGAACCGGTCGACGCGGTAGTAGACGTCACCGGCCGTGGCGTACGCCAGTCCCTTGTCGATGAGATCGCCGATCAGGGCGATGATCTGGGGCATCGTCTCCGTGACGGTCGGCTCGTTCGTGGGCCGCCCGAGCCCGAGGCGATTGGTGTCGTCGACATACGCCTGCGAGTACTTCGCCGCCGCCTCGACGCTGGCGATTCCCTCCCGCCGGCCGGCGTCGTAGATCTTGTCGTTGACGTCAGTGAGGTTGCAGACCAGCACCGCTCGCGAGCCGCGCCGGTCGAGGAACCGCTTGAGCACCGAGAACACGACGAACGGCCGGGCGTTGCCGATGTGGATGCGCGAGTAGACGGTGGGACCGCACGCGTATATGCGCACTACGCCGTCGGGCCCGGCGAGGAGCGGCTCCTTGCGCTTGGTGAGCGTGGAGTAGATGCGCACGCCGGTGTCGGTCATCGCCCCTCTACCAACGCCACGGCATGGCAGGCGATCCCCTCGCCCCGCCCGGTGTACCCCATCGCGTCGGTCGTGGTGGCGTGCACCGTGACGGGGGCGCCGGCGATCGCCGTGAGCGACTTCTGCATGCGGTCGCGGTGCGGCGCGAGCCGAGGCCGCTCGCAGATGACCACGGCGTGGGCGTTGACGATCGCGAAGCCCGACTCCCGTACCCGCTCGACGACGATCCGAAGCAGCCGTTCGCCGGATGAGTCCGCCCACTCCGCATCGCCTGGCGGGAAGAGCGCGCCGATGTCGGGCCCGCCGGAGGCCGACAGCAGTGCGTCGCACAGGGCGTGCGCCACGACGTCGCCGTCGGAGTGGCCCACCAGCCCCTCGTGGTGGTCGATCTCGACGGTGCCGAGCATCAGCGGCTTGCCGGGGCCGAGCCGGTGGGCGTCGATGCCGAGTCCCACGCGTACGCTCATCGGATCGTCACCTGGGTCGCCTCCCGCCGGTGGAACCGGGTGATGGTCTCGTACCCCGCTCCCCGGAGCGCCGCGACCGCGGTGGGGTAGTCGCGGGCAACGTCCTCCGGCGTGTGCGCGTCGCTCGAGAGCGTCGCCGGCACCCCGGCCGCGCGGAACCGCGCGAGCCAATCGGGGTCGGGGTAGAGCTCGCGGACCGGCTTGCGCAACCCAGCCGAAGAGCATTCGATCGCCACCCCGGAGTCGGCGATCGCCGCCACGAGATCGTCGAGGCGCCCGGCGAACGTCGACGGGAACCGGTGGCCGAACACCTTCGGCAGATCGGGGTGGGCGAGCACGTCGTACAGCCCGGAGGCCGCCGCGGCGGCGAGCTCCTCCAGGTAGCGGTCCCACACCTCCTCGGCGGCGATGTGGTCGGCGGCGGGGTCGTCGGGGTCGTCGATGGCGAGCTTGTCGAGCCAGTGGATCGACCCCAGCACCACGTCGAACGGGTGGGCGTCGAGCACCGCGGCGATCTCGTCGCGCCGGTCTGGGAGCCAGTCCATCTCGATGCCGATGAGCACCGGCAGCCCGGCCTCCTGCGCCTCGGCCAGCGCCGCGCAGTGGCCGGCGAGGTCCTCGGTGGCCTCCCCCCGCCACCACGGGCTGGGATGCCAGTCGCGGGCAACGGTGAACCGGTGCACGTGCTCGGTGATGGCGATCTCCTGCACCGCTCGGGCGCGTGCCCGCGCGACGTAGCGGCCGATCCAGCCGACCGACCGGGGCCCGCCGTGCGCCTCCCAGCGGCGAGCGTCGCGGTCGCGCGCCTCGGGTCCGTCGGGCTGGAGATGCATGTGGTAGTCGGTCAGCACGCCCGGGGACGATACCGGTCAGCCGCGGAAGCGCCCGCCCGTCACATCGAGGATCTGCTCGGCCACCGCGAGGTCTGCCGGCGTGGTGACCTTAAGGTTCGGCGCCCCGGTCGCCACCAGCCTCACGCGCCCGCCGAGGGCCTCCACCATCGACGCACAGTCGGTGGCGGAGTCGAGCGTCTCGTCGTCGGCGAGGGCGAACGCCCGGCGCAGCACGTCGGCGTGGAAGGCCTGCGGCGTCTCGGCGCGCCACAGGCCCGCGCGGTCGACGGTGCCAGTGATGATCATGCCGTCGTCGCCCTGCTTGAGCGTGTCGGCGACGGGGGTCGCGGCGATCGCCCCCTCCGCCCCCACCAGCCCGTCGAGCACGGCGGCGATGAGGGCCGGCGTCACCAACGGTCGGGCGGCATCGTGTACGAGGATCTCGGTCGCATCGACGGGCACCGCCTCCAGAGCGGCGGCCACCGACCGCTGCCGGGTCGCCCCGCCGGCGACGACCACCAGCGACTCGCCGCCCGCCTCGCCGACGGCCATCCGCATCGGCGTCTCCTGGCCGGACGGCGAGGCGAGGACGATGCCGTCCACCCGGTCGCACGCTGCCAGCGCGATGAGGCTCCACGCCACGAGCGGGCGCGGGCCGAGCGGCACGAGCGCCTTCGGCATGCCAACCCCCATGCGCACGCCCGAGCCGGCGGCGACCACGATCGCGAACGTCACGCCGGAAGGATACGTTGACGGGGTGAGCCTCCACGTCGGCACGTCCGGTTGGGCGTACAGGGAGTGGAAGCCGGCCTTCTACCCGGTCGACGTCCCGCAGGACCGGTTCCTGGAGCACTACGGGTCGGTCCTGACCGCCTGCGAGGTCAACGCGACGTTCTACCGGCTGCAGTCCGAATCCACCGTCACTCGCTGGGCGTCGGCGACACCCGCCTCGTTCCGGTTCGCAGTCAAGGCACACCGCCGGCTGACCCACACGCGGGCGATGGCGTGGAGCGACGAGGAGCGGGCGTTCCTGGGGCGGTTCCTGGAGTCGGTGGCGCCGCTCGGCGAGCGCTTCGGAGCGGTCCTGCTGCAGTACCCGCCGAGCCGGCATCGCGACGATGCCGGGCTCGCGGCCGTACTCGACGCCCTCCCGGCGGAGCTGGCGTTCGCCGTGGAGTTCCGGCACGACTCCTGGGCGGACCCTGAGGTGTTCGACCGGATCGCCGAGCGCGGCGGCACGGTGTGCATCTCCGAGACCGGCGGCACGGTGCTCGACCACCTGCCGCCCGGGCCGTTCGCCTACGTGCGGCTACGGTCCAACCGCTACTCGGCCGACGCCCGCGACGGCTGGCTCGACCTGCTTCGCCGGGAGGTCGCGGATCGCCCGGTGTTCGCGTTCGCGAAGCATGAGGGGATCCCCGCCGGCGACCCGTTCGGCGGCATCGGCCTCGCGGAATGGCTCGTGCAGCAGATCGAACGGCCGGTGTAGCGCCCCCGCTCGGAAGGTCGGCCCGTATCCCGCGAGCGAACGTTCCCGGTCACGCCGGTGGCGCCGCCTCGCTCTGGACGGCGGGGACCTTGGTGAAGACCATTTTCCCCGAGGAGGACTGCAGCACGCTGGTGACCTCGGCGTCCACCTCGTGCCCGACGAGGCCCTTGCCGCCCTCGACCACGATCATGGTTCCGTCGGCGAGGTACCCGACGCCCTGCTCGTACTCGCGGCCCTCGCGGATGACCTTCACCCGCAATATCTCCCCCGGCAGCACGGCGGGTTTGAGCGCGTTGGCCAGGTCGTTGAGGTTCAGCACCTCGACGCCTTGGATCTGGGCGACCTTGTTGAGGTTGAAGTCGGTGGTGATGATCTCGGCGCCGAGTTCCTTCGCGAGGCGCACGAGCTTGCCGTCGACCCCCTCGATATCGTCGTAGTCGCGCTCCCGGACGGTGAACCCGCCGTTCGCGTTGTCCTTGAGCTCCTCGACGAGCTCGAGTCCGCGCCGGCCCCTGGCCCGCTTGAGCGGGTCGCTGGAGTCGGCGACGCGCTGCAGCTCGTCGAGCACGAACGTGGGGACCACCATCTGGCCGGAGAGGAACCTGGTGCGCACCACATCCACGAGCCGCCCGTCGATGATGGCGCTGGTATCGATGACCCGCGGGGGCACGGGCGGGAGCTGGTGGCGCGACCGGATCCCGACGAGCCGGAGGATGTCGACATGCTTGCGCGCCCCGATACGGCTGAAGACGTAGGCGACGACCAGCGCGACGATGACCGCGAGGTACGGCCCGACCCTCGGGAGCTGCAGTACGGCGATCGCCGCCAGGGCCGCCACGACCAGCCCGACGATGAGCCCGAGCGCAGCGACCATGAGCTCGGCTGCCGACCGTTGGTCGGCGACCCGGTCGAGGACCTTTGCCCGCTCCGCCAGCCACCGGCCGATGAACCCGCCGAGCAGGTAGCCGAGGAGCATGCCGACGATGACCACCCCGGTCCACGCTCCGTACCGGGTGAGGCCGTTCCAGTCCTTGGGCAGCAGGCTCGCCCCTCCCTGCCACGCCCCGAGCGCGAGCAGGAGCGCAAGCACGATGCGGCTTACGAGAACCACAGGTACCGACCCGTATGGGACAACGTCATGACAACCACCAAGGACGAAACATTCGCCCCGCCCGAGGCGAGCCGGCCAGACGAGCGGAGGCGTTCTTGCTCCTTAGATTACTCCCGGCGGAGCGTTTTCCCGCACCCACCCGGTCGCTCGGTCGGGTGCTCCGGCAGCTAGTCGACCAGCACCTCACCGCGGCTGGGGCGCGTCAGCCGCGACTGGGCGATCTCGTCGAGGAGCGCCTCTAGGAACTCGGTGGCCTCGTCCTCGCCCATGTCCCTGGCGTACATGAGCTCGCTCGCGAGGATCTTCTTCGCCCGTCCGTACATCTGCTTCTCGCCGGTGGAGAGCCCCTTGTCGAGCTCCCGGATGGACAGGTTGCGGACGACCTCGGCCAGTTCGAAGATGTCGCCGGTCTTGATCTTGTCGCGGTTGTGCTTGAACCGCCGGTTCCAGTTCTTCGGCATCTCCGAGACGTCGTCGGTGAGCACGGCCAGCACCTTCTTGACGGTTTCGGCGTCGATGATGCGCCGCAGGCCCGCCTTGCCCGCGTTCTCACACGGAACG
>CAYTRV010000109.1:0-7663 GCA_964440285.1 uncultured Bifidobacteriaceae bacterium
GCGGCTTTGCGGTGCGAGCAGCCGACGTTGTACGTCGCACTCGGCGGCGTGGGGTACGCGGCGGTCACGCTCCCGCGCGGGAGCGTCGGCGCGGCGCAGCTACGCACCGCGGCGGTCACCGAGACGAAGATCGCCGCCGGCGCAGTCCGCAGCTTCAAGATCCGCGCGAACGCGATCTCCAGCACGAAGGTCGCCAACAACTCGCTCACGGGGGCCGACATCCTCGAGTGCTCGCTCGGCCCGGTGCCGAACGTGACCGGTCTGACCAATCCCCCGCTGATCCGCGCGGTGGCGACTGCGGGTGCAACCGACGCCGCCGCGCGCGCCGCCGCGCCGGAGATCCCGCTCCTCAGGCGCGGTCAGCTGTCCGTCTACGGCAAGTGCCTCAAGGACAACGCCGTGAACCAGGTGCGTGCCGAGATCTTCGTGAGAACCACGGCCGATGGGGCGATTCTGCAGGGCGGGGTGGTCCTCGACGGCGGTGACGGCTCCCTGTTCCTCAACGTCGCGACACCGGAGGTCAACCGCAGGACCGACTCGGAGGTCGCGGCGGTCAACACCGCGAGCGCCGCCTCGAACGGTTTCATGGCGATCTCACCCGACGGCTCCGCGATCCGCTCGCTGCTCTACTCGGGCGCGAAGAACGGAACCCTCGCGGGGCCGGCTGGGCAGGGCCTGTACGGCGCGGGCGACGGCTGCCTGTTCGGTGGGTTCGTCGCCGGATAGCGACGGCCGGTGCGAAGGGCGCTCCGGCTCGGTGAGGGCCTGTCGGAGAACATCTCCGACAGGCCCTCATTCGGCCGGCTCGGGCCGGCGTCGCATCGCCTTGGTGCGCGACCGGCGGGCCTTCTGATCCAGCCTGCGCGCGACCGACGAGGCCGACGGGGCGGTCGGTCGCCGGGCGCGCCGTGGCGTGAGTGCCACGCTGATCCGACCCCGCAGGCTCGCCTCCACCGTCGCCCGGTTCCGCTCGCGCGAGCGGTCGGCCTGAGAGGCGAGTCGCAGTGGCCGGCGCTTGAGATGGAGGGCGGTCGCGAGCCGCGTGGCGACGTCGGCCGAGAGCCCGTCGAGGGCGTCGCCGGTCACGATCAGCTCGGCGCGGGTCTCGGTGTGGTCGCGGTGCTGGCCGCCCGGGCCGGATGCTCGCGAGTACCGCCACGTCGATCGGGCCAGGACGTGGTCGGCGACCTCGCCGGGGGTCATGTCGAGGCGGTCGCCGCGCCCGCGGGCGTCGTGGGTGCCTGCTCGTGGGCTTCGCGGAGGCGTTCGGCCGCCTCCTCCGGGGTCACGTCGCGGCCGTTCTCGCGTTTCCAGATGACGAACCCGCAGCCGGGGTTCTTCCGGCTCTTCCAGCTCGTACACCCGTACGCCCGGCTGTTGGCGACGATCTCGCCGCCGCACGCCGGGGTGGGGCACTTCCCGATTGGCTCCTTCGAGGGCGCGGGCACCGCGTTCGTCTCGCCCGCCGCGACCATCGTCCGCGCGGTCTCGACGTCGACCTCGCCCTTCTGACCGCGTACACGCTTCCAGATGACGAACCCGCACCCGGTCTCGCTGCGGCTCTTCCAGCTCGTACACCCGTAGCTTCGTGTGCGTTCGATGATCTCGCCGCCGCAACCCGGCGTGGGGCACGGCCCCAACACCTCGCGATCGGCCGCGAGGTCCTTGCTGGAGCGTCCCGCGGCGATATGTTCGAGCGCCTGCTCCATGCTGAGGGTCTTGCCGTTTGCCTGCTTCCACAGCGTGTAGCCGCAGCCGGGCTCGTCCTTGCTCGTGTAGCTGTCGCAGCCGTAGCTCTTGGGGTACTCGACGATGTGGCCCTCGCAGCCCGGTGTCGGGCATTTCGCGAGCGAGCGCCGCTCGACGCGCAGGTCCTCCCGGTCCTTGTCCGCGAACCACGCCACCACGTCGCGGGTGAACCCCTCCACGTCGCGGCGGAAGTCCTCGTGGCGCTCCGAGCCGCGCTGGATCTCGTTGAGCCGCTGCTCCCACTGGCCGGTGAGCTCCGGCTTGGTGAGGGCGTGGTCGCCGAGCATCTGGATCAGGCCGACGCCTTTCTCGGTGCCGCGCAGGCTCTTGCCATCGCGTTCCACGTACTCGGCGTCGATGAGCCGTTCGATCGTGGCGGCGCGGGTGGCGGGCGTGCCGAGCCCGGCGTCCTTCATCGCCTCGGCGGCCTCGTCGTCGTCGACGAGATTCCCGGCGGTCTCCATCGCGCGAAGGAGGGTCCCCTCCGTGTAGCGCGCGGGGGGCTTGGTGCGCTTGGCGAGCGCCTCGGCCGCGGCGCAGTCGGCTGTCTCGCCCTCGCGGAGCTGCGGGAGCTTCTGCTCGCGCTCCTCGTCCTCTTTCGCCGGGCCGCGCGTGTCGTCGGCCTCCTCGCCGTAGACGGCGCGCCACCCGGCCTCGATCATCACCTTGCCGCGGCTGCGGAACAGGTGCTCCTCGCAGCGGGTCTCGACGACCGTGTTCTCGAACCGGGCCGGCGGGTGGAACACGGCGAGGAAGCGGCGCGCGACCATGTCGTAGATGCGGGCCTCGTCGCGGGGGAGGCCCGCGATGTCGTGGTCGCCGTCGGTCGGGATGATCGCGTGGTGGTCGGTCACGCGGGCGTCGTTGATGACCTTCCCGAGCGGGAGCTTGTCGAGGCCCAGGACGTAGCGGGCGGCGTCGGCGTAGACGGGGTCGGCCGATCCCACGCGGACGGCGGTCGGCTTGAGCTGGGCGACCATGTCCCCGGACAGGTACCTGGAGTTGGTGCGCGGGTAGGTGAGGAGCTTGTGCTGGTCGTAGAGCGCCTGTGCCGCCGAGAGGGTGCGCTGGGCGGAGAACCCGAACCGGCGGTTCGCCTCACGCTGCAGGGTGGTGAGGTCGTAGAGCAGCGGCGACTGCTCGGTCTGCGGCTTGGTCTCGAGCGACTCCACCACGGCGGCCTTGCCGGTGACCGTCGCGACGATGGCGTCGGCGGGCTCGGCGGCTGTGAGCCGCGTCTTGGAGCCCCCGTGCCAGAGCCCGACGTAGCGGGTGCCGGCGGCGGTGGCGAACGTCGCCTCCACCTCCCAGTAGTCCTCTGGGACGAAGGCCTGGATGGCGATGTCGCGGCGGACGATGAGCGCCAGGGTGGGGGTCTGCACCCGGCCGAGCGAGAGCACCCTGCGCGCCGAACCAGCCTTGGTCGTGGCGGCGCGGGTGGCGTTCATCCCGACGAGCCAGTCCGCCTCGCTGCGGGCTCGTGCGGCCTCCTCGAGCGGCACCATCTCCTCGTCGCCGCGCAGGTGCTCGAACGCGTCGCGGATGGCCTGCGCGGTCATCGACGAGAACCAGGCCCGCTTCACCGGCTTCTCTCGCGCCTTCCTCGGGGCGGTCTCGAGGATGAGCTTGAAGATGAGCTCGCCCTCGCGTCCGGCGTCGCACGCGTTGACGATCACGTCGACGTCGCCGGAGGCCATGTACTTGTGCAGCGCCTTGAGCTGCTTGCCCGCCTTGGCGTCGCGTGCCTGGTACTTGAACTCGTCGGGGATGATGGGCAGGTCCTCGTACTTCCACTTCTTGTAGCGCTCGTCGTACTGGTCCGGGTCGACCTGCTCGACGAGGTGCCCGATGGCGAACCCGACGACCGCCGTGTCGCCCTCGTAGAAGTCACCGTGCTTCGCGAACTTGCCGGGCAGCGCCGTCGACACGTCGCGTGCGACGGACGGCTTCTCGCAGATGATCAGTGACCGAGGCATCGGCCGGCGAGGGTAGCACCATTGAGGTGGATTCCGCCAAGTGCCTGCCCCGCCGCCCGAGGCGACCGCGAAGCGGTCGGACGAATGTTCGATCGGCTCAGAGGAGTCGGACCTCGACGCCGGGTAGGTCCGAGAAACCCCGGGCGTCGCTGGTGACCACGGTCCGTTCCCGCGCCGCCGCGGTGGCCGCGATGATCAGGTTGTGGGCGCCGCGCGGTCGTCCGCTTCGCCGCGTCGCAACCATCAACCCGGCATGCGATCGCGCGACGTCGAGGTCGTACTCCTCGATCGGGACGGTCGTGAGCACGCCCTCGACGAACGCACCTCGACGTTTCCGGGAGCGGTCATCTGACAGGACGACTCCGAGAACCAACTTGGCGGCGGTGACGGCTGCGATCGCGACGTCGTCGGAATCATCGACGATCGCCTCGAGGCGGAGCCGACCCCGTTCCGCGGCGATGACGACGGTCGTGTCGAGGATCAGGCGTTCCAGTCGTGGTCCCTTTGCTCCAACAACTCGCGTGTGGCGGCGATCTCATCGAACCACGAGTCATCGAGCGGTGCCCGCGCGAGGACGTCCTTGACCGCGCGCCCGTTGCCTTCGGGCGACGGTGAGATTCGAGCAACCGTGCGACCACGTCGCTCGACGATGAACGTCTCGCCCGATCCCTCGACGGCATCGAGGACGTCTGAGAAGCGGCGGGCGGCCTCGGTTGCGCTGATCCTCTTCATCGAGAATCAGATCATCAGACTCGCTCTCGTGCCTACCCGAAGAAGGGCTCCGCGACGGCGAAGCGCTCCGCAGGCACCACCTTCAGTTGCGCCACGCCCTCGGCGATGGGGATGTCGACGATCTCGTCGCCGCGCAGCGCCACCATCCGGCCGTAGCGGCCCTCCCCGACGAGCTGGGCTGCGTGGGTGCCGAAGCGCGTCGCCAGGATCCGGTCGTAGGCGTTCGGGGTCCCGCCGCGCTGGATATGCCCGAGGACCGCGACGCGGGTGTCGAATCCGGTGCGTTCGCGGATCCCGTCCGCGACCAGCTCTCCGACGCCGGTCTTCGCGAGCTGCTTGTGGCCGAACTCGTCGAGCTCGCCCTGGGCGTCGTGGCCCTCGAGCTCGAACCCCTCGCTGACGACGACGATCGAGAAGTCCTTGCCGCGGGCGTGGCGTGACTGGATCGCCGAGCACACGTCGTCGAGGCTCTTCGGCACCTCCGGGATGAGGATGGCGTCGGCCCCGCCCGCGATCCCTGCGTAGGTGGCGATCCACCCGACTTGCCGGCCCATCACCTCGACCACGATGACCCGGTCGTGCGACTCGGCGGTGGTGTGGAGCCGGTCGATCGCGTCGGTGGCGATCTGCACGGCCGTGGAGAACCCGAACGTGTAGTCGGTGCCGTCGAGGTCGTTGTCGATGGTCTTCGGGACGCCGACGCACGGCACGCCGAACTGCGCGGTCAGCTTGGCCGCGACGCCGAGGGTGTCCTCGCCGCCGATCGCGACGAGCGCGTCGAGGTCGAGGGCATGGAAGCTCTCCGCGCAGTGGGCGCCCCCGCCCTCGTCCTTGAACGGGTTGGTGCGGGAGGTGCCGAGGATCGTGCCACCCCGGGGGAGGATGCCGCTCACGGCGTCCAGGTCGAGCGGCATGGTCGTCTGGTCGAGCAGCCCGCGCCAGCCGTTTCGCAGGCCCAGGTGCTCGTGCCCGTATCGCGCCCTGCCGACACGGACGACTGCTCTGATGACGGCGTTGAGCCCGGGACAGTCACCGCCGCCGGTGAGGACTCCGACGCGCATGCGGGAAGCGTACCGATCGTGCCCCTCCCAGACGGCCCCAGCGCAGACCATTATGACCATGGTACGATGACCAGAGTCAGAAAGGACACGCAATGGCGCAGCGGACGATCACGGCGACGCGGTTCAAGGCGGAATGCCTCGGACTGCTCGACGAGGTGGCGGCGACCGGCACGGAGCTCGTCGTCACGAAGCGCGGAAAACCCGTGGTGAGGGTCGTGGCGGCAGGCCCGGTCGGTTCCCTCAAGGGGAGCGTGACGCAACTGGTGGGGGACGACGAGTTGATCGCCCCGGTCGGGGGTCGCTGGGACGCCGAGACGCCGTGATCGTGCTGGACACCCACGTGCTGATCTGGTGGCGGTCGGCTCCGTCACGCCTCTCGGCACCCGCTCAGGCGGTGATTCGATCGGCGAGGAGCATCGGGGTGTCGGCCATCTCGTGTTGGGAGACGGCGATGCTCGTCAGCCGCGGCCGGATCGCGCTCGATCGCGAGGTCGATGTCTGGCTCCAGCAGGCGCTGGCGGACATCGCGGTGGTGGATGTGACGTGCGATGTCGCGGCCGCGGCGGGCTCGATGGACGTTGAGCGGTTCCTTGGAGATCCGGCGGATCGCCTCATCCTCGCCACGGCCCGCGATCGGGGCGCGCAGCTGGTCACCGCCGACCGGGCGCTCCTGAAGTACGCCCCGGACGACACGATCTGGTAGCGCGAGCCCAGTTTCAGCCGCTGAGATGCGCGGCGACGGTCTTCGCGGTCTGGGGGAGGGCGTCCCACAGGACCGAGTGGCTCCCGGGCACCCGCACCACCGTCAGCCCCTCGCCGAGGGCCCCCTGAAGGAGTTCCTGCTGGCGGTCATCGACGATGCCGTTCGCGGCGCGGACGAGCAGCGTGGGGCACGATGTCGGCAACGCCGGCCGGCGGGCAATCTCGCCGTAGGCGGCGACCACGGCGCTGCGGGAGACGCGGTAGCGAAGCCGTCCGTCGTCACCGGTCGTGAGCGCCTCGGCCATCTCCTCCTCGACCATCTCGCGGGGCGTGTGGGCAAGCGTGGCCAGCCGGGCCTCGACTGCGTCGTCGGTGGTCGCGAACGACACGTCTGGGCGGGTCTCGTCGGCGAACCGTTCGGCGGCGCCGGGCTCCATCTGGATCGCCGGGTCGAGCAGCGCCAGCCGCGCGACCCGGCCGGGGTCGGCCGCCGCGAGCTCGAGGGCGAGCCGTCCCCCGAAGCTGAACCCCACGAGGTCGATCGCCCCGCCACCCTCGGCATCGAGGCTCTCGCGCAGGTCGTCGAGGAAGGCCTCCAGGTTCCACGGCGGCTCCCACCCGGAGGCGCCGTGCCCCCGGAGGTCGAACGCGATCACCCGCCGGTCGGCGAGTCCGGTCTGCGCCAGGCGCCGGAACCGCCCGCCGTGGCCCATGACGCCGTGCAGGCATACCACGGGACGCCCTGCGGACCCACCCCACCGGTGGACGTGCAGCCGCATCCCCTAACGATACTCGGTGCCGACTGCGATCGACGCGCTGTCGCTGCCGCTCCCGAGGCGCGAGGAGTCATGCCGATCTCGGGCAGTCGAGCGAGCCGCGGACGCCGCGGACGAATCGGCGGTGAGGAGCGGACGAATCGGCGGTAGGTTCCTCATCCAGCTCGTGCCGGCGTGGTCGACGAACCTGAGCGCCAAGGTCGTCCGCCCCGAAGCTCCTCATCCTCGACCCTCACCTTGGATGGTGGACGCAATAGGTTTTCCCGGGAATGACCGCACTTCCAGTAGAAATTGCCGCCTGCGATCGGGAGAGGTTGGGGCATTCTCCCCAAGCTCTCCCAGGGGCCCCGCTCATAGGGTTCTCGTCGATGGGAACCACGAACGGGAGGCCTTCCACCATGGGGCGCAGCTTCTAGTAGTTGTCTCGATGAGCCGGGATCAGACCCGGCGAAGATAGCTTTTCTCAGGTCTGGGCCTTGTCTGCCGATAATGGAGACGAGGCCCTTTCAGTGTCACGGACGACGACAATTCCCAGTCGGGCGAAGGCGATCGCATATGCGTTCGCGTTCATCCTGCTTACAGTCAACGCTCTCCTCATCGTGCGCGGTCGGTCAGAGGACCTCTTGCCCGCAGTTATCCTCGGTGTGCTTGCGGTCGCGATCAAGAG
>CAYTRV010000110.1:0-7635 GCA_964440285.1 uncultured Bifidobacteriaceae bacterium
CGGGAGCCTACTCCTCACCGCCGGCCATGAGCGGCACCTTGGGTTCGGCGCCGAGCTCCTCGCGCAGCTGGCGCTCCAACTCGGCGAGACGCTCGTCGATCGTCGCGAGCTTCGTGTCGCGCTTGACCATGTCCTCGCGGTAGCGAGACAGGAAATACCCGATCGTCTCCACCCGGATCTTGATCGACCCGGTCGCCTTGTTCTCGTCGATGTCCTTGAAGCAGAAGTACGGCGAGCCTGCCTTCTGGACGATCTCCTCGACGACGCTGTAGATGGGGGCGTCGTGCCCGCACTTGAACGACGACAGCTCGAGGGCCACGAGGTTCGGGTGCTTCGCCACGTACTTCGCCGCCCACACCTTGCGTGAGGTGTTCTCGGAGTAGCTGTTCTTCCAGACGTCGGTGATGTCGAACGGATCCTGGATCCGGCCGGACTCGACGTCGGAGCCGAAGAGCTCCCACATGATGTCGTCGTCGATCGGCAGGGAGTCCTGCGTGAACACCGGGTAGCCGATCTTCTGGAACTCGGCGAGGATCTCGTGGTTGACGCCCGGGTCGTTGTGGTATGGCCGGCCGAGGACCACGACGCCGAGCCGCTGCTCGGCCACGAGCTGGTCCAGCACCTCGCGCGCGGCCTGACGGAGGTTGCGGTCGAACGCCGCCTGCGCCTCGTAAGCCGCGGCGACCGCCCGCTCGTTCTCGGCCTGGGTCAGGCCCAGGATGTCCTTCCACTCCTCGAACATCTGCTTCTCGAGCAGGCGTGGCTCATCGACGTTGACGAACGTGCTGATGTACTGGATGCCGAGCTCGGCGAACAGGTCGCCCTCTTTGGTGAACGCCGCCTTGACGGCCGCGGGCGTCGCGGTGACCGTCGGGCACGCGCGGTTTGACTGCGTATTCGACAGGTGCGACTGCAGCGCGTCGATCATCGGGAAGAAGATGACGTCGAGCGGCCGCTTCTTGTGGGCGACGTGCAGCAGGTCGTGCACGTGCGGGATGCCGATCTTGGACGGGAAGCACGGGTCGATCGCGCCGCGCTTGGCGCCCTGCTTGTACATCTCCTCGTTGGTGAAGCTCGAGTACACGAGGTTCTGAGGCGGTACGCCGAGGCTCTCGAAGTACGCGGAGAACAGCGGGTTGACCGAGTACTGGTTGAGCACGCGGGGGATGCCGATGCGGAGCGTCTCGCGCTTCGTGACCAGCTCGTTGCGCCGCTTCTGCGCCGGGGTGACCGCCGTCTTGTGCGGCTCGTCGGCGACCTTCGGCGGGTTCTGGCTGCGCCAGACCGCCTCGCCGGCCAGCTCCACGAAGTTCGGGGCGGTGGCGGCCTGCGCGTCCATGCCCTTCTTGATGACCTTCATCGACTCGACGTCCTCGACGAGTCCGCGATCGCAGGAGTTACCGACGATCAGCCGCTTCACGCCCGGCAGGATCTCGATCTTCGACGGGCGGTCCGACTCGTCCACGCCAGAGCCCTCGACGGTGACGTCGATGAACGTCCGCAGGCACTTGTTCTTGCAGAAGTAGCAGCGGGTGTCCTCATTGCGGTGCGTGACGAACGTGATGTCACGGATCTTCTCCATGCCGATGAACTCGGTCTCGCGGCCGTTCTCCCACAGGCGCACCGCCTCGATCCCTGCGCCGATCGCGCCCGACTCGCCGCAGTGCTGGTGGACGATGATCCGCGGCGGGACGTCCTTGCCCTTGAAGCGCGACTCGATGAAGTCGACCTGTGCTTTCACCGCCGCCAGGTTGTGCTGCGTGCCGCCCTGCAGCACGAAGTTCGTGCCGAGCGCGGCGATGTTCGGGATCTGCGACACGTACAGCCAGATGTTCTTCGGAAGCACGGCGGCGAGGCCGGCCATGATCTCCTCCGGCTTCCAGCCCTGGCGCTGGAAGTCGACGATGTCGGACTGCATGAACACGGCGCAGCCGTAGCCGAACGTCGGCATCGTCTGGGCGCCGAACGCGATGTCGGCGTAGTCGTAGACGCTGTAGCCGAAGCCCTCGGCCGTGGACTGCAGGAAGTAGCCGTTGCCGGCCGAGCACTGGGTGTTGAGCTTGAAGTCGGTGACCTGGCGGTTCTTGAGGATGATGAGCTTGATGTCCTGGCCGCCGACATCGACCAGCACGTCGACGTCGTCGTAGAACTGCAGCGCCGACTCGGTGTGGGCGACCGTCTCGACCAGCGCCACGTCGGCCCGCAGGACGTCCTTCAGGATGTCCTTCGCGTAGCCGGTGGTACCGATGCCCATGACCTTGAGCTCGGCGCCCTGGTCCTGGACGTACTGCTCGAGGCTGCCGAGCACATCCTGGGTGTCGACGATCGGGTTACCCTTCGAGAGCTGGTAGTTCTTGACGAGGACGTTGCGGTCCTTGTCGAGCAACACCGCCTTGGTGGAGGTCGACCCGCCGTCGAGGCCGACGAACGCCTCGACCACGGTGCCGGGCTCGAAGGTCACCGGCTCGAACTTGTGGATCTTGTAGCGCTCCTTGAACGCCTCGAGTTCCTCCGTGGTCTCCGAGAGGCCCTTGCTCCCGGACGCCGCCTTCTCCTCGACGCGCCCCACGTCGATGTAGTGGCGAAGCAGCTTGGTGCCGCGGTAGACGCCGACGTCGTCGCCCTCCGACAGGCCGAACTCCACCGCGCCGAGCGCCGCGAAGTACTGGGCGTTCTCCGGGACCTTGATCAGGTCCTTCGGGTCGACGCCCTCGGGCAGCGGTGTGCCGCGCTCCTCCCAGATCGGCGGGATGTTGTCCTTCCACGCCTCGACCATCCCACGGATGTAGGTGTTCGGACCGCCGAGCAGCAGCACCTCCGGAAGGAGCGTGTTGCCGCGGGTGAGCACCGACAGGTTCTGGCCGATGATCGCGTCGAACAGCGACGCCATGAGTTGGTCGTTCGGCACGCCCATCTTCTGCAGCGAGTTGACGTCGGTCTCGGCGAACACGCCGCACTTGCCGGCCACGGGGTGGAGCTTGACGCCGGTGTAGCCCATGTCGCAGAGCTGGTCGGCGGGGATGTGCAGCTTGGCGTTGATCTTGTCGATGACGGCGCCCGTTCCACCCGCGCACTTGTCGTTCATCGACGGGATCTTCTTCTTCTTCCCGGTCTCGGGGTCTTCCTTGAAGATGATGATCTTGGCGTCCTGACCGCCGAGCTCGATCACCGACCCGCAGGCCGGGTAGAGCTTCTCGACGGCCATCGAGACGGCGTTGACCTCTTGCACGAACTTCGCGCCGATGCGCGGCGCGATGCCCGACCCGCCGGAGCCGGTGATGAACACGCGGATGTTCTCGTGCGGGATCGGGAAGTCCGTCTCGATCATCGTGAGGAACTCGAGGGACTTCTCCGGCTGCCTGGTCTCGTGCCGCTGGTAGTCCTGCCAGAGGATCTCGTCCTTGGCCGGATCGACGACCACCGCCTTGATGGTGGTCGACCCCACATCGAGACCGACGTAGAGGCGCTCGTAGTCCATCAGTGCGCCGCCGCCACCGGGACGCGCTTCGTGGCGCCGCCGCCGGCCTCCGCCGCCTTGAGCTCCGCCACGTGACGCAGGAAGTTCGCCGCCGTGCCGATCGTGCCCTTGTAGTGGGGCACCTTGTAGAGCGGACGCTTCAGCTCGGGGTGCTCGTCGGCGTAGTCGCGAGCCTCCGCCAGCGTCACACCGGTCTCCTCCTGCACCCGCTCGATCTCCAGCTTGGCCTTCGCCTTCGCCTCGCCGAGCGCCATCTGCACGCGGCTGTGCGCGTTGATCTCGCCCTCACCCGAGGTCTCGACGGGCAGGTAGATGATGTCCTTGTAGAGGTTCACCACCGCCGACTGGACACCGTCGCTCTGCGTGGAGGGCATGCACCCGAACGGTTTGAGCGACAGCACCATGTGGCACATGTCCTTGTTCGAGTAGTAGATGTTCTTCGCCACCTCGAGGTGCCCCTCGCCGCCGCCGGCCCGCGAGTTGTAGAGCGGGTGGCCGAGGCGCTGCAGCTCGTACTGGTCGGTCAGTTCGTGCGGGACGCCGCCGAGCGCGTCGCGCAGGCGGTTCCACTCGCGCTTGAAGATGGCCTCGGCGACGGTGAGCTTCATGTTCTTCTTGTTCGCGGTCCAGGCGGTCGCCATCCGCTTGTCGATGCGCCACGCCGCCGGCATGGCCTCGTCGTCGGTGACCCCGGCGCGGTCGGTGTTCATCTGCTTGGCCTGGTGGATCATGTACATGATCCAGGTGCCGACCGGCTCGACGAGCACCTGCGCGCCCTCGCGCTCGAGGAACTTGAACATGTTGAAGTTGCCGTCGCCGTCGGTGGTCTGAGCCCAGAACTCGCCGGTGATCTTGACGAGCGGCTTGACGCGGGTGCGATCGATTTCGACCGCGTCGATCTTCGCGCCGAGGTCGCGGAATGCGTTCATGTAGCTGTCGCCGAAGAGCTGGTCGAGGAACTTCCCGACCATGTCGGCCTTCGAGCCGAGGCTCATCTTCATGAGCGAGCCGGTCTTGCCCTCGAGCTGATAGGAGCGCTTGGTGCGGAAGATCTCCTCGAGCTCGTCCATCGCCTCGTCGAGCGCTGCGTTGGTGGCGCCCTCCTCGATCTCGAACGGGCGGGTCTGGTAGCCGACGTCGTTGACGAGGTCGCCCATGTTCATCGCGTTGAGGATCGCGAGGAAGAAGTCGACGTTCATTTCGAGGCCGGCGCCGGCCTCCGACTGGTTGAGCCCGCCAGACTGCTGGAACAGCATCACGCGGAAGCCGTCGAACCCGGAGTTGCGCAGCGCGAGGCGGTACTCCGCCTCGTACATGCCGAACCGGCACGGTCCGCACGCGCCGGCGGTGATGAAGATGTGGTTGTCGATGATGTCCTGGCGGGACATCCCGTCCGTCTCGAGATTCTGCAGGTGCTGGACCAGGTTCCCGACCGTGAAGTACGTGGGGTTGCACTGACCGTTGTTGCCGTACTCCTTGCCGAGCTGGAACGCGGCGACGTCGGGCGTGGCCAGCGGCTCGACCTTGTAGCCGAGGCCGCTCAGCGCGCCCCGGATGAGCTGCTCGTGCTTCCACGTGAGCCCGCCGAACAGGATCGTGGTGTGCTCGCGCTCCGCCCGCGTGAAGTCGCGCTCCACCGGACGGTCGAACTGCTCGACCACCGGGATGGCGACCTGCATCTCCTTCATCAGGCGCGCGCGCTCGTCCTCGAGCCGCTTGCGGATGATCTCCTCGACGGAGGTCCCCGTGGCCGGCTCCTTCGCCTCGATCGTCTGGGGGCCGTGATTGTCAGTCGACATCGCTCACCTCGCAGGCTGGTCCGGACGCCTGGGCGCCGGCGCTTGAGTGACGGATGGGGCGGCGACGAACCGGGAGGCACGGGGCGAGCTGCCAGTCATCCGGTCCGATCACCTCCCTTGGTTGGGTGACGACCATCGGAGTGCTGCGTCGCCTCACCCGGTGGATGACTCGACCGTAGATGCGGGTCGATTGTCACTCAATGCGTATTCAATACGTACAATCTGTCCAAAATAAACCGAATCGATATCTCGGTTTTTCCGCAAAGCTCCTGGAACGCGTCCGGGGCGTTACGGGCTCCGAATCACCTGGACAAAACTGCTCGACCGAACGGTTCTGGAGGTTCAGATCGTGGCGGGACCGGCCGGCGACGACGCCGTGGCGACCTTGGGCAGGCGGGCGAGACCCTTGCTGCGGGCGACCTCGCCGTAGAGTGCTTCCACGTGGAGCGCGACGCCAGGCCAGTCGTAGCGCGCCGCCGTCAGGGCACGGCCGCGAATCGCCCATTCCCCACGGAGGGCCGGGTCGTCGAGGAGCTCCCCAAGACCGAGCGCAAGCTCGTGGGGGTCGCGCATCGGCACGAAGCGACCGGGCATCGCGTCCCGGATCACCTGACGGAAGCCGACGTTGTCCGCGCAGACGATCGGCGTCCCGCTGGCGAGCGCCTCGATCAGGATCACGCCGAACGACGCGAGGGTGCAGGGCGTGGCGAACACGGTCGCCTCGCGGTAGCGCCGGGGAAGGTCGTCGTGGATGGGGCCGAGCCACTCGATGCGTTCTGCGATGCCAAGCCGGCCGGCCAGCCGCTCGTTGACGCCGCGGGTCGGGCCGTCGCCGGCGACCTGGATGACGAACTCGTGCCCCTCGTCGCGAAGGTGGGCGCCGGCACGAATGAGGTCGGCGAGCGCGTTGCGCGGCTCGAGCCTGCCGACGAACAGGATGCGGGCGGGCCCGCCCGGTCGCGGCTCGTCGGGGCGGAGCGGGCGGAACCGGTCGCAGTCGACGCCGTTCGGGATGACGTCATAGAGGCCGGGGAACGACGGCGTCAGCCCGTCGATGCACGCTTGGGATACCGCGATGCGCCGGTCGAGGCGAGAGAGCCACCTGGTGACCGGCCCGTGGAAGACCCGGTAGGCCCAGTGGGTGTCGCCCTCGGTGTACGTGTGGAACGTGCCGACGTTGACCGGCGCCCGGCTGACGGCGACGGCGGCCAGCGGAAGCATCGAGCCGACGAGCCCCTGGGCGTGCACGACGTCGTGGCCGTCCAGGACCCGGCGCAGCGCGGCGCGGCCGGGCGGGATGGTGACCCGCGCGATGGAGCCGTTGGACGGCACCGGGAGGGCGCGCCCGATGCGAGCGGTTCGGTACCCGTCGTCGCGCTGTGCGGCGCGATCGATCTCGGCGAGCTCGGCCGCGGAGCCGGAGCGGCCCGTGACGACGGTGACGTCGTGTCCGAGGGCGACGAGCTCGCGGGAGAGGAAGTGCACGTGCTCCGAGACGCCCCCGAGGATCGGATAGGCGTACTCGGTCACCATCGCGATGCGGAGTCCCCGGGAGGCGGCCACGGGCGGGAACCCTACACGGATGCCCGGGAGCCCCAGCCGTCCCAGTGGACCACCTCGTCCAGCGTGCGACGACGGCCCGGCGTGAAGCCGGTGCCGATCGTGTGCGCCACGGGGATCAGGGCGACCTGCATGACCCTGTCGAACGGGATGTCGAGGATCTCGGCGGCCTCCCGTTCGTGGAACAGGTGCACCGTCGTCATCGTCGTTCCGAGGCCGCGGGCGCGGGCGGCCAGCATGAAGCTCCAGACCGCCGGCATGATCGAGCCGAACGCGGAAGCCTGCTCCACGATGGGCCGGTCGTCCGTCCGCGGACGGATGCACGGGACCAGCAGGACCGGGGCCTCGTGCATGTGATCGCGCAGGTGCATCGCCGAGCGCAGCACCCGCGCTTGTTCGGGGCTCGGCGTGGAGCCCCGGCGGCCGCGGCCGTCGAGGCCGTCGGTGCGGTAGTGGTCGAAGCCGCGGCGGTAGAGCTCCGCGAGGCCGGCCTTGCGGTCCGGATCGGTCACCACCACGAACGACCACCGCTGCCGGTTCCCCCCGGTCGGGGCCTGGAGCGCGATCTCGAGGCACTCCTCCAGGAGCTCGCGCTCAACCGGGCGCGCCAGGTCGAGGCGACGGCGGACCGCACGGGTCGTGGTGAGCAGTTCGTCGGGTGTGAGATCGCTCATGACCCGTAGTCTGCCCGCGCCCCCACCTCGACGCCCGTCGAGGCGCGTTGGCCACTTGGCCGCCGCCGGGTTGGCCACTTGGCCGCCGCCGGGTTGGCCACTTGGCCGCCGCCGGGTTGGCCAC
>CAYTRV010000111.1:0-7628 GCA_964440285.1 uncultured Bifidobacteriaceae bacterium
TGGTCGTCGACGACGAGGACTCGGATCATCGCTCGGGAACCTCCAGGATGAGGCATGCGCCTCCGTTCGGGCTGGAGCCGCGGCGGAGCGAGCCGCCTTGTTCGGCGGCGAGCTCGCCGAGGAGGTCGAGCCCGACATGGCCCCGCTCGGCGCGCGCGGCGCGGCCCGCCGGGTCGATGCCGCAGCCGTCGTCGTCGACGACGAGCCGGATGATCCCGTCCTGGGCCACGATGTCGATACTGACAGCCCGGGCCCGCGAATGCGCGATGACGTTGCGAACCGCCTCCTGCGCGGCGCGGAAGAGCAGCTTCTCGACGTCGGGGTGTGGATCGAGCCCGTCCGCCACGTTGACCGTCGCCGCGATGTCGCGGGTTGCGAGCGGAGCGACGAGGTCGTTGAGCGCCGCGGCGAGCCCTTCGCTCGCGAGGATCGCCGGGTGGATCTCAACGATCAAGGTGCGCAGCTCCTGCATCGCGCGTCGCACGTTCACGACGGACTCGTCAAGGAACCGCCGTGTCTCGGCCTCCGACCCCGACATGAGGCGCTCACCGGCCGCCGCCAGCGTGTAGGCCGTCCCGGCCAGCCTCTGCACCACGCCGTCGTGCAGGTCGGCGGCGATCCGGCGCCGCTCGACGTCGGACGCCTCCACCGCCCGGAGCAACAGGCGTTCCTGCTCCTCCTGTCCACGCTGAAGCTTCCTCGCCATCGACCACGCGAGCGGACCCTGAAGGGCCCACAGGAGCAGGATGGCACCGATCAGGGTCGGCGCGAAGAGCAGCAGGAGCCGGCGTCGTCCGGCCGAAACGCCCTCGAACCGGTGATAGGTCTCGACGAGCACCCGCTCGCCGCTGGGCGTGTCGACCCCGAGGTAGATCTCGAAGAGCTTGCCGAACGACCGCTCGAAACGGTTCTCGCGCCGCTCGAGGTCGCTGACCTCACGCTCGACGTCGCCGGAGCGGAGCGCGGCGAGATCGTCCGGTCCGAGTGCATACCGCTGGCCGATGAGCTCGGTCTGGTCGGAGTAGAGGATGCGGCCGTCGGCCCGCCAGACCTTGACGCGCACGATCTCGTCGTCGAGCACGCGCTCGCGCACCGCCGTGTCGAGTAGCGCGAGCGAGCGGGAATCGCCGGCGAGCAGATCGTCTCTGACGAGCGGCCCGACGACGGCGCGCGCGACGATCGCCGATGTCTCGCGTGAGAGGCCGATCGCCTCCTCCTGTGCGAGACGCTGCTGCAGGTAGAGCCCCACCGTCGCCAACGCCACCACCCCGATGAGGCTCGTCGCCATGAACACCCCGACGGCGTTCGCAACCGACGGAATCCGGGGCTGCCGGGTGCCACGCCGGCGGGTGGCCGAGAAGACTCTCCAGGGTCGTGCGAAGACGCGTTGCATACGGGGGTGACCTCGACGATTCCGTGTCGGGCGAAAACTTCTCAAATCATTGTAGCCACGCCCCCGTCGCCGGACGAACTCCCGAGCCGGCCCGGGTCGCGTAAGTCCCCGCGGGATTCGACGTCGTCTTTGTGTAGGGCCCAAAGCCGAACGACCGACGACCGGGGCCGTTCGCCCAGGACAGGCAGTGATCGGCGAGAGCAAGAGCAGGCAGAAACCGGCTCCACAAGCTTCTTCGGGATCTCCGCCGGGTCGTGGTCCTAGGACCAAAGTCCCATGCCACATTGGCCAAGAGTCCAGCAGACTTCCGGCCCGCGCAGCCTCATGCTGTTTGAGCCCGCCAGGGAGCGGGCCGAACAAAGGGACACCGTGACCTTGCAAGGGTCGAACGGCTTTCGGGCCGGCGTGGTGGGGCTCGGGGCGCTCGGAGGTCTCCTCGCCCGCGGCATGCTCTGGCTCGCCACCGGCGGCCTCGGCTTTCCCTGGTCCCTGTTGTCGCGCGACCACGCTTGGAGCACCCCATGAGAACCCGCCTTGCCGTCACGCTGCTGGGCGTGCTGGTCCTGGGCCTGGTTGCCGGCGGTCGCGTCGCCGCCGCCCCACCATCCGCTCCGGCGCCCCTTCTGCCGGCGGACGGCGCGAGCGTCACCGTCCCGTTCACGATCTCCTGGTCGCAGGTGCTCGACCCGACGGCGATCAACGGCGGCTACAACTGGGAGGTCAGCAGCGCGTCGAACTTCTCGCTCCTCGTCGCCCACGACTCGACCTTCCCCAGCGTGACGCAGGCCACCGTCAGCGGCCTCGCGAACGGCACATACTTCTGGCGCGTCAACGCGGTCAACGGCACGGTCGAGACCGGGCCGTGGTCGGCGACGCGAAGCTTCACCGTGACGGGAGCCGGCCCCGGCCAGCTCGCCGCGCCGACGCTCAACGCGCCGCACGGCGGCACGACGCAGTTCCACCCGTGGGAGGCCATCCGATTCAGCTGGAGTGCCGTCCCCGGGGCGGCGACGTACACCACCGAGTTCTCGACCGATTCGCGCTTCCCTGTCACGTCTCCCAACTACTACAGCGTCACGAACATCCCCGGGACGACCGACGGGACGCTCCATGACGACAGCATGCCGATGGGCACGTGGTTCATGCGCGTCCGTGCGCTGGACGCCGACCGCGTGGCCGGCGCCGCGTCGAACGTCATCAGCTTCTCCGTCTTGTACGGCAATCCAGTCGGGCCTCCGCCGGATCTCATCTCGCCGATCGGCAACCCGACGCTCACGCTCCCGGTCACGTTCTCGTGGACGGACGGCTACAACCCCCAGTCCTCGGGCTACGAGATCCAGGTGTCGACCAGTTCCTCGTTCTCGACGCTCGTGAACCCGGTCCCCGGGCTCACCAACCCGAGCATCGTCTACACCGACCTCCCGACCGGCCCGCTGTTCTGGCGCGTGCGCTCCCATCAGGGCGATTCCTCGCCCACGACCTCCGCCGTCACCGCCTGGTCGCCGACGGGCACGGTGACTGTCAGCTCGGCACCCGTTGCGGTCGCCTCGATCAACCTCACCCGCGATCCTCTCTACAGCGGCGCCGAGCAGTTCGGCGGGGTACAGCTGACCGCGCGCGCCCCGGCGGGTGGCGCCGTCGTGAGCTACACGAGCAGCAACCCGAGCGCCTTCCCGGTTCCGGCCACGGGCACGGTTGACGCGGGCGTCGCGACGGGCGCCGCATTCAGCTCCTTCGCCGGGCAGGTGACTGCGCCGACGCCTGTGACGGTGACCGCGACCTACAACGGGTCGTCTGCGTCCAGGACGATCACCGTGATGCCGCCGACGCTGAAGAAGGACACCCTGCAGCCGAGCGTGAAGGCGACCGGGAGCGCCACGATGGTCGGGAGGGTGGAGCTCGCGGGAGGGGGCTTCGCGGGCCCGGGGGGCGTGGAAGTGAGCCTCTCGAGCAACTCTCCGGAGGCGACCGTGCCTGCGACGGTCATGATCCCCGAGGGAGCCATCGGTACCGCGTTCCTCATCCCGACGAGCACCGTGACGGCGAGCACGATCGTCACGATCTCGGCGACCCTCGGCGGCGAAACAGCCCAGTGGCAGCTCACGCTGACGCCGTCGCCAGCGCCCGACTCGTTGACGTTGCAACCGGTCTCGACGACCAACGGCTCTCAGGGAATCGTCAGGATCCCGCTGTCAGCGATCGCGGGCTACGACCAGCTCGTCCGGGTGACGAGCAGCAACACGGCGGTCGCCACGGTCCCCGAGCTCGCCACGATCAACGCCTCGACCGACCTCGGCCGCTTCAACATCGCCACGAGCCCGGTGCTCGTCCCGACGGTCGTCACGATCTCGGTGACCGGGGGTGGCGTGACACGCTCGGCCGACCTGACCGTGTCTTCGAATCTTCCTGCGCTGACCGCGCTCACGGTGAGCCCGACCAGCGTGGGCGGCGGCACCAACGCCGCCGGCACGGTCACCCTCGGGAGCGCCGCGCCATCTGGCGGGGTGGCCGTCAGCCTGGGCAGCAACCTGCCCGGCTCGGCCAGCGTTCCCGCGAGCGTGACCGTGCCCGCGGGCGCGACCAGCGCCACCTTCACGGTGACGACGTTCCCGGTTGACAACACCACCGTGCAGCTCTCCGCAACGCTCGGCGGCGTGACTCAGTTCGCGAGCCTCGGCATCACGCGGGCCCCCGCGCTTACCGCGCTGACGCTCAGCCCGACCACCGTGGCGGGCGGCAGCTCCTCAACCGGCACCGTGACGCTCAGCGCTGCGGCGCCCTCGGGCGGGACGGTCGTGACCGTCTCCGACAACTCGGCCGCGGCCACCGTGCCGGCCAGCGTCACGGTGGCCGCCGGCGCCACCAACCGGACCTTCACCGTGACAACGAGCGCGGTCACGTCCCAGACGCCGGTCACCATCTCCGGCTCGTCCGGCGGCGCCACACAAAGCGCGACGCTGACCGTGAATCCGCCCACCCCGGTCGCGCCGACCCTCCAGAGCCCCGCCAGCGGCGCGACGGGGGTGGCGCAGCCGGTGACGCTCGACTGGAACGACGTGCCCAACGCGACGAGCTACGAGGTTCGGGTCGACGACTCCTCGACCATCGCGTCGCCCTACGTCGCGAACCCGACCGTCACCGTGTCCCAGGCGATCCTCACCGGCCTACCCGCCCGGCAGCTGTGGTGGCGGGTGCGGGCGCGAAACTCCGCCGGGGTCTTCGGCCCGTTCTCGTCCACCCGGAGCTTCACGCCGCAGGCGGCGACCACCACGCCGAGCCTCTCGACGCTTACGGTGTCTCCCGCGAGCGTCGTCGGTGGCGCCTCCTCCACCGGCACCGCCACCCTCACCGCCGCAGCGCCCTCGGGCGGCGCGGTGGTGACCCTGACCAGCGCGAACGCGGCGGCTTCGTTGCCGGCGAGCGTCACCGTGGCCGCAGGCGCGACCAGCGCCACCTTCACGATCACGTCCGCGGCGGTCACGGCCCAGACCGCCGTCACGCTCACCGCCGCGTGGAGCGGCGTCAGCCGCACCGCGACCCTGACCGTGAACGCCCCCGCAAGCCTCACCTCGGTCGGGCTCTCGCCCACAAGCGTCACCGGGGCCTCCTCCTCCCAAGGAACGGTCACCCTCACGAGCGCGGCGCCCGCCGGCGGCGTGGTGGTGACCCTCTCCGACAACTCGGCCGCAGCCACCGTGCCGGCGAGCGTCACCGTTGCCGCGGGTGCGACCAGCGCCGGCTTCACCGCCACCACAACCTCGGTGACCGCGCAGACGGCGGTCACGATCACCGCCACCGCCGCCGACGTGAGCCGCACCGCGACCCTGACCGTCAACCCAGCCGCCTCCGGCACACTGGCGGCCCCCTCGCTCGTCTCGCCCGCCAACGACGCGCGATTCGACGCGGGCCAGACGATCACCTTCGACTGGAGCGACGTCACCGGCGCAGCCAGCTACACGATCCAGATCGATGACCAGGACACCTTCCCCTCACCCATCATCAACCAAACGGTTACGGCCTCCGCGTACTCGACGAGCACGCTTCCCGTCACACGCATGTGGTTCCGCGTGCGGGCCATCGACGCCTCCGGCACCGCCGGCGCATGGTCGGCGGTGCGGAGGTTCGAGATCAGGTAGCTGAGCACGGGGCTGGCCGGGAGGTCACCAGTGCGCTTCGAGCCGGCGGCGTACGCCATTCCTCCTGGCACCGACCCCGTGTGCGTCAGCTCACTCGACAGTCGGGCTGCCCGCGCCCCGACTTGGTCAGCACGAGCTGGAACACCTGGGCGTCGCGTGCGCGTGACGCCCCGGCGGCCGCGAGCAGGTAGAACTTCCACATCCGGTAGAAGCGCTCGTCGTACGCGTGCTTCAAGTCCGGATAGGCCCGATCGAAGTTGTCCCACCAGGCGAGCAATGTGCGCTCGTAGTCGGGGCCGATGTTCTGCAGGTCCTCGAGCGCGAACAGCCCTTCCGTCGCGGTGCCCAGCTGGGCAAACGAGGGCGAGACCGCGTTCGGGAAGATGTACTTCTCGACGAAGGGCGTCCCGTGGCGGCGGCTGCGCCTGCCGGCGATGGTGTGGATGAGCGCGATGCCGTCGCCGGCGAGCGAGCGATGCACCACCTCCATGAAGAGACGGTGGTTCTTCGGTCCGACGTGCTCCATCATGCCGATGCTCGTGACGCGATCGAACGTGCCGCGAACATCCCGGTAGTCGGCGAGCCGCAGATCGACGTCGAGGTGCTTCCACATCTCTCGCCCGAGTGCGTGCTGGTCGCTCGACAACGTCACGCCGACCACCGCGCTGCCATACCTCTCCGCGGCATACGCGGCGAACCCGCCCCAGCCGCAGCCGATGTCGAGCACGCGCATGCCGGGCTCCAGGCCGAGCTTGCGGCACACCAGGTCGAGCTTGGCCTCCTGCGCCTCGGCGAGCGTGGACGCGTTCTTCCAGTACGCGCACGAGTAGACCATGCGCGCGTCGAGCATCCGCATGTACAGATCGTTGCCGATGTCGTAGTGCGCCTCGACCGACCGGGTCGACCGGGACTTCGACTGAAGATTGAGCACGATGGCCCTGGCCGCTAGCAGGCGCAGGCGCAGGCTGCCGGTCACCCTGTCCTGAAGGCCGGCGCGCAGGATCTTCTCGATCAGGACGTCGAGCGCGTCGGTGTCCCACCATCCGTCCATGTACGACTCGCCCATGCCGATCGACGCGTCCCGAAGCAGGCGGCCGTAGAACCGCGGGTCGTGCACGCGGATGTCACCCGGACCCGGACCGTCGACGCGGACGCCGGCGAGCCCGAGGAGCTCACGGACGAGCGTCTCGGCGCTGCCCCCACGCCGGCTCACGGCGCGCATCCGTCGTGACGACGGAGACGGAACGGGGCGATCGGAAGGTCTCACGACCATCGGTGGGTGAGGGCGTGCGCCATCGCGTGCGCCCACGCTGGCAGATCGGGCCGTTCGCCGCCAGCGGGCAGGCGGGCCGGCGCGTTCGCCCTTCGCCCGCGCCGGCCCCGACGGCTGTCAGCCGGCGAGCGGCGTCCAGACCACGGTCTCGGGGTGGAGCTGGCTCCAGGCGAACCAGATGCGCCCGATTCCGCCGTCCCGGGCGACAAGTCGAGAGCGCACGCAGGATCTCGAGGCGGTGATCTCCGCATCTCGTCGAAGGGCGGCGAAGAAGCTCGCGCGGGCCTCCTCGTAGTCGCGCCAGCCGGGACCGAAGGGACGATCGTGTGAATCGTGATGCGGGTGGCGTTCTGACAGTCGCGTTGGACCCACGGGACGCTCCTCTCCTCGGATTCGAACAAGCCAACCCGCGACCCGTCACAGCGGCATCACGAGCCGGGACTCGGCGCGTGGGCGCCGGGTGCCGGTCTCGCGCGGTCACGTTCGGGACGTCCTGTCCGACTTCCTCAGTCAGCGACGCGCGCCTCCGACCCCCGTTATCGCGCGCAACGGTGGTTGCTGGGTCGACCGGCACCACCTTGCTACCGTCATCCGCATGACGACGAACGGGAAGGCACCGTCGATAATGATCGACGGCACGCTCGTTCCACCGGGTGAGGCGGTACGCGTGGCGCTGGACGACGGCCTCATCCGCGGCGACGGCATCTTCGAGGGGCTCCGCATGTACGGGCGCCGGCCCCGCACGCCCGAGGCGCACCTGGAGCGGCTCGCCCGCTCCGGCGCCGGCAGCGGCATCCCCGTCGACGTCGAGCAGCTTCGCGCCGAG
>CAYTRV010000112.1:0-7561 GCA_964440285.1 uncultured Bifidobacteriaceae bacterium
GCGCTCTGCCAGCTCCTGCTGCGCCAGCCCGACCTGCTGCTCCTCGACGAACCGACCAACCATCTCGACGCCGAGACCGTACACTGGCTGGAGGCGCATCTCGTCGCCTACCCTGGCGCCATCCTGATCGTCACCCACGACCGCTACTTCCTCGACAATGTCGCCGGCTGGATCCTCGAGCTCGACCGCGGCAAGGGGATCCCGTGGAAGGGCAACTACTCCTCGTGGCTCGAGCAGAAGGAGGCGCGCCTCGCGCAGGAAGAGAAAGAGTCGTCGGCCCGTCGCAAAGCCATCGCTCGCGAGCTCGAATGGGTGCGCTCCGGGCAGAAGGCCCGCCAGGCGAAGGGCAGGGCGCGCCTCGCCAGCTACGAGCGCCTCGTCGCGGAGGAGGTCGCGGAGCGCCGCGGCGCGGTCGAGATCCGCATCCCGCCGGCCCCGCGGCTCGGCGACATCGTGGTGGAGGCCCAGGGGCTCGTCAAGGGGTTCGGCGACCGCCTGCTCATCGACGGCCTGTCGTTCTCGCTGCCGAAGGCCGGCATCGTCGGGGGGAGGGGGCCTACGGGGGCCGGCATGACGCCCCTGTTCGGGATGACGGCGGGCGCGGCGGCGCCGGACGGCGGTGCCCTGCGCATTGGCGAGACGGTGCAGCTCGCCTATGTCGACCAGGCCCGCGACGAGTTCGACCCGGCGAACACGGTCTGGAAGGAGATCTCGGGCAACAAGGACCTGATGATGCTCGGCGGCAAGATCGAGGTGAACTCGCGGGCTTACGTCGCGTCATTCAACTTCAAGGGCGCCGATCAGCAGAAGCCGGTCGGGCAGCTCAGCGGCGGCGAGCGCAACCGGGTACACCTCGCGAAGATGCTCGCCGGCGGCGGCAACCTCCTCCTGCTCGACGAGCCGTCGAACGACCTCGACGTCGACACGCTGCGCGCGCTCGAGGACGCCGTCGAGGCGTTCTCAGGCTGCGCGGTCATCATCAGCCACGACCGGTGGTTCCTCGACCGCCTCGCGACACACATCCTCGCCTTCGAGGGCGACGGTGAGGTGGTGTGGTTCGAGGGGAATTACGCCGAGTACGAGGAGCACCGCCGGCGCACCCTGGGGGATGATGCGGCCCAGCCGAGGCGTATGAAGTACAAGCGCATCTCGCAGCGGGGATAGTGCCCTGCGACACGTGAGGTGCCAAGGGCGCTTCCGAAAGTCGCTCTGCGGTTACCGTCGGGCGACCGGGGCGAGGTCGGTGGCGACCCCACCGCCCGATTCGTCGGCAGTCGAGATCTCAACGCGGTTGCGGCCGCGCTGCTTCGCGCGGTAGAGGGCCGCGTCGGCGCGTCCGAGGGCCACGTCGATGGCCTCTCCGGGATGCCAATCCGATGCGCCGATGCTGGCTGTCAGGCCGCTGCGCACGTGTGCGAACGCCGCGCGGATCTCGTCGAACAGCGCCAGCGCGTCGTTGGGGTGCCGTCCGGGCACGATGATGCCGAACTCCTCGCCGCCGAGCCGTGCGACGACGCCGATCTGATCGATCCGCTCACGCAGCATGGCGGCTCCGCTTCGCAGCGCCTCGTCGCCGGCCGCGTGACCGTGGGTGTCGTTGAGGAGCTTGAAGCGGTCGATGTCGAGTACCGCGACGGTCGAGATCCGTCCAGTGGCGCTCGAGATCTCCACGGCGCGTGCGAAGAACGCGCGCCGGTTGGGAACCTGGGTGAGCTCGTCGGTCGTCACGAGCACAGCGAGCCGGGCCTCGGCCCGCCGCCGGAGCCGGACTTCCGACTCGAGCTGCTCGGACCGTTCGTGGAGTGCGCCGGCGAGCTGGAGGATCTGCCAGAGGACCAGCGGCGAGATGACGAGCGGCACGATCACCGGTAGCCCGTATGCGACGAGGCGGTCCGTCATCGCGGTGGGTTGGACGCCGGTGGCCCAGTAGGTCACGGCACACACCGCGAGCGAGGCGAGGGCGGAGGCGGCCGCCGCGAGCGCGAGCAGCCCCGAGCGCGAGCGGGATGTCCCGACGCGAGCGAGCACCCACCGCTCGATGTGCCGCCGCCGCGAGTTCCATGCGGCCATACCCCTTTATCGACCGAACGAACGTCGACCTTGAACGCGGGCGCGCCCGGCATCCGGGTGATCCAGGGTCGTCCTTCGCACGAATGCCCTTACCAAATCCGAACAGAAGCGTGAGGGAATGAAGAAGGTGCATGCGTTGGCGGCGATCATGGGTGTCGCCGCGTTGGGCGGTGTCGCGGCGGGATGTGGTGGCGATGAGGCCACCACCCCGGAGGCGACGGGTCCGAAGGTGGCATTTGTGTCGCCGCTCCCGGGATCCGAGGTGTCGGGTCCGATCACCGCCCAGGTGAAGCTCGACGCATTTACGATCGCGGCGAACAACGTCGGGATGCCGCCGGCGGCGGGTGAGGGGCACATTCACTTCTCGATGGACGGCGGGAAATACGACCAGCCGAAGTACTCCGGCGCCAACGGCGACCTCGCGGTCACGCTGGGGACGCAGGGCAAGTACTCGCCGAGCGTCGCGCCGGAGATCACCTACACGAACCTGCCGGCCGGGGAGCACACCCTCAAGGTGTTCCTGGCGAACAACGACCACTCCGACGCGGGGCCGGTCGCGGAGACCACGTTCACCGTCAAGTAAATGCGACGCCGCTCGCTCCTGACGGCTTTCGGTCTGGCAGTCGTCGCCGCAGGTTGCGGGGGGACGTCTTCGGACGTCCCCCCGGCTACGTCGCAGGGGATCACGCCCACGGAGGAGGGGCCCGCCACGATCGTGATGGGCGACTTCTCCTATGCCCCGTCGACGCTGACCGTCCAAGTCGGTGAGAAGGTCACGTTCGTCAACCGCGGCAAGATCGACCACACCGTCGCCGACACGGACGCCGGTGGCGAGATCCGCTCCACGCTCATCAAGCCCCGGCCGATCGCGCCGGCGGGTGAGCAGACCGTCGTGTTCGGGACACCGGGTACGGTGGACTACATCTGCACGTACCACCCGACCCTGATGGGAGGCAGGATCATCGTGCGGGAGTAGCGGTGCTGTGGTCGGCGTCCCGACGTGGGGTAGCCTGCGGGGTGGACCCCACCTCGATGACCAGGAGCCGCATGAGCACCCAGACCGACCCGTTCGGCGCGCGCGCCACCCTCGACGTCGCGGGGCGCAGCCACACCATCTGGCGCCTCGACGCGCTCGGTGCCGACCTCGCCCGGATGCCGTACACCGTCAAGGTGCTGCTCGAGAACGTGCTGCGCAGCTGCGGCACCGAGTTCGTGAGCGCCGACGAAGTGCGGGCGCTCGCAGGGTGGACGCCGAACTCAGGGTCCACGGCCGAGGTGCCGTACATGCCGGCCCGCGTCGTGCTGCAGGACTTCACCGGCGTACCGTGCGTCGTCGACCTCGCGGTGATGCGCGACGCGATGGTCGAGCTCGGCGGCGACCCCGGAAAGATCAACCCGCTGGTTCCCGTCGACCTCGTGATCGACCACTCCGTGCAGGTGGACCGTTTCGGGACGGCGGACTCGTTCACACAGAACGTGGAGCTCGAGTACGAGCGTAACGCCGAGCGCTACGCGGTGTTCCGCTGGGCGCAGCAGGCCTTCCGGAACTTCCGCGTGGTGCCGCCCGGCACCGGCATCGTCCACCAGGTCAACCTCGAGTACCTCGCGACCGTCGTCATCGCCCGCGAGCAGGACGGGGAGCTCCTGGCCTACCCCGACACCCTCGTCGGGACCGACTCCCACACGACGATGATCAACGGGATCGGGGTCCTCGGGTTCGGTGTCGGGGGCATCGAGGCGGAGGCCGTCATGCTCGGCCAGCCCCTGTCGCTGCCCACCCCGGTCGTCGTCGGCGTGCGCCTCACCGGGCAGCTGCGCTCGGGTGCCACGGCAACCGACCTGGTGCTGACCATCACCGAGATGCTCCGCAGCCACGGTGTGGTGGGCAAGTTCGTCGAGTTCCACGGGCCCGGCCTGTCGGCGCTCCCGCTCGCCGACCGCGCGACCATTTCGAACATGGCGCCCGAGTACGGCGCCACCGCCGGCATGTTCCCGGTCGATGACGAGACGCTCCGCTACCTGGAGCTCACCGGCCGCTCGAGCGAGACCGTCGCCCTCGTGGAGGCGTACGCGAAGGCGCAGGGGCTCTTCCGCACCGACGACACGCCCGACGCGTTGTTCGACGAGGAGCTGTCGCTCGACCTCGACGACGTGGAGCCCAGCATGGCCGGCCCCCGCCGCCCGCAAGACCGCGTGGTGCTCGGGAGCGTCGGCAAGGAGTTCCGCGAGCACTACGGCGCCGGGCTCGTCGCGAACGGCGCCGGCCCGCACTACCCGTCGGTGGAGGTCACCGAAGACGGACGCACGTTCCCGGTGGCGAGCGGTTCCGTCGCGATCGCCGCGATCACGAGCTGCACCAACACGTCGAACCCGTCGGTGATGATCGGCGCGGGACTCATCGCGAAGAAGGCGGTCGAGCGCGGCCTCACCACCCCGCCGCACGTCAAGACCAGCTTCGCCCCGGGCAGCCGCGCCGTGACGAGCTACATCGAGAACGCCGGCCTCGACACCGCGCTCGACGCGCTCGGCTTCAACCTGGTCGGCTACGGCTGCACGACCTGCATCGGCAACTCTGGTCCGCTCGACGAGCCGATCGCCGCCGCGATCGACGAGAACGAGCTGGTGGTCGCGGCGGTACTCTCCGGCAACCGCAACTTCGAGGGCCGCGTGCACCCTCAGGTGCGCGCCGCCTACCTGGCGTCGCCGCCGCTGGTGGTGGCGTTCGCGCTCGCCGGCCGGGTCGACATCGACCTCACGTCGGAGCCGCTCGGCACCGGCAGCGACGGCAAGCCGGTCTACCTCTCTGAGATCTGGCCCAGCCGCGAGGAGGTCGACGCCACGATGGCCCAGGCCATCGGTCCCGACGTCTTCTCGTCGAACTACGCGAGCGTGTTCGAGGGCGACGAGCGCTGGAAGACCATGGCGGCCCCGCAGGGCGACACGTACGCGTGGGATCCCGCCTCCACGTACATCCAGAAGCCGCCGTTCTTCGACGGGCTCACCCCGGAGCCGGGCGAGTTCACCGACATCGTCGGCGCGCGCGTGCTCGCGCTGCTCGGCGACTCCGTCACGACCGACCACATCTCGCCGGCGGGCAGCATCCCCGCGAGCTCACCGGCCGGCAGGTACCTCGTCGAGCGCGGCGTCGAGCCCCGCGCCTTCAACAGCTTCGGATCCCGCCGCGGGAACCACGAGGTGATGATGCGCGGCACGTTCGGGAGCATCCGCCTGCGCAATGCCCTCGCCGGCGGCAAGGAGGGCAACTGGACGATTCATTTGCCGTCGGGGGAGGAGACGTCGATCTACGAGGCGTCGATGCGCTACCAGGCCGAGGGCACGCCCCTCGTGGTGATCGCCGGCAAGGAGTACGGCACCGGGTCGAGCCGCGACTGGGCGGCCAAGGGCACGCTGCTCCTCGGCGCGCGCGCGGTTATCGCGGAGTCGTTCGAGCGGATCCACCGCGGCAACCTCGTCGGGATGGGCGTCCTGCCGCTGCAGTTCCTGCCGGGCGAGAGCGCAGGATCGGTGGGGCTCACCGGCCGCGAGGCGTTCACCATCGACGGTCTCGCCTCGCTCCAGCCCCGTCAGACGCTGACGGTGCGCTTCAGGCGCGAGGACGGCAGCGAGGGGAGCCTCCAGGCGCTCGCGCGGATCGACGGTCCCACCGAGCTCAACTACCTGCGAAACGGCGGCGTGCTGCCGACCGTGCTACGCCGCCTCAACCTCGAGGCATAACGAGCACGCAGCGTGACGCCCCACCGGTTCGTGGGGCGCCACGCTGCGTGCTCGCAAACCCCCCGAAGGACGGGGCCAACCCTAACCTTTTGGGGGATTGCCCGGGGCGGCACCCCGAGTAGAGAGTCCCTGGTATTCCCCGCCAGTACCACTCAGCCACGGACGGGTTGCCCAGAATGAAGAACCGTTTCGCATCACTGACGCGCCGGGCGGTGACGCTCGGCCTGATCGCGTTCGCGCTCCCGGCGCTCGCGACAGCCGCGCCGCTCCCGGGCGACAACTTCGAGGCGGACGACGGCAACCTCGTCGTGAACACCGGCGGCAACGTCGACTGGAACACGGCCTCGCCGGAGGTCTTCTTCGATCTGCCACAGGCATCCGACAACAGCTTCACGGACGGCGCCCAGGAGGACAACCCATCGTCGACCTGGGGTATCACCACGGCCCCGGTGAACTCGAAGGCGGACATCACCCGCGTCTACATGAAGTCGTCGTTTCCGTTCTTCCGCCTCGGCATCGTCCGCAACCAAGCCGCGAACGGCACCGTTGCCTTCCACGTGGAGCTCAACCAGTCGAGCGCGAAGCACGCGAACGGCCTCCCGGTCCGGACCGTCGGTGACGCGCTGTTCGTCTACGACGTCCAGGGCAACGACACCACCGCCACGATCCAGGTGCACCGGTGGGTCGCGGCCGGACAGTGCGTGACGAACACCGGAACGCCGTGCTGGGGCCCGGGCATGAACCTCAACGCGACGCAGGCGATCGGCGCGAATCACATCGGGCCCGGCACGACGCTCGACGCGGTCGCCGACCCGGACGAGCAGCTTGCGGCGAAGACGTTCGACGAGCTGGCCGTGAACCTGCCGGCGGCGCTCGGCGTGCCGGAGAACACCTGCATCAACTTCGGTCAGGTCTGGCTCAAGACCCGCGAGGGCGCTGCCTTCGGATCGGCGCTTCAGGACCTCATGGGCCCGATGCCGATCCGCATCGGCAACTGCGACGTCGCGATCGAGAAGGACGTCGTCGCCGTCGACGGCGGCAGCGTCCTCAATCCCGCCTCTGTGGCCCTCAACTCGCTGCTCGAGTACCGGATCCGCGTGTTCCTCGGCCCGGTCAGCGTTCCGGTTCCGGTCAGCCTGCTGACGGTGACCGACACGACCGTCAGCGACGGCACGCTCAGCAACGTGCCCCTCGTGCCGGTCGTTCAGAGCGGTGTCATCGTCGGTGATGATGGCGACGAGATCCTCGAGCAGGGCGAGAAGTGGGTGTACGCCCTCAGCCCAGCCGGGATGCCGGTGGTCCAGTCCGCGACGACGTGCCCCGACGTCGTCAACTCGACGCGGGTCGTCGTCACGGGCGGCGACACCAACCCCGCCAACGACCAGGCGACGCGCACGACGCCGGTCGTGTGCAACCCGGATCTGGTGATCGACAAGTCGGGTCCGGCGTCGGTCGCCTTCGGTGGCACGATCACCTACGCGATCACCGTGCGCCACACCGACACGTCGGATCCGTTGGGCATCCCGGTCCAGTCGGTGAGCGACAAGATCGGCGCGGGCGCCGCGGTTCCGCTGACGCTGCTGAGTGGCGACGACGGAGACGGTCTCCTCGAGAAGGGCGAGGCGTGGACGTACGGGCTGCAGGGCGGCCCGGTGACGCACACCCCAACGGCGTGCGCTGACGTGGTCAATACGGTGACGCTCAGCGCCGCCGGTGACACCAACGCCGCGAACAACACCGACTCGGTGACGACGAA
>CAYTRV010000113.1:0-1452 GCA_964440285.1 uncultured Bifidobacteriaceae bacterium
ACTCGGCGCTGGTGTCGCGCATGCGGGTGCTCGTGATGGAGCCGCTCGGGCCCGTGGACATCGGCGAGTTGGTCGACCGGGCGCTGACCGACCCGGCTGGGCTGGCCGGCCGGGTGTCGATGTCGCCCGAGGCGCGCGCGGCGCTGCTCGTGCGCTCCGGCGGGGATGCCCGGCACGCCCTCAACCTCCTCGAGGCGGCGGCGGCCGGGGTGGCGGACGGTGGCGCGATCGACGTTGAGGACGTGCAGCAGGCCTCGGGCGGGCGGCCGATCGTCTACGACCGTGACGGCGACGCCCACTACGACACCATCTCCGCGTTCATCAAGTCGATGCGCGGGAGCGACCCGGACGCAGCGGTCTACTACCTGGCGGTGATGCTGCAGGGCGGCGAGGACCCGAAGTTCATCGCCAGACGGATCGTGGTGGCCGCGTCAGAGGACGTCGGCAACGCCGACCCCCGGGCGCTTGCTGTCGCGACCGCGGCGGCGCGGGCGGTGGAGTTCGTCGGGATGCCGGAGGCGCGCATCCCGCTCGCGCAGGCGGCGATCTACGTGGCGCTGGCACCGAAGTCGAATGCGTCGTACCGGGCGATCGGGGCTGCGCTCGAGCGGGTGGAGCGCGACGGGCCACAGCGCCCGCCGCTGTCGCTGCGCGACTCGTCGCGCCCGAACGCCCGCCACTTCGGCCACGGCGAGGGCTACCGCTATCCGCACGACTTCCCAGACGGGGTGCTCGATGAGTCGCTCATGCCGGACGGGCTGGAGGGCGTCCGCCTGTACGAGCCGACCGAACGCGGCGCCGAAGCGGAGCTCACCGAGCGCCTGCGCCGCCTGCGCGGCGGGGACCCCGCGGCCGGTGAGGCGGACGCGCCCTTCTAATGAGTGGTGATTACGGGCGTGAGGTTTGCACCCGCGATCACGACACGGGGATCCACATGGCAACGCCTCCCCGAACGTGGACCAGCCCGCGAGTTCGGAGACTCGATGCTGTTCGTCCCCGCCACCGGCGGGGACTGACCGGTCGATCCCCGCGCGACGTCACGACGCGATCGAAGCATTTGGAGTTTCTGCGAGCGCCTGAGAGAATTCGGCGGCACCATCACGACCAGGGAAGGACTCATCGTGCGAGCACGGAATCGCCAGCATCCCGCGAGATCCCGGCGGGGGCGTCGCGTCATCCTCACGGCCTCCATCACAGCGTTGATGGCGGCGCTCGCCACCACTGCGGCCGCCACCCACTCGTGGGACGGGTTCCACTGGGCCCGGACCACGAACCCGTTCACCCTGAAGCTGGTCGACAGCGTCGACGGGAGCTGGAACTCGTACCTCGCCACGACCTCAAGTGACTGGGACGCGTCGAGCGTGCTCGACACGAAGATCGTCGAGGGCGCTGTCGATACGAAGACCCGCCGGCGCTGCCCGGCGGTCACCGGCCAGGTCCGCGTCTGCAACT
>CAYTRV010000113.1:1552-7482 GCA_964440285.1 uncultured Bifidobacteriaceae bacterium
ACGAAGACCCGCCGGCGCTGCCCGGCGGTCACCGGCCAGGTCCGCGTCTGCAACTACGCCTACGGGAACAATGGGTGGCTTGGCGTCGCCTCCGTCTGGCTCTCCGGCGATCACATCGTCCGGGCGACGACCAAGATGAACGACACCTACTACAAGTCGGCGACGTACGACACGCCGGCGTGGCGCAACCACGTGATGTGCCAGGAGGTGGGTCACACGCTCGGGCTCGACCACCAGGACGAGACCGGCTTGAGCCTCGGCACGTGCATGGACTACGCCTCGAGCCCCACCAACAGCCAGCGCCCCAACGCCCACGACTACGAGCAGCTCGGATTGATCTACACCCACCTCGACGCGACCAGCACGGTCGCATCCGCGAGCACGACGGCGTCCGGAACCGCAGGCCTCGGCCGCGTCCGCGACGACGTGTGGGTGGAGCACCTCGGCGGGGGACGTCGCGTCGTCCACTTCGTCTACTGGGCCAGCCACGGCCCGCACCGGGCCCCAGACCTGCACTAACGCGCATTGATCCGACGTGCCCGCCGCATCGCCGGCGGGCGCGTCGCATCTGAATTGGGCGGCGCAGCCGTCGCTCCACCCGGCAGCCGTACTTCCCAGGCGCCGGGGCGTGGCCGTCTGACAGCCTTGGGCGACCGGGAGGGGGTTGCAATGTCGACGAGCGTTCGCCAGCGAATCCAGGCCGTGACCGAGGACGCGAAGGTCACGCCCCTCGAGCTGTTCTTCGACCTGGTCTTCGTCTACGCGCTGACGCAGGTCACCGCGCTCATGGCGGAGGACCTGTCCGGCCGGCGGGTGCTCGAAGGGATGATCGTCCTCGCGCTCGTCTGGTGGTGCTGGGTCGGCTACTCGTGGGTCGGCAACGTCGCCCAGGCCGACGAGGGCTGGGCCCGCGGCGCGTTCATCGGGGTCATGGCGACGATGTTCGTCGCCGCGCTCGCGATCCCCGAGGCGTTCGAGGACTTCCCCGGGGGGCTCGACGGACCACTGGTCCTGGCCCTCTGCTACGGCATCGTCAGGGTGGTGCACCTCGGAATCTTCGCCCTGGCCGGCAGGGCGGTCGACGACCCGGGGCTCATCCATCAGCTGCTGCGGTTCGGGATCGTCATGACCCTGTCGATCGCCCTGATGATCGCCGGTGCGCTCGTCGGCGGCGACGCCGAGCTCGTGCTGTGGCTCGCGGCGGTGGCCGTCGACTACGTCGGGACCCAGGTGATCGGCGCATCCGGCTGGCGCCTGCACTCACCCGCGCATTTCAGCGAGCGCCACGGCCTCATCATCATCATCGCCCTCGGCGAATCCATCGTCGCCATCGGGGTCGGCGTCACCTCCGCCGCCATCTCCACCCAGATCATCATCGCCGGAGCCCTCGGCATCGCGCTCGTCGCGGCGATGTGGTGGCCCTACTTCGACGTCACCGCCCTCGCGGCCGAGCGCGCGTTCGCCCGGCGCGAAGGCGTCGAACGCACCCGGCTCGCCCGTGACGCCTACAGCTACCTGCACCTGCCGATGGTCGCCGGCATCGTCATCGCCGCCCTGGGACTCAAGAAGGTGCTCGGCTACGTCGCGGGCGAGGACGGCCACGACTGGGGCGACTCGCTCCACGGGATCGGGCTCGCCGCCCTCCACGCCGGCCCCGCCCTCTACCTTCTGGCGCTCATCGCGTTCCGGTTCCGCATCGTTGGATCGCTTGGAACGTCGCGGCTGATGGCCGCCGCCGCCCTCCTCGCCACCATCCTGCTCGGCGGGCAGATCGGCGTCCTGCTCGACCTGCTGGTCGTCGCCGGGATCATGGTCGCGCTGATCGCCTTCGAGGCGGTGCGCTACGCGGAGGACCGCCACCGCATTCGCCACCAGGGGGGCCACACGCCGACCCCGGAGGACGCGGCCGCCGACTGATCGTGGTCAGCCGCGTTCGATGAGCTCGATCCGGTATCCGTCGGGGTCGCGGATGAAGCAGAGGCGCGACCCGCCCTCGCGGACACGGTACGGCGGCTTCTCCGGCTCGATCCCCTTCTCCGCCAGGGCCCCGAGGGTGACGTCGAGATCGGCGACGCCGAGCGCTATGTGGCCGTACCCGGTGCCGATGTCGTACGGCTCGGAGCGCCGGTGGTTGAGCGTCAACTCCAGGCGCGACTCCTCGTCGCCGGGGAACGACAGGAACGCGTTCGTCGCCTCGTCGCGGATCGGCATCGTGCGACGAAGCTCCATGCCGAGGCAATCCGTGTAGAACGCGATCGACCGGTCCAGGTCGAGCACCCGGTAGCACGTGTGCAGGAATGCGCCGTCCATGCGGCGGAGACTAGCGTCAGGCGGGGTCCCGAGAGGATGGGTTGCGAGCCAGGGACCCCTATGCGCTACAATCCGCCGCGACACCCGATCGTGGGATGTGAATGCGGGATCGGGGAGTGGCGTCGACCATCGTGGCGGCGGAAGCAACCGGCTCGCCAGAGTAATGAGGATGGTCAGACATGGCAGAAGGCGTTGTGAAGTGGTTCTCCGCGGAGAAGGGGTATGGATTCGTGACCCCCGATGACGGCGGCAAGGACCTCTTCCTCCACTTCAAGGAGATTCAGGGCGAAGGCTTTCGCACGGTCAATGAGGGCCAGCGCGTCAGCTTCGAGCCGGCGCAGGGCGCCAAGGGCCCGCAGGCGACGAACGTCCGGCCGCTCTAGGTAGAGGCTTGTCCATGGCCGGGGCCACCTGGTCCCGGCCATCAACGCCCTACCGCGGAGAGGAGCCGGGATGGCGCAGCAGGACCACCGCCAGAAGGAACCGGCAATCGAACTTGAGGGCGAAGTGATCGCGGCGCTGCCGGACACGTTCTTCCACGTGAAGCTCGACCGGGGACCCACCGTCCTCGGGAAGCTCTCGGGGACCATGCGCCGTCGCTGGATCCGGGTGAACCCCGGCGACCGCGTCCGCATCGAACTGTCGCCGTACGACCTCACGCGCGGACGCATCACGTACCGGCTCAAGTAGCCGGCGGACCCGTCCAACGGTGCGAGTAGCATCGCCGCGGTGAGCGCGACCGACGACCTGACCCCGGAAGAGCGCGAGCGCATCGCGCCGTACGTGACGGACACCGTGGGCCCGGTGTTCGCCCTCACCAACCTCCCCGAGGTGGTGAAGGGCGCCCTGTTCGCCCGCTACAGCCGCAGCCCGAAGTCGCTGCGGCGACTGTTGATCGACGAGTTCCTCCCGCCGGAGGGCACAACCGTCGAGGCTGCCGCCGAAACCGGCGAACGTCGGGCCGAGGAACTCTACGACCGCGTGCTCGCGGAGTACGGGGACGATTCGGTCGCGCAGCTCGGCGGCGCGCACATCGCGGTCGAGGGCGCGTCGAACGTCCTGACCAAGATCCTCGAATGGGGACGGCTGGCGAGCTACCTGGAGCAGTCCACCCGCTACATCCGGCTCGACGACCGCCCGGGTGGACGCCACCGCTACCATCGCCCTGCGCCGATCGCAGCCCACCCCGAGCTCGGTTCCCAGTTCGTGGCGACGCTCGACGCCGCGTTCGACACCTACTCCGCGCTCATCCCCCGGCTCGTCGAGCACTTCGACGAGGTCGTCCAGGACGAGCCCGGCGCCCCGCCAGCCGCACGTGAACGCGCCGTCCGGGCACGCGCCCTCGACGCGCTCCGCGGGCTGCTCCCAGCGGCGACCGAGGCCAACGTGGGCATCTTCGCCTCCGGGCAGGCGTACGAGGCGATGCTCATCCGCCTGCAGGCGCACCCCTTGCAGGAGGCACGCGCCTGCGGCGCCGCGATGCTCGCAGAGCTTCGCAAGGTCATCCCCGCCTTCCTGACGCGCGTGGACCGGGAGGACCGCGGTGTTCGCCGCAGCGCGTACCTCTCCGCCACGGAGCAGGCCACCGCGGAGCTCGCCGCGGAGCTGCTGCCGGAGTCGAAGGCCCTCCCCGACGGCCCGACGGTCCGGCTCGTGGACTTCGACCGTGACGGCGAGGCCCGCGTGGTCGCCCATGCCCTGTGGCCCGCGAGCGGCCGCTCACTCGCAGACGTCCGCGGCGCCGTCGAGGGGATGGGGTGGGAGGAGCGCACAGACGTCCTGCACGCGTACGCAGGCGACCGCGCCGACCGGCGTCACCGCCCGGGCCGGGCGCTGGAGGCCACGACCTACACCTTCGAGGTCGTCTGCGACTACGGCGCGTACCGCGACCTGCAGCGCCACCGCATGCTCTCCCTCCAGGCGCAGCCGCTCACGCCCCACCTCGGCTACGACGTGCCTCGGGAGGTGGTCGACGCCGGCTGCGACGACGAGTACGTCGCGACCCAGGAGGCCTGCGCGCACCTCGCCCTCCGGCTCGCTGAGGCGTTCCCGCACGAGGCCCAGTACGCCGTCACGCTCGCCCATCGCATCCGCTTCACGATGACGCTGAACGCGAGGGAGGCGATGCACCTCATCGAGTTGCGCAGCCAGCCGCAGGGGCATGAGTCGTACCGGCACGTCGCCCACGAGATGCACCGCCGGATTGCCGACGAGGCGGGGCACCGCGCGCTCGCCGCGATGATGCGGTTCGTGGACCGGTCGTCGCCGGCCGCCGGCCGCCTCGCCGCCGAGCGCCGCCAGGAGGAGCGGGCTGCTGCCCGCAACGCGCGATAACGTTCACGGAGTGAGCGATCGCGACGACCCGCGCCTGGGCGGAATGGCGCTCGCCAACGGCCTGCTGGTCCATGGCCCCACCCACTGGGCCGCCGCCATCCGCACCGCCGATGGCTCGTTGCGAGTGGCCTCGGGCCCCAAGCCGCGGTTCGCGCGCGGGCATCTCGCGGCGATCCCGGTCGTGCGCGGGGTGCTGAGGATGGCCGAGGCGCTCGCGGTCGTCCCCGCCGCCAGGCGCGGCACGCCGGGCGCACGGCTCGCGATGGAGCACGTTCCCGTCGCGGTCGCAGTCGTCGGATCCACCCTCGTGTCGGCCGTCGCCCGCCGCCGCCTCCGATCGGTCGTCGGCCAGGAGACCCTCGGCGCCCTCGCCGGTTTGGCGCCGGCGCTCGTGGCGCTGCGGACGTCCGAGGCCGCGCTCTGGCACGGCGTCGAGCACAAGAGCATCGCCGCCTATGAGGACGGCGGCCCTGCTGAGGTCGCTCACGCGGCCGATCACCCGAAGGAGCATCAGCGATGCGGGAGCAACCTCGTGCTCCCGCTCATGGTTGCGACGGTGATCGCCAACACCGTGGTGCGAAAGCTCGTCGTGCGGCCGGCGTTGGGTATGCGCCTCGGCGCGGCGGCGGCGAGCGTGGGCGTGGCCGTCGAGTTGTTCTCGTTCGCCACGCGGCGCCCGGACCACCCGGTGTCACGGGCCGTGCATGCGGTCGGACACACGATGCAGGCGCGGTTCGCCACGATCGAGCCGGGCCCCGACGACCTGGCGGTCGGCCGGGCCGCCATGGACGAGATCCTGCGCCTGGAGGGCGTGACCCAGGGCACGTCGTGAGCCTGTCGGCGACGGTGGTCGTCGCGGCGTCCCCCACGGCGGTCTGGTCGCGGTGGGTCGACATCGAACGGTGGCCGGCGTGGAACCCGACGTGCGTCTCGGCGAAGCTCGACGTGGGGATCTCACCCGGCGCCAGGTTGCATCTCGAGCTCCGCCACCCGCGGGGACGTGCGTTCTGGACGTCCCCGATCGTGACCGAGGTCGACAGCGGCGCCCGTCTCGCCTGGGAGACCCGCGCGCTCGGCATGCGCGCCCCGACCGTCACGACGCTCGAGCCGCACGACGACGGCACCCTCGTGACGCTGACATCCGAGTCGCGCGGAGTGCTCGGGTTCACCTACCGGCTCACGTTCCCCGAGAAAGCACAGGCGCAACTGTGGAGCGGCGCGCTCACCGGGCTCGCCCAGAGCTTCCGGGCGGATCGCCCCGACTGATCCTGGAACCGCGCCGGGCG
>CAYTRV010000114.1:0-7461 GCA_964440285.1 uncultured Bifidobacteriaceae bacterium
CTGCGCACCGAAGTAGATCGACGGTCGCGCGAGCGGCGGCTGGATGAAGTCGCCGCGCACCGTCTGCGGGATGCCGCCGACGACGAACACCGGGCGACCCGTCCTGGGCTCGATCTCGTCGACCGGCGCCATGATGAGCCCGTACCCGTGGGTGTACGTGAAATGCTGACGCTGGAAGTCGGGCAGCTTCGAGTAGTCGATCTCCCGCCCGATGACGAACAGGGTCCGGCGCTCCCCGCCGATGGTGTAGCGGTCGACGTCGACGTCGTCGCAGGTGTAGAATTGGTTGATCGTCTGGAGCCGGGCGCAGGCTTCCTGTGTTGGTGGGATGTCCAGGAACCGCAGCGAGGCCACCGACGCCGGCGCCCTGTCGATCGCGGCCCGGGTCACGCCCCCCTTCCGGTAGTCGGCCTCGACGGTCGGCGCCTGATCGATGCCGGTGGCGCGGCGGGTCGCCTCGAGGGTCGCTTGGATGTTCTCCCGCTCGACCTGCAGCTGCGAGCCGCGCAGCACGATCGCGTCGTTGAGCGCGGCGCCAACCGGACCGAGCAGCGAAACGAGCATCGTGCTCGCAACGGCGATGGCGGGCCAGAGCAGCACCGGGGCTTGCCGGCCCCTGACGAGCTCGTGGCCTTCGAGGCCGCGCGCCCAGACCGCTGCCGCGATTGCCGGGACGAGGAGGATGAGCCACCACGGCGTCGCGACGATCGCGAACGCGAGCGCAACCGCCACCCAGCCGAGCCCAATCCCGAGTATTGCCTTCGACACACGGATCCGGGACACCCGCGCGCGCAGCGGCGGCACCGCGAGCGCGATGAGCGCGATCGCCATGGCCGCGACGAAACCGGCCGCGACCGTCCGTGTCGGGATGTCCACGGCGCGCACCGCCGCACCGGCGCCTCCGAGGATCTCCCCGTCCCCTCCGCGCGTCAACGCGTAGCGGGACAGCCAGAGCTGCGACGAGATCGCAAGGAGCAGCAGGCCGCCGAGCGCGAACCCGACGGTGGTGGTCCGGCTCGTCACCCCAGCCGCCGCGGCGCGCCCGAGCCGTTGACGCTCCACGAGCGCGAGGCCGAGCCCGACGACGACCACGGCGATGGTGGCGAGCACGAGGCCGACCGCGGCGAGCCGGGCGAGTCCGACGAGCGCCGGTTCGGAGAACACGAAGAAGCCCACATCGTTGCCGAAGATCGGGTCCGTGACGCCGAAGTCCGTCCGGTTGCGCCACGCGAGCAGTTCATCACGCGATGAGGCGAGCGCCGGGGCGAGCGCCGCGGTGAGGATGACGAAGGTCGCGAGCCACGCGACGAGGATCGCGAGCCGGACCAGCCGGCCGGCGGGGTCCTTCGCGAGCGCGTCCGCGCGCCGGCCGAGGCCGGGGAAGCGTTGCATGAGCGTGTCGCCGCGCGGGTCGCGCGGGTCACCGAGCGGGGCGTCCCGCTCGATCACGATCGGTCGCGGCCGGCCGCGGAGGAACAGGACCGGGAGGGACAGGAGCAGGGCGACGCCCACGCCGATCGCTCCGAGCAGCACGGTGGTGTGCCAGCGGGTCGAGTACGCCCCGCCCATCCCGAGGGCGTCGTAGAAGGCGCCCTTGATGGTCAGCTCGGCGCCGTAGTGAAGCGCGAGGCGTGCGAGCAGGAGCAGTGCGACCACCGCTGGGATGACGTACTGGGGACGGAGGATCCGTCGAAGTCGCCGATTCACCGCCGTGAGGCTAGCTGCTTCAACAACAACACGGCCCCTAGGGGGTTGCGCGCCGCCGTTCGTCCTTCACGTCGCCGGAGCCGGGCAGCCTCGGAGGTGGCACCGCCGTCTGCGGCCACTTGGCCCCCGCCCGGATGGCCAATTGACAATTCACCGTGGCGGAACCTGGGACGCGTGGCGGGGTGGGCGCGCCGGTTCGGGCAAGTGGCCAATTGGCCGTTTCGTCGGTGGCCAGGCCGCGAGCCACACCGACGCTCGACCGGCGGCCAGCGACGTGCAACCGCAGCCTGCTACTCGGGTGGCAGCTCCAGACGTCGCTGACCGGCCCACGCAGCCGCCTGGGAGCGGCGCTGAAAACCGAGTTTGCGTAGGAGCTGGCTCACATGGTTCCGGACGGTCTTCTCCGAGAGGTGCAGCACCTCGCCGATCGCCCGGTTGGTGTACCCCTCCGCGATGAGGGCGAGCATCCGGCGTTCCCGGTCGGTCAGTCCGGCGAGCTCCGCCTCCGCTTGCTTCGCGGACAGCTCCCGGAACTGGTTGAGTAGGGCGCCGGCGGCGCGCGGATCGAGTGCCGACGCGCCACTGGCGGCCTCCCGGATCGCCCGGGTCAGCTGGTCGGAATCCGCCTGCTTCAACAGGTAGCCATTCGCGCCCGCCATGACCGAACCGACGATCGCCTCCTCGTCGGAGTACGAGGTCAGCATCACGACCCGCATGTCGGGATGTGCCTTCTTGATCTCGCGACATGCCTCCACCCCGCTGCCATCCGGCAGCCGGATGTCCATGAGCACCACGTCGGGATTCGCCTGGTCGGCCATTGCACGGGCCTCCGCGACCGTACCGGCCTCGCCGACGACCTTGAAGCCGCTGGTGTGCGCGAGCAGGGAGCGCAGGCCGATCCGCACAACCTCGTGGTCATCCACGATCAGCACACGGATGGTGTCGGGAGCGCTCAACTGACGACCTCCTGGGGTTGCGACTCTGACTCGTCGGGCGCCTCGACGTCCAGCGGGATCGCGAGTGACACACGCGTTCCGCCGCCCGTGACCGGACCGATATCTGCGCGCCCACCCATCCGGCGCGCACGCTCCCGGATGTTACGGAGCCCTTCGCCTTCGCGCTCAGGCGGCTGGCGGATGCCGCACCCGTTGTCCCGTACGAGTAGGTCGAGCTCGTCGGGGGCAAAGGTCAGCTCGACGTCGATCGTCGACGCCGCACCGTGACGGGCCGCGTTCGACAGCGCTTCGCGAAGGACCTGTTCGAGGTGCTGGGCGGCCTCGTCCGGGAGCGGCCCGGCGGTGTCGACCCCCCGGACGCGGAAGTTCACCCCGACGCCCGTCTCCCCGGCGAACCGTCGGGCGAGGTCCTCGAGCCGGGCGACGACCATCACTGCATCGCCGCCGGGCTGGCGAAGCCCCGAGATGTACTCGCGTATCCCGGCAATCGTCTGGTTGAGCCTGTCGACGACCTGACGGACCTGACCGCGGGTCGCGTCGTCGTACGACGTGATCGCGACCGACTCCAGGTGCAACCCGGCGGCGTACAGCGACTGGATGGTCCCGTCGTGCAGGTCGCGCCCGAATCGCGCACGTTCCTCCGCAACGGCGCGCGCACGGTCGAGCGACTCGATCCGCTGCTTCGTCTCGAACTCGAAGATCTCCAGCAGCTTGACCGCGAGCACGCAGAGCACGCACCCCGCGGCGCCGCGGAGGATCGCGAGCTGGATTCCGCCGGCACCGAACCGGGCGAGGTCGGCGCCCGCCGGCCCGGGCGACCAGAACGGGTAGTCGACGACGACCCCGGCGAGCACGGCGTAGACGACGAGCACCCCGGCGGCGGCGGCGGCGTACGGCCGGATGCCGCGCATGCCCGCCTCGGCGAGCTCGTGGCGCTGTCGCCACAGTCCAAACGCTGCGAGCAATGCGGCGGGCAACAGGATGACGTGCCGCGACAGCGCCTCAACAGCGCGCTCCCACTGGCCGACCGACCAGCCCGCATCCGCGGCGAGGATTCCGGCGCCGACGAACACCGCGAGCAACACGAGGCACGACGTCGACGTCCAGAGGTTCCGGCTGCGCGACGAGCGGACCACCAGGCGAAGGCCGAACTGCAGGAGGAAGAGGAAGGCTGCCGTCTGAAGGACGGCGCGGACCACGAGCAGCCCATCCACGAGACCCGACTCGAGGTAGCTCTCCTGGATCGGTACGAATACGTACCCCCAGACGGCCAGGGCCTCGACGAATGCGAACGCCGCCAACCAGATGAGCGATTGCGTGAGGGTGAGCCGCGTCGCGCGTCGACGCTGGATCCACACCGCGAAGCCGAGGGAGAAGAACACCAATCCCTGCGCGAACAGGAAGAGGGTCTCGTTCTCCTCGAGGAACCGCCTCACACGTCTCCCCCAAAGTCACAGCAGGTGGTGGGAACCCGCGCCCCACCGCGTGTGGACCTCATCGCTCTGGGACGCTCGGTCCCGATCCTAGCCGCTCGACGTGCCGCCCATCAGATCCTCCAGCTTTGCGCGGAGGTCGTCGATCATCGCCCCGCCGGCGGCCTCGACGACCTCGGGCTCCTCGAGCAGAGCGCGCCGGTCGATGTTCGTCGCACGGTTGGTGATGTACGGGTCGTCGAGCACCGCGTCGAGGTCGCGTCCCGACTTCAACTGACGCACGACGTACTCGATGAGTCGCTTGTGGGCCGCCGACTCGCTGCCGATCAGCTTTGCGACCTCGTCGCGAATGCTCAAACTTCCAACCCCCTGGGCGCGGTCATGAGGAGCCCGCTGATGGACCGAAGGCGACGCACGCGCTCGGCGGTCGGCGGGTGGCTTGAGAACAGGCTCCTCAGCCCACGTCCGCCGAACGCGGCGAGCGGGTTGACGATGTAGAGCGGCGCAGTGGAGGGGTTGACCGCCAGGGGAATCGCATGGGCTCCACGCTCGAGGGTCTCGAGGGCGTCCGCGAGGCCGTTGCCGTCGCCGAGGAACTCGGCGCCGGTCGCGTCCGCCTGGTACTCACGCTGGCGGGAGATCGCCATCTGGATGATCATCGCCGCGATCGGGGCGAGGATGATCGTCGCGATCAGGCCGACGAACCCGAGGGGGCTGTCGTCGTCGTCCCCGCCGCCGAAGAACATCGAGAACTGAAGGAAGTTCGCGATGGCGGAGATCACGCCCGCGACCATCGCCGCGATGCTCGCGATCAGGATGTCACGGTTCTTGATGTGTGCCATCTCGTGCGCGATGACCCCTTCGAGCTCACGCTGGGAGAGGGTCTGCACGATGCCCTGTGTCACAGCCACCGCCGAGTGCTTCGGGTTCCGGCCCGTCGCGAACGCGTTCGGCTGCTCAGCCGGGGTCATGTAGACCTTCGGCTTGGGGATTCCGGCGCGGACCGCGAGCTGCGCCACCATGCGGTGAAGCTCCGGGGCCTCGGACTCGTCGACTGCGACTGCGCGGCTCATCTTGAGCGCCATGGGGGCGCTGAACCAGTACATCGCGATGTTCATCACGACGGCGATCCCCGCGAACAGCACGAGACCGCTCCTGCCGGCCACCATTTGCCCGATCACAAGAAGCAGGCCGGTGAGGCCGGCGATCAGCACGAATGTCCTGAGAGTGTTCTGCGCCTTGTGGGCGGCGAGACTCATCGGGTATCGACTCCTTCCCGGAGAACTCCGGAACTCGGTTTCGGCGTTGGACGTGGTCAATGAATGTTAGCGGGGGGGGTTGCCGGAGCCCCCAGTGCTTGGTTGAGACTTCGTTAATGAAGCCACGGCGGGGACCACTAAGCTGGTCGACAATGCGGCGAGCATTCATTGTGCTGCTGGCGGCGCTCACGTTGGCCGGATGCGGTGCCGGTTCATCCGAGCGTGAAGCGACCGACGAAATCAACCTCAAGGAGCTCGTGAACATCCTCCCGACGCAACCCGGTCTCGACCAGGCGACCAGCGAGATCCGCAGCGTCGACGCGTCGACCCTCGAGGCGACGTTCGCCCGCCGCGACAGCACCGATTCGAAGGGGTTCGACCAGATCGGCTTTCGCGAGGGGGTCATCCGGACATGGAGCGGCCCCGGGGGAGCCAGCATGCTGGTCGCGGTCAGCCGGTGGCCCGACCACCAGATCGCCACCAGCGTCGGCGCGGGCGCGGCCGAACCACCACTCGGCTCGCCGGGCGCGAGCGCGTGGAACCCACGGGAGGTCAACGGGTCGCGCGGGGGGCGGGTGAGCGCCCCGGGCAGCCCGTCCCGGGGGCTGGCGATCGCGATCGGAGAGATCAGCCTGGTGGTGCGCGCCGACGGACCGGTGAGCGATGCGGCGGTCATCCGCACTCTCGATCTGCTGTCGCGGCCAGTTCGCTCGGCCGTCGGGAGGGCCTGACCCACGGACATGAGTGAGCTTCAGCGCACATATCGCGGCAAGGCGAAGGCGGAGCACGAGAAGGAGGAACGCCCCTTCCCAACCGGGAAACCGGTCGAACGTGCGGTCGTCGTCGCCTCGATGAACGACGCAGCAGACGAGGAGGCCGACCGCCTCGCCGAGTACAAGGAGCTCTTGCGCACCGCCGGCGCGGAAGTCATCGAGACCCTTGTGCAGCATCGCGACGCACCGAACCCACGGACGTTCCTCGGGAAAGGTCGCCTCGAGGATCTCGTCGACCTCGTGAAGCGCACGAAACCGGACCTCGTCGCGGTGGAGGGCGAGCTCACCCCGAGCCAGCAGCGCGTCCTCGAGGACCGCCTCAGCAAGCGCGTCATCGACCGTACCGGCCTCATTCTCGACATTTTCGCGCTGCACGCCCACACGGCGGAGGGGAAGCTCCAGGTTGAGCTCGCTCAACTCGAGTACAACTACGCCCGGCAGGAGGGCCTCTGGCAACACCTGGAACGGCTCGGCGGCGGCGTCGGGACACGCGGCCCCGGCGAGACGCAGCTCGAGTCGGACCGGCGGCTCTTGCGATCACGCATGGCGGTGCTTCGCGCTCGGCTGCGGGACCTGGAACGCTCGCGGGATGTGATGCGCTCCCGCCGCGTCGCGTCCGCGGTGCCGCGCCTCGCCTTCGCCGGCTACACGAACGCGGGCAAGTCGAGCCTGATGAACGCGATGACCGGCGCCTCGGTTCGGGTGAACGACGCCCTGTTCGAGACACTCGACCCGACCACGAGAGCGTTCGAGCAAGACGGCACCCGGTTCCTCCTGTCGGACACTGTGGGGTTCATCCGCAGCCTCCCCCATCAACTGGTCGAGGCGTTCAAGTCGACGCTCGAGGAGACCTGCGACGCCCATCTCATCCTGCACGTGGCGGACGCCAGCGAACCTGAGGAGCGCCGCCTCGCGCGCGAGCGGGCGGTCCTGGATGTGCTCAACGAGATCGGCGCGGCGCACGTCCCACGCCTGCTGGTGCTCAACAAGGTCGACCTGCTGGACCCCGATCTGCGCCGGTCGCTTCGGTTCCGCCACCCCGACGCGGTCGAAGTGTCCGCACTCACCGGAGAGGGACTCGACGCGGTGCGGGACCGGCTCGTGGAGTTCGCCCGTTCCCGCCTCACCCCCCTCGAGGTCCTCGTCCCGTACACGCAGGGGTCGATCGTGTCGGAGATCTACACCGTCGGCCGGGAGGTCGAGCAGGAACCCGGCCCGGACGGAACCCTCGTCCGCGCCCTCGTCCCCCCCGTCGACGCAGCCCGTATCACCGCTGCCCTCGACGGGGACCTCCGCACGAAGTAGGCGTAGCCCGGTTCCGGGAGCGGGCCCT
>CAYTRV010000115.1:0-7347 GCA_964440285.1 uncultured Bifidobacteriaceae bacterium
GCTGTCGGCGGTGGAGGAGTGCGTCGATCTCGTCGCCCAGACCCGCGGCACCCGCCTCGACCTGTCCCGGATCGACGTGCACGACCCCGCCGTCTACGAGGAGATCGGGACGGGCGACACCGTCGGGGTGTTCCAGATCGAAAGCCGCGCGCAGATCCAGAGCATCCTGCAGACCCGGCCCGAGAACCTCGACGACCTCACGATCCAGGTCGCGCTGATCCGCCCCGGGCCGGTGAGCGGCGGCGCCGTGCACCCGTACGTCCGCCACCGCCGGGCCCGCCGGCTCGACCCCGCCTTCGAGCCGCCCTACGACCATCCGCTTCTGGCCGACTGCCTGCGTGACACGCTCGGGGTGGTGGTGTTCCAGGAGCAGGTCCTGGAGGTGGCGATGGCCCTCGCGGGGTTCACGCCCGGCCAGGCCGAGGGGCTCCGCCGGGCGATGAGCCGCAAGCGCAGCCGCGACGCGATGCTGCGGATGTGGCGCGAGTTCCGTGACGGCGCACGCGCCCACGGCGTCGACGACGCGACGATCCGCACCGTGTTCACGAAGCTCATCGGGTTCTCGAACTTCGGGTTCCCGAAAGCCCACGCGTCGGCGTTCGCGGTGCTCGCCTACCAGAGCGCCTGGCTGCGACGCCACCACCCGGCGGAGTTCCTCGCCGCGCTCCTCAACGCCCAGCCGATGGGGTTCTACCCGCCGGCGAGCCTCGTGCGCGACGCGGCGCTGCGCGGCGTGCGGACCCGTCCCCCGTGCATCCTGCGCTCCGACGCCCGTTGCACCGTCGAACCGGACGGCGCGGTGAGGATCGGCCTGGGCTACATCAGAGGCGCCGGCGACGCCGCCGAGCGCCTCGCGCAGGAGCGCGACCACAACGGGCCGTTCGTCGACATCACCGACTTGGCCTCCCGGTCGGCGCTCGGCCGCGATCAGCTCACGGCACTGGTGCGTTCGGGGGCATGCGACAGCTTCGAACGCTCACGCCGGGCGATGCTCTGGGAGCTCGGGACCCTGGCGCGGTCCACCCCGGCCTCCGGCGGACGTCAGCTTCCGCTTCCCATTCCGCCGTCGCCCGCGCCGGCCCTCCCCGAGGAGAGCCGGTTCGAGCGCGTCGTCACAGCCTACGAGACGACGGGCCTCTCGACTGGCTGGCATCTCGTCGCGCTGGTCCGTCCCGAGCTGCCACCGGGCACCCGCACCGCGACGGAGCTTCGCGACACACCTCACGGGACGGATGTCGCCGTCGCCGGACTCGTCGTCGCCCGTCAACGTCCGGGCACCGCCCACGGCATCGTGTTCCTGCTGCTCGAGGACGAGACGGGGATGATCAACGTCATCGTCCGCCCGCAGGTCTACGAACGGCACCGGGCGCTGCTCCGCGCCGAGCCGCTGCTCATCGCCTTCGGACGCCTGGAACGCAGGGACCGCAACATCAACGTCCTCGCAATCCGACTCGAACGTGCGCCTGCACCGGCGGCGCAGGCTTCCGATGAGCGCCACCGTCTGCGGTCGGCCGCTCCCGCCGGTCAGCACTTCGGCCGCGGACGCCGCTAACGAGATCGGGCCGCTACGTCCCGTCGGCGACGAAGGCGTGGATCAGCGACGGCAAGTCGTGAATCCTCGCGACATGCGCACGGGTGGCGCCCTTGGGGGCCGCCGTCTGCCGGTTGCTCCCGACGCTGACGAGCACGACGCCCCGCAGCGGCGGTCGCACCGACGGGCCGTCGGCGGACTTGCCCGATCCCCCGCGGCTCCCGCCGCTTCCGATCGTGTTACCCATCCTCGCCTCTCAACCACCTCTTCTCCCCGCATCCGCCGGGGATGTCGAATCCCGTCCCGCACTCGGCGAGCCGCCGGGGCGGGACCCGTGTTGACCGTACACCTGCCATCACTTGACCATTCTCCGCGTGGGTCGTTTCTCCCGCTCCGTGCGGAGTTTTCTCACGCACATCGGCCCCCGATCCGCAGTCTCGCGGCGGCCGCGCGGGCGACATCGGCCACGAACCGGTCTCCCGGGCCGTCGCTCACTCCGGACGCGCTCCACGTCATCGCGGCGACGACCACCGGCCCGCTCGGGAGGTACATCACCCCCGCGTCGTGTTTGACGTTGGTGTTGTACCCGCTCTTGTGCGCCACGAGCACCTGGGGCGGCGCGCCCGCCACGATCTTGCTCCGATCCCGCACCCGCAAGAGCCGCGGGAGGATCTCGGTGCGGATCGTGCGCGGCCGGATCCCGATGCGCGGGAGCGGTCCCGCCCCGCGCATGCCCCGGTGGATCGCGGCGTGGATCCGCGCAAGCTCATACGGAGTCGTCACGAAGTTCGTGAGCAACGCCGGTTGGGTCGTGGCGCGCAACGGGATCGCCGGAGCGCGTCGCCCCGCCGCCGAATGCTCGATGATGTACGGACGCCGGATGAGCGAGTCGCGCAGGCCCATCGCACGTAGCGTCTCCGTTGCGCGCTGCGCCCCGACGTCAGCCGATCCGTCGCCCTGGATCGACAGCACCTCGTTCGCGGCGCGGTCGCTGGACTCGATGATCATCTGGTCGAGCAGGGCGTTGACGGTGGCGGACGGACGGCCGCCGGACCGTCGCTGGACGTCGACGAGGATGGCGGCCTTGAGGGTGCTGGCCCCCGGGAACCGGGCGGCGGCGTTGACCGCCCCGCCGCATCCGCTGACCAGGTGCTGCACGTACACGCCGGCGGTGGCCGGCATGCGGCTCGTGAGCCCTTCCAGGTCGCGCTGCAGCCGGGCGTCGACGTACCCGCCGATACCCCTCGCGCGCTGTGCGGATCGGGGAAGCACCCAGAGCGGCCGCGTCGGGGCCCAGCGGATCCCTCCGGGACCTCTCGCCCGCAGCCGCAGCTCGCGGAATCCGACGGGAAGCCGGACGGCGATCCGCGCCGGCGCCCGGGCCACCGGTATCCGCCGGACGAACCGCCCGTCGATCCACACCCCGACCGACGTCGTGTCCCGGCCGACGCGGACGACGGCGTGCCCCATCGCGGTGCCGGGGGTCACGACCACTGGTGGCGGCGGGGGTGATGGGATCACTGTCGCTCCCGCGGAGAGAGAACCGTAGGTATTCGCCGGAACACAAGCGTTCCCTTTGCAACATTCGTTGCAGGATGCCGCGCGGGTATTTCCCGCGGCGTGATCGTGGCATACGGTAGCGCCCATCGGTCGGGTTCCCCGCTCCCGCACGGGGCCCGCATCACACGACTCAACGTGGTGTGGGAAGTCGCCCGCCGGACATGGAGGTCCTGTGCTGACGGTCCGTCATCCCCGTCTCAGGTTCATGTGCTGCGTCGCCGCCCTGTGCGCGACCGGCGCTGCGAGCGGCGCCACGTCCGCGGGGCGCACCGCTCAGGATCAGCTCCTCAGCGAGATCAATGAGGCGCGGGCGACCTACGGCCGACCGCCGTTGCAGCGCTCGGCCGTGCTGAACCGACCCGCCCGTCAGCACAGCGCGTTCGTCGCGCGAACCGGTCAGATGGCCCACGAAGGCCCGGATGGGCGCCCCTTCTATGTACGTCTGTACCGCGCCGGATTCCCGCGAACGAAGGCGGTCGCCGAGACCCTGGGGATGGTGCGCGGCTGCAGAACCGCGGTCTCGGCGCAGATCGTGCAGATGTGGCTCGAGAGCCCACCGCATCGGCGGATCCTGCTCTCGCCGCGCTACCGGGTCGTCGGCGTCGGGGTCGCGACGGACGCGGACTGCGGCAATACCGGCTACACGGCGGATTTCGGGGGGTGACGAGGCCCGTCAAGCGGGCCGGAGACTCAAGTTCGAGCCGGTTCTTGCCGATAGGTCTGTCGGAGCAGTTGCGGGCTGAGTGAAGCCCGCTGGACACGGAGGTCCGAGGCATGCAGGGGCGTCAGTCGCAGCGAGGGGTCCGCATCGTCGCAGCGATGATGTGCGCCGCCGCCGCCGCCGTCGCCGTGCCTGTCGCCGGAGCGGCGACGCAAGCCGAGCTCAGCGGCCAGTCGGCGCTCCTGAGAGAGGTCAACAAGGCCCGCACGGCCCGTGGGCTCCTCCCGCTTCGCCTCTCGACGGTGCTCTCGCGTCCGGCGCGTCAGCACAGCGCGTACCTTGCCGGAGTCGGCGTGCTCGATCACGACGGTGCCGACGGGAAGCCGTTCTACGTCAGGATCTACCGGGCCGGCTACTCGCGTGAGAAGGCCGTCGGCGAGAACCTCGGGATGGCGTCCGGGTGCAGCACCGGCATGTCGTCGACCATGGTCGACATGTGGCTGAAGAGCCCGGGACACCGGCGCAACCTGCTCTCATCCCGCTTCAGGAACATCGGGATCGCCGTCGTCGCCGCAGGCGACTGCTCGAACACCATCTACACCACCGACTTCGGCGGATAGCTGCGCGACGGCGGACCAGGTTGTGCGTTAGGCCTGGAAGGACTTCCCGCAGCCGCAACTGGAGCTGGAGTTTGGGTTGTTGATGATGAACCCGGCCCCTTGGAAGCTCTCTTCGTAGTCGAACTCGGCGCCGAAGAGGTACGGCGCGCTGAACCGGTCGATGATGATCCGCACGCCGTGGTGCTCGACGATCTCGTCGTCGCTCTCCGGCTTGCCGAACGTCAGCTGGTACTCGAACCCGGAGCACCCGCCCGGCACGACCTGCACGCGGAGCCCGTCGCCCTCGTCGGCCTCCTCTGCCAGGAGGACTTTGAGCTTCTCACCTGCGTTCTCCGTCAGCGTGACCATCATCGAATCTTCCCTCCCCTGTGCGGTGCTTCCGAAACGATAGCGCGTTACGTGACGTGCACGACGTGACGATCCGCCTCGTGATGATCGGCCGCGGTCGCCAATGCTTGACTGCCGAGCCGGCGTTTACTTCCTCCATTTGAGATGATCGACGTGTACGGACCCAACCCTCCACGGAGACCCGATGAGCGTGACGGATGAGTTGCTGAGGAACGCCGAGGCGTACGCCGCGGAGTTCGCGGGCGGAGACCTGCCGCTCCGCCCCGCCCGTCGGGTCGCCGTGCTCGCCTGCATGGACGCGCGGATCGATCTGCACGAGATGCTCGGGCTGGCCGTGGGCGATGGACACGTCATCAGGAACGCCGGCGGCGTTGCGACCGACGACGCGATCCGCTCGCTGGCGATCTCCCAGCGGCTGCAGGGCACCGAGGAGATCATCCTCATCCATCACACCGGCTGCGGCATGTGCACCTTCTCCGACGACGACTTCCGCCGGAGCATCGAGGAGGAGACCGGGCTGCGCCCGCCGTGGGCGGCCGAGACGTTCTCCGATCCCGAGGCCGGGCTGCGCCGTTCGGTCGCACGGATTCTGGCCAGCCCGTTCATCCCGAGGCGCGACAACGTCCGCGGCTTCGTCTACGAGGTGGAGACCGGCCGTCTGCGCGAAGTCGCCTGACGCAGTCCGCGCGCGGGCGGCAGGGTGACCTCGAGCCCGCCTCCCGTGAGCGATCAGCTCGTGCGCCGGGTGAGCAGCTGCTGGAACCGACTCGCCGCCTGCAGCGCATAGTCCCGGGCGTTGTTGTTCATGACCACCGCCACCCTCACGAAACCGTTGCAGGACACGGTCCCCCCGGCCGTCGCGGCGCGTGGGAAACAAGTGGCAAAGCATAGGTTGGTAGGGACACGGGAGCATTCGGCGCTGAGGATCGCGATGGACATGGGTAAGTGGCTCCAGCAGTTTCTCGAGACGAAGGGAAACTTCGACGGCACCAGGGGGTGTTTGTCCGCAGTCGTGCGAATCACCTTCCGGGACGGCTTGATGGTGATCGCCCGACAGATCCAGGCAGGACCCGGCGATGGTTTCATCCCGATCTTCCATATCCCGATGATCCTGCTAAGGACATGATTCCGGGTCGCGGCGATGACGGCTTGCCGACTACGCCCGCGATGATCCTTTGCCCGTTTCACACGATCGAGCGGATTGAACTGCTCGTGAAGGCTCCTGGCTCGTCTGGGGTGGGCTTCGTGCAGCAGAATTGGTAATCCGCGCCCGATCACCCGCTCCTCTGGGGCTGCCGCCATGCCTCGACAGACGGTGGCCCGGCGGACAGTGCGCCCCTCGCGGCGAGAAACACCTGACCACGCAAGGAAAAACCACCGGAATCCGGTATCGTCGCCCGCGTGTCGAGGTTCTACGCCCGCGTGCAGCGAGCCCGCTTGGAGGTGGAGCACTCGCGCATCGTCGCTGAGGCTCTGCGCCGAGAGCCCCGGCGCCAAGACGAGTCTCGTCATCCTCGGCCGACCTACCACCGCGCCTGGCGGGCAACGTGGGGTGGCTCGGGCCAGGATCCGGCATGTTGCACTGGTGGGCAACACTCCAAGAGCCTCGCGGGATCGACTATCGGGACCCCTATCCGGGCAGCGCTCCGATCTGCTGCATGAAGCTGAGCATGTCGAAGTAGTGGCGACTCTGCTTGACCTTTCCGCCGGCGAACTCGAGGACCCAACCCGCACGGGTCGTCTGCTGCTTGCCGCTGGCCGGAATCGTCCCGGAGGGTGTAGCCATCGGCCCGGTTTGTGTTCCGGTCCAGCTGACCTCGAGCACCGCCGTATTACCTGCCGTGAGACTGCTCGCGACGGTGCCCTTCACATCTGGCATCGCTTCCTTCCACCCATGTAGCGCTCCGATGATCGTGTCGACACCCTCGAGTCGCCGAGACGTGCCGACCTCGTCGTAGACGCTGTCGGACGTGAGGCTGTCCCGAACCGTGTCCCAGTCGCCGTCGTTGAACGCGGCGACCAACCCTCTTGCGAGCTGGGCTGGATCTTGAGCTGCCATGGCACCTCCTGGAGGCGAGACGAAAGTAGGGCGTCGATTCTAACTCGGTGGGAGGCTCGCCGTCGATGCGCCATGGCCGGACGTGTCGTCCTCGCTCTCGTCTTGGTAAGGGTGTCCACGGTGCGATCCCCGGGACGGTCCCGCACCGCGACGGCGTGAGACGGGCCGATCGGCGGTAGGTCTAGATGGCTTGCTGCGGGCGGTGCCTCGAGAGAGTGCGGCAGGTGGCGGCGGCGCTCGCGGTCGGCTGGCGGAACATCTGCTCGACGCGGCTGTTGGGGGTCCACGCACTCGTCATTTCCGCCGCCTCTCCCGCCAGAGGTACTCCCCGATCGCGTAGAGCATCGCGACGGCGATTACGACCAGGAACACGGCCACGACTTTGAACTCCAACGTCATGCCGTCACCCGTGCGTCCTCATGCCATTGGTGCCAGCCGGCGGTGGCGACTCCGACGGCGTCGGCTGCGTCCTGGTCGACTGCGAGGGCCGCATCGGCTAGCCATACCCCGTCGATTCGAGGTCATTCATTGAGCCGAGGCTAGCCACGATCCCGGACGGCCCGAGGCG
>CAYTRV010000116.1:0-7251 GCA_964440285.1 uncultured Bifidobacteriaceae bacterium
GCAGACGTGAGGTGGCGGGACGGTCCCAGGTGCCGCCGCGACACGCTCGGCCGTGCCCGAGGACGACGGCCACGTTCGAGGCGTGCCGATGGGCGACCAGCTCGACATGGTGTCGCTCGAGCTCCTCCACGACAGGGGCGAGGTCGTCGATCGTCCGGTCCGCCGGCACACCCCACGCGCCCGCGAGGTCTCCCCGCTCGAAGTCGAACTCCAGCAAGCCGACCGGCGCTGCGGCATCGGCCAGGCCGAGTGCGAGGGCGCAGGCGACCATCGTCGCACCAACGCCCCCCGCAGCGCCGAGCACCACCAGTACACGAGTGGTGGGCCGGGGCGCAGATGCCGACGCACCGCTGACGTTACCGGCCTGATCCGGCCGGACGAGCGCCTCCCACGGGTCGACGCCGGAGAGGAGACCAGATCGTTTCATGGCGTCCGGACTCCGGCGTCGCCGGCGGGTCTGGGCAGAAGGCGAACTCCCCCGGCCCGATCCAGCGCGGCGGTGAGACGCAGGGCGTCGCGTTCGCCCACACGCAACAGGATCGCACCCCCATCACTGCCGGCTTCGACGCCCGGCGCTGTCGTCTGGGCAATCACCTCCGCATCGGCGACCACTACGCGCGCATCCGCGGCGCCGTCTCCCGCCGATGCGACGACGTCGACCCGCGCCCCGGGGACCAATACGGCGGCGGCGGCTCCCGCTGAGGCGGCGGGGACCGAGAGCGCGCGCTCGCCGGCGGCGAGCGGCTCGGGCGCCAGGCCGGGCGCGCCACCCAGGCCGGCCTGCGTGAGCGGCTCGCCACCGGAGATCGGGACCGCGACGGTTCGCCCGCGGACCTCGTCGAACGACCGGGCCATCCCCGGCAGTACCCCAGCCTCGGGCACGCGGGCGAGTGCCAGCACCGACTCGGGATCGTCGAGCCGGGTGCCGACGGCGAGCGGCTCAGCCGCGACGATCACCGCTGCGGTCGGCGTATCGACGGCGGCGGCTCGCATCGTGATCAGCCCGGCGGCGACGGCGAGAACGGCCGCGATGGCGAACCACGCCGTCGGGCGACGCCGCAAGCGCCGGCCGATCACGTGCGATCCTCGGGCGATGCCTCATCGATCGGGTTGCCGCAGCGACGGCATCGATCGCCCGGGAGTCCGCCGGCCGTGCACCAGCGACATGGCCGCCAGGCGCAGGAGGCCCACCGTGCGAGGGTCGCCGGGCGGACTGCGGGCACCGAGATCCCCGCCACGCCCCATCGCCGGCGGGGAGATGCCGGTGCGACGGCGGGTCCGCAGCACAGCACGTCGAGCGCCCGATTGGCGCTTGCCCCCGGCACGACCCCGTCGAGACAGCTCGCGATGCCCGCGCTCCACGCCGCCTCGTCGAAGCCGTCGGGCAGCGTACGCACCTCGAGACCGAGGAGGTGCGCGACATCGATCAGGCACCCGGCGCCAGGGTCGGCAACGGCACTGCGGACCAGCACGACCGCGGGCCGGCGGATGTCGGCGAGCGCGTCGAGCACCGACTCGGGATCGAGCGGCGCCCATCCTTCGCGGCGCCGACGCCACCAGCGCGACCGGCGGCGGGGAACGATCCACGCGCCCGACGGCTCGCCTCCGAGGCGGTCGATTATGCCGCGCTCGACGACAAGGGTCGCGGTCATCCGGCCCCCGTCACGACGGCGCCGGCCGAGGCCGGGAGCTCGACCAGAAACGACGCCCCGCCGTGACCGGGGTCGAGCGCGATGCGACCGTGGTGCCGCGCGGCGATGTCATCCGCGATGGCGAGACCGATCCCCCATCCGCCGGTCGGGTCGCGGCGGATACGTCGATCGTAGATCCGCGTTCGCTCCTGCATGTCGATGCCGGCGCCGTGATCCGAAACGCGGAGCGCCACGTGGCGATCCCGATGGGTGAGGGCCAGGGTCACGGCGGTGCCGTGCGGCGCGTGCCGGATGGCGTTCGAGATCAGGTTGTCGACCAGCCGGCGAAGCTCGTCGGACCGCCCCATGACCTCCGGATGGTGGGCGTGCGATTCGATCCTGAGGGCCACGCCCAGCTCCGCCGCGGCCCCGTCATGCCGCCGGACCGCTTCGCGCGCGACATCGAGGAGATCGACCGGGCCGGGAGGCTCGTCGCGGTCGACGCCGTGCAGCACCGAACGGACGCGATCGATCGTCGCCACCAGACGGTCGACCTCGCCGTCGATGAGACGGAGGCGGTCGATTAGCGCGCCGGGCCGGTTCGCACATCTGACGATCGCATGGCACTGGCCGCGGATCACGGCGAGCGGGCCGCGCATGTCGTGAAGGAGCCCTTCCACGTCACGGGTGCGGCGGGCGGCTGGGACGATCTGGGCGCCCATCACCGCTCCTCCGGGAGGAGGCGGTACCCCTGCCCCCAGACGTTGCGGACCCATCCGAACACTCCCGCCGTCGCGAGCTTCCCGCGGAGCCGGCTCGCGTGGGTGTCGACGGTGCGGGTCCGGGCATTCGCCGAGAAGCCCCACACGTCGCGGAGCAGCTCGCCCTTCGACACGACCCGGTGGGGGTCGCGGGCGAGCACGGAGAGCAGGCCGAACTCCTTCGCCGACAGACCGAGCGTGCGGCCGTGAACGAGCACCCGCATGGCGCGCCGGTCCACCTCGACGGGACCGACACGCAGGGAGCCCGCGATGCTCACGCCGCGCGCCCGGCGCACGTGCGATCCGACCCTGGCGAGAAGCTCCGGGTAATGGAACGGCTTGACCAGGTAGTCGTCAGCGCCGCGCTCGATCCCCCGAACGACGCTGTGCACGTCATCGCGTCCGGACATGAGAATGATCGCCATGCCGGGATCCCAGGATCCGGCCGGGTCGCCCTCACGCAGGGCGGAGACGAGATCGAAGCCGCTCATGCCGGGGAGCGCGACGTCGATGAGCGCAACATCCGGACGGCTCGTCATGACGATGCCGAGAGCGTCCTCGGCGCTTCGCGCAGTGATGACCGAGAAGCGATCGGCGGTCAGGTTGTCGTCGAGGAAGCCGACGACGCCGGGATCGTCGTCCACGACGAGCGCGTGGAGAGTGTTCGCGCCCAGGTCGACCGCAGGGGCCGCGCGCGGAGGTGTGAGTACTGGCATTGGGACCTCGCTCGTGCTGAATGTCCGCACCGCGTTCGCGCGATGCATCTACTCAAGGCCCCAGCCGGCGAAAACGGCCCCCCTCCCCACGGCCAAACGTTCGCTCTATGCGGAACTTTCTGCGCGCGAATGGCGCGTCAACGTCGTTCCGGGGGCCACTCCGGCAAGGCGACCTGCCCGCGTTTCGAGCACCGCGTCCGCACCGCGGACCGCCGCCGCCCGCCACGGGAGGAGCGGATCGACCACCCGCAACACCCGCCCGTCACCGTCGAGGAACGCGCAGGCGATGGGGATCCGCATGCCCGCGGTGTGCACGGAGGAGCAGCGCTCCAGCCACAGGCCCTCGTCCTCCCCGAGATCCGGCGTGCCGAGCAGACCGACAAGGCGCGCGAGCGGCCGGTCGGCCACGTGACAGCGTGTGATCACGGCGCCGCCACCGTCGCTCACGACGACCCCGGTCGTGCGGCACACCCGATCCACCCGCAAGCGGCTCACGCCCTCATGCTGCCACGCCGCGGGCGAGTGTCCCGCGGAGTGCGTCCGAGAGGCGTTGGTACACTCGTTGAGCCTCCTGCTGCAGCCACTTTTCATGGGACAATCGCGCAAAACACCCTCGAACTACCAGTCGGGAACCGACTTCACGATGGAGTTCGGGAAGTTCCGGTTCAAGTTCAACAGCCGGGATTTCCGCGAACGCGCCGAGCACGCAGCCTCGCAGCTCGCGTTCGTGCAGCCCGGCAGCCTGGCGGACGAGGATCTCGACCAGCTCGTCGAGCTCGTCGCCTACGGTGAGATCCACAGCGACGGCCGGCTGGCGACCCACCTGAAGGAGCATCGCGAGGCGCTCCTCGGGTTCGACGACGACCTCGTGCACTGGCTGCGGAAGCTGGTGTTCCGCGGCGCGTGGGTGGATCAGCAGATCAAGGAAGACCTCGTCGAGCCGGTGCTCGACGAGGGTGGCTTCACCTATCGTTGCACCGTGACCTCCGACATCATCGAGGAGATCGTCGACAAGCCGGACTGGTCGGCGGTCGGGTTCGGAACAGAGTCGCCGTGAGCGGAAGCCACGACCCGCGCGATGTCTTGGACGCGGTTCGTCGGCTCGAGGCGGATCTCGGTGAGATGCGGGCGCGGGCGGCGAGCGAGCCGGCGCCTCATTCGACGCCGGGGATGCGGGTGAACGAGCAGACCGCGATCGTCGAGGACCTGGAGGTGCTGGTCGATCTCGTCGGCAGCTCCTGGCGGACCACCCGGCAGGAGGTCGCGGCGGTCGCCGCCGAGCTCGCCGAGCTCCGGCAGCTCGCCGACGAGGCGCGCGCCGCCCTCAAAGGCGTGAAGTTCGAGCTGCGCCTGGTGCGCGACGAGGCCCGCGGGGAGGAGCCCCGCGAAGAGGGGTCGGACCCCGCGCCGTAGGTCGCTCGAGGGCAGCGCCTCAGCCGGATGGGCGGAGCGAGCCCTGCACCGCGGCCATCGCCCGGGCGAACAGGAGGCCCATCGCGTCGGCGGCCTCCTCAGGGGTGGCCCGAGGGCCGAGCGTCGCGAGGCCCGCTGCGGCGAGGGCGACGGCGTGCTCCACGAGCTGGATGCGCTCCGGGGGACCGGCGCGCCCTCCGGTTTCCGCCTGGACCTCTTCGAACGCCGCCTGCTGGGCGCGCATCAGAGCCTTGAGCCGCTCCTTGAAGTCGTCCGCCGCCCCTTCGCCGAAGGCGAACGGGAAGTCGTCCTGGGAGCTCACCCCACACCTCCGAGACGAATCTCGTGCACCGGGGTCCGTCCGAACAGGTGGACCGTGTCGATGAACCGCACCGTGCCGCGATGGAGGTTGAGGGCGATGGAGTGCGACCGCGCCCCGTCCGCGAAGTACCGCACCCCGCGCAGCAGGTTGCCGTCGGTCACGCCGGTGGCGATGACGTAGAGCGGCGCGGACGCGAGGTCGCGGGTGAACAGGATCTTGTCGGGGTCGGCGATGCCGAACTCCACGAGTCGTTCCCGTTGGGCGTCGTCGTTCGGGGTGAACTGCGCCTGGATCTCCCCGCCGAGGCACTCGAGTGCGGCGGCGGTGATGACGCCTTCCGTTGAGCCGCCTGTGCCGAGGTAGACGTGGTCGCCGGTGCCGCGCACGGCCGCCGACATGCTCGCGGTGATGTCGCCGTCCGGGATGAGCCGGATGCGGGCGCCCGTCGCCCGGATTTCGTCGACGAGCCCCTCGTGGCGCGGCCGGTCCAGGACGATCGCGGTGATGTCGCGGACCTGGCGGGCGTAGCAGCGCGCCACCGTGTCGAGGGTCTCGGCGACAGGGGCGCTGATGTCGACACGCCCTTTCGCGGTGGCGCCCACGCACAGCTTGCGCATGTACATGTCGGGCGCCGACAGGATGCCGCCGGGCTCCGCGATGACGCAGATCGCGATGGCGCCGCTGTCGCCGCGCGCCACGAGGCTGGTGCCCTCCAGCGGATCGACGCCGATGTCGAACTCCGGCCCGCCGGCGCCGAGGATCTCGCCGTTGTACAGCTCCGGCGCCTCGTCTTTCTCCCCCTCGCCGATCACCACGCGCCCGGTGATCGGGAGCTTCGCGAACTCCTGGCGCATCGCGTCGACGGCGGCCTGGTCGGCGGAGTGGTTGTCGCCCCGCCCGAGCCACCTCGCGGAGGCGATCGCGGCGTTCTCGGTGACGGGGAGGAACTCCCCGAGGGAGATATCCGGGCGGCTCGGGTCGACGCTCACGGGGCGGGAACCTATCAGCTGGGCACGTCGTGCCATCGGGCGGGAACCCCGTCCGCAAGCGCGTCGGCCATGGCAAGGGCTCGCGCGAGGAAGCGGACGTTGTGGACCCGGAAGATCGTCGCGCCCTGCGCCCGGCACCACGCAAGGGCCGCGGTCGTCCCGGCGAGACGCTGCTTGGGGAGCGCGCCTGTAACCGCCCCGATGACCTTCTTGTTGGAGATCGGCACGAAGATCGGCCGGCCCACCGCGTGCAGTTCCGCGAGCCGGTGCAGGAGGTCGAGGTCCTGCTCGGGGGCTTTGCCGAGGCCAACGCCGGGGTCGAGGACAATCCGCTCCGGGTCGATCCCCGCAGCCTTCGCGTCCGCGACGGCCTCGATCGCCCAGCCGATGACGGTCGCGGTGACGTCGACGTCGGGGAACGACTCGGGCCGGACCTTCGGGGGCCCGAAGAAATGGGTCAGCACGATGCCGACCTCCCTCCCCGCGACGACATCGCGCATGGCGGCGTCGCGCAGCCCGGTCGGGTCGTTCAGGATACTCGCCCCCGCCGCGATCGCCGCGTCGGCGACCGGGGCCTTGAAGGTGTCGATCGCGACGGGAACGTCGAGCTCGGCGACGAGGCGGCGGATGACCGGGACGACCCGGTCGATCTCCTCGTCAACCGGCGTGGGGTCGGAGAACCTCAGGGACTCGCCGCCCACCTCCACGACGCTCGCTCCCTGTCGCGCGAGTCGCAGCCCGTGCGCGACGGCACGGTCGGCGCCGTAATGGGCGCCCGCATCCGTGAAGGAGTCGGGCGTCGCGTTGACGATCCCGACGAGGTGGCCCCGGGAGCAGTCGATGGCACCCGTCGCGTGGCGCCACCTCATTGGCCCGCGGCCCGGCCGACGGCCGTCACCGCCCGGTCGACCTCCTCCAGGGTCGTGTAGTGCAGGAAGCCGATACGAACCCCGCCACCGCGGTCCTCCAGGCCGAGGTGGATCATGAGCTCCGGGGCGTAGTAGTTCCCGTCCCAGACGTTGATGCCGTTCTGGGCGAAGCGTTCCGCCACCGCACGGGGCGCGCAACCCGGGATGGTCACGCAGAACGTCGGGGTGCGCTCGCCGACGCGTTCCGGGTCGGCGATGCCGTGGAGCGTCACACCCGGGATCGCGGCGAGACCCTCGAGGAATCGCCGCGCGAGGGATTCCTCGTGATCCTGGATGCGGGCGAAGGCGCTGTCGAGGCGGCTGCGGCGATCGAGGCCCGACCCGAGCGACGCGAGGTAGCCGATCGCGGCGGTCATGCCCGCGATCGCCTCGTGGCTTTGCGTGCCGAGCTCGAAGCGATGCCCCGGCGGGATCTCCTCGGCGGGGCGGATCCGATCGGCCGGCCAGGATTCCAGCAGCTGCCGGCGCGCCCACGCCACGCCGAGGTGCG
>CAYTRV010000117.1:0-7242 GCA_964440285.1 uncultured Bifidobacteriaceae bacterium
TCATTAGAACCGCCGCCGCGACGCGCAGCGGCCGGGCGACCAGCGTTCCACGAGCGAACACCGGGGTCGCCAGCACCGCAGGTGGGAGCAGCAGCAGGGGCACGCCCTCATCGGTGAGCGAGAACCCCCCGAGAGTCAGGATCAGGACGCCTGCCGCGGCTGCAAGCGTGGCAGATGCCAGCGAGAGAACGTCGGCTGTGCCAACGCGGCCCGCATGTCGGAGCGGACAACTCAGCATTGCGATGCGATCACCTCCGTTGGTCGACTGACATCCATCGTCCGCCCGCTCTTCCAACCCGGCAAGGTTCACCGATACCGCCGCCTTGGTGCATTCGACCGCATTGAACCGGACCCCAGCCGGGTCGATTTCCGCTGTTGAGCGCCCGGGACGAGCGGTGACACGCTGTTGCCCAGGACGAGGGTGACACCGGGACGAGGGTGATGCCGGATGGGACCGGCCGCATCGCTCCCCGGGGCGCATGGACGATCGGACACGGGTCTTGACCCAGTCGTGCCGGATCGAGAGTCTTGAGGCTCGGCGAGCGGCAAGGGGGCGGCGGGTGCACGCATCGATCTGGACCCTCTCCGGCGACCCGGATCGGCTCCTTGCCTCGCACAACGCGCTGCTCGTGGAGTCTCCCGGGCAATGACCGGCGACCGGTTCGCGTCCACCGTCCCCGACGCCGGGGAGCAGATCGAGTTCGCGGCGGTCGAGGACCTGTGGTCGGCGGCCCCGCCGGAGGTGGTCGACCAGCTCGGCCTCGCGTGCATGCGGGCGGGCGACCTGACCGCGGTTCGCTGTGCAGCCCTCGATGTTCAACGCGGTCCTCGGCGTCGGACTTGGACCCGAGCTCGATGAGGAGGCGCTGGCGGCGACGGTGGCCGCCGCCCAGGCCGCTGGCTGCACGTGCCGGGTGCCGCTCTGGCCGGACGGTCCGTCACAGCGAGACGCCACGCGGTGGCTCGGGCGTCACGGGTTCAGCGCCGACTACGCCTGGATGAAGTTCCGCCGTCCGGCCGACCTGCCTCAGGCGGCCGGCGCCGCGCCCGACCCTGGAGTGCGCGTCGATGAGGTCGCGACGAAGGAGGACGGCACGGCCTTCGGCGCGATCGTGACGGAGGGGTTCGGCCTTCCACCGGTGTTCGCCCGGTGGCTCGAGGCGCTGCCCGGCCGCGACGGGTGGCGCTGCCTGCTCGCGCGAGTCGACGGCGAGCCGGCCGCAGCCGCCGCGATGTACGCGCGCGGCGAGGTCGGCTGGTTCGGGCTCGGAGCCACGCTCCCCGCACTGCGCGGACGGGGCGGCCAGGGCGCGCTCCTTCGCGAGCGCGCCGAGATCGCCCGCGAGAACGGGGTCGCCACGTTGTTCACCGAGACCGGCGAGCGAGTCGAAGACCGGCCGTCGGCCTCCTACCGCAACATCCTCCGTGCGGGGTTCGCCGAGGCGTACCTGCGGCCGAACCACGTCGCCCCGCCGGCGCCCTGAGGGAGCTGCCGCCCGAGGTACCCTCCGACGCGGATGGGCCGCCTGTGATGCTCGCGATCCGAGCGGCGTACGGGATGCATCGACGAGACGCTGACCCAACCAACGCCGACCGGCGGGAGCCTGGCGCGGCGCGGTCCCAGTCAATTGGCGCTCGGCCTGGCGGTGCTCGCAGCACTGGTCCTGGGAGCGGCCCTCCTCCCCGGACTTGATGCCGACACCGTCCAGCCGTCGGCAACGGGCACAGGCGACCGCTCCCAGGGGACAGACGCACGAGTCTCGACCTCGGGGGCCCAGGCGGCGCGCGCCGCGACGGTCCCCGCTCCGATGGGTGCCTCGGCGGCCGCCGACCGCGGGCGGGCCCAGCAGGTCGCATCCACCACCCTCGTCCTCGTCGGCGGCAGGCGCGGCCTGATCCGTGCGAGCGACGCGGCGCGAGCCGACCTGAGGGCTCTCGGCGGCCACACGGTCAGCTTCAACGAGACCGAGGGGCGCCCCACCCCCCAGGACCCATGCCCGGTGCCGATCGATGCGTACTCGCCGCCCGGCCTGCGCCCGATCGCGTTTCCCTGCCCCCGTGGCGGTCAACAGTCAGACTCCGCACAACTTGTGATGGCCGTCCCGGTCACCCGAGTCGAGCCGCTCCTTGGCGGCATGGACAGGTACGGCGAGGTCCTCGGCCGGGCCACACAGATCGTCGACGCCCAAGCGGCGCTCGATGACTCCGCCCAGCGGGCTGCCCTCATCCGGCGCCAGATGACCCGCCTGAACGACCTCATCGCCTCGACCCCGGGCGGAACCGCGGCGCTCCGATCTCTGCTCGCCAACCACGTACGGCAACTGTCCGACCTCGAGTCGGGCGTGCAATCGACCCGCAGTAGCGCCCGATTCGCGCGGGTCGCTCTCAATCTGACCACGGTTCGCCCACCCGACAAGCCGGCCGCGCACAGCGGGTTCATCCGGGCCCTTGACACCGGATGGGGCCGTTTGACCCGACTTGCACAGCGAGTGGTGAGCCTGCTCGTCGTGGCGATACCGGCGCTCCTCCTGACTGCCCTCATCGGTGGAGCCGTTCGGCGCCGTCTCCGCCGTCGAACCGAGCCCGCCGGCACGTGAGCGTCTGACGCGATAGCCTCGCGGCCGAAGTGGCCCAGGCGACGGACACCACGGGGCGGGCGGTCGAGGCGGCCGGTCGGTTCCGGGCGATCCTCGGGGCCGATCGGGTGCTCGACCATCCGCTGGAGCGGGGGCTGTACGCGCGTGACGCGTCGATCCAGCGCGGCGAATGCGGGCTCGTCGTCCTGCCGGACACCACCGCGGAGGTCGCGGCGTGCATGCGGCTCGCCCACGAGCTCGCGTTGACCGTCGTGCCGCGCGGATCGGGCACCGGCCTCGCCGGAGCGGCGATCCCGCTCGATGGCGCCGTGGTCATCTCGCTCGCACGGATGCGCCGGATCATCGAGATCGACGAGGAGACCCCCTGCGCGTGGGTCGAGCCGGGCGTCCTGAACCTCGACCTGACGAACGCGGTCCAGCACCTCGGCCTGCACTACGCGCCCGACCCGTCCAGCCAGCAGGCGTGCTCCATCGGCGGGAATGTCGGGACGAACGCCGGCGGGCCGCACTGCCTCTCCTACGGCGTCACCGCCCAACACGTCCTCGCCGTGGAGGTGGTGCTCTACAACGGCGAGGTCCTCATGCTCGGCGGGCTCGCCCCGGACGCCCCCGGCTATGACCTGCGCGGCCTCTTCGTCGGCAGCGAAGGGACGACGGGGATCGCCACGCGGATCTGCGTGCGCCTCACGCCCAACCCGCCCGCATTGCGCACCATGCTGCTCGACTTCTCCACCGTCGCCCAGGGCGGTGAGACCGTGAGCGAGATCATCGCCTCCGGCGTCGTCCCCGCTGCGATCGAGATGATGGACCAGGGCATGATCCGGGCGGCGGAAGCGTTCATCCACGCGGGCCTCCCGACCGACGCGGCGGCCATCGTCCTGGTGGAGGTCGACGGCACGGCCGCCCAGGTCGCCGACGAGGCCGCGCTCGTCGAGCGGGTCGCCCGGGCGCATCAGGTCCGCACCGTCCGCATCGCCGCGGACGCCGCCGAACGCGACCTGCTGTGGAAGGCCCGCAAGAGCGCCTTTGGCGCGATGGCGCGGATCGCCCCGAACTACTACCTCCACGACTGCGTCGTCCCGCGCACCCGCCTGGTGGAGGTGCTCGCCGAGATCGCCGCGATCGGCGAGCGGCACGACCTGGTGATCGTCAACGTCTTCCACGCCGGCGACGGAAACCTGCACCCGCTCATCGCCTTCGACCGGCGCGACCTCGCCCAAACCGAACGGGTCATGCAGGCCGGCGAGGACATCATCCGTAAATGCGTCGCCGTCGGCGGCGTCCTCACCGGCGAGCACGGGGTGGGCATCGAGAAACGGGACTTCATGCCGCTGACCTTCACGGAGGTCGACCTCGAGGCGCAGGCCTGCACGCGCGCGGCCTTCGACCCGTACGGGCGAATCAACCCCGACAAGGTGCTCCCCCGGGGCAGCCGCTGCGGCGATCTCGGCGGCGACATCGCTTCGCTTCCCGACGGGGCGTGGGTGTGACACCCGCCACCGCGGAGGAGGTCGCCGAGCTGCTGCGCGCCGCGAGCGCGGAGCGGCGACCGGTCACGTCGGTCGGCGGTGGCACCCGGTCCCGGCGGGGAGTCCCCACCGACGCCGGCACCTGGCTCGCGACGTCGGGGTTGCGGCGCGTCATCGACCACACCCCGGCCGAGCTCACCGCCACGGTCGAGGCGGGACTGCCCGCCACCGAACTGGCCGACCGGCTCGCCGCCGCGGGCCAATGGTGGCCGCAGGCCGACGTCCGCCCCGGGTCCACGGTCGGCGGGATCCTCGCCACCGCGGCCAGCGGCCGGGGGCGCCTTCGCCACGGACCGGTCCGTGACTCGCTCCTCGAGGTGGTGCTCGTCACCGGCGACGGACGTATCGTGACCGGGGGTGGGCGTACGGTGAAGGGCGTCGCCGGGTACGACATCCCGCGCCTCGCGGTCGGCTCGCTCGGCACCCTCGGCGTCATCGCACAGGTGACGCTCAAGCTGTGGCCGACGCCCCCCGCGCGCGGCTGGTTCGCGATGGAGGCCACCCTCGACGAGCGCATCGCGGTCGCCGAAGCGATCCGGCGCGGCACCTGGCGCCCGGCCGCGCTGCTGCTCACCGCGGGCCGCCTGTCGGTCGAGCTCGTGGGGAACGCCGCCGATGTCATCGCGCCGCCGGGGACCTCCCAGGCCGACGCGCCAGCCGAACCCGAGGGCCGGGGCCTCGTCGACGTAGGCGTGCCGCCGGCGGCCGTGGGCGCGGTCGCGCGGGCGTTCGAGGCCGCCGGTCGCGGCTACGTCGCCGAGTTGGGAGTCGGCGCGTGCCGCATCGCCGTCGACCAGGCCGAGGATGTCGCCGCCGTCCGCACGCTCGCAGCCGCCAACGGAGGCCACGCGACGGTCATCGACGGTCCCGACGACCTGCGCGCCGACCCGTGGGGGCCGCCACCCGCCGGGCTCGAGATCATGCGACGGCTCAAGCGGGCGTTCGACCCCGCCGGCATCCTCAACCCGGGGCGGTTCGTGGGAGCCGAGCGATGAGCACCGCCCACCACCGCCCCGCCGAGGCCGACATCGGCAAGTGCGTCGCCTGCGGCCTGTGCCTGCCGCACTGTCCCACGTTCAGGATCACCGGACGTGAGACGGCGTCGCCACGGGGACGGATCGCCGCGATGCGAGCGGTCGTGGAGGACGGGGCCCCAATCGACGCGTCGTTCCTGACGATGATGGACGAGTGCCTCGCGTGCCGTGCGTGCGAGACCGCCTGCCCCAGCGGAGTGCCGTACGGGCGCATGATCGAGGCGGCCCGCGCGATGGCCGAGCCGGCACGTCCCGTCCGCGGACGCATCATCCGGAAGGTCGGCCTCGGCTGGGCGCTCCCGCGCCGCCGAGTCGTGCGGGCAATGGCGATCGGCCTCGGCGTGACGCAGACGCTGCGCCTCGATCGCATCCTCCCCACGCGGCTGACCGCGACCGCCCCCAAGGTCTCGCTGCACGAGCTCGGCACACCCATCCCCGACGAGCTCGGATCCGGTCCCACCGCCGCGCTGCTCACCGGTTGCGTGATGAACGTCGCCTACCGCCCGGTGCACCGGGCGACGATGAAGCTGCTCGCCGAAGCCGGCTTCCGTGCGACGACGCCGGCACCTGGGGGGTGCTGCGGAGCGCTCGCCGCCCATTACGGCCAGCCCGAGGCCGCTCAGCGGATGGCACGCGAGCGCATCGTGGAGTTCGAGTCGGCCGACCTGATCGTCGTCAACAGCGCCGGCTGCAGCGCGCACATGAAGACCTACGGCGAGCTTCTTGCCGACGACCCCGTTTGGGCGGTGCGGGCCGAACGGGTCGCCGGCCTGGTGCGGGACCTGCTCGAGGTCGAACTTCGGCCTGTCTGTCGTACCCTGGGTCGCGTGACCGTGCACGACGCATGCCACCACCTCCACGCCCAGCGCATCGGACCCCAGCTCCGCGACCTGCTCAGCGCCGGGGGAGCGGAGTGCGTCGAGGTCGCCGATGCGGGACGATGCTGCGGCGCCGCCGGGCTCTACAGCGTGACCGAGCCCGAGCTGTCGGCGGAGCTCCGGCTGGCCAAGGCGCGCGCGATCGACGAGGCGGGCGCCCCGATCGTCGCCGTCGCCAACCCGGGATGCGCCGCGCAGATCGCCGCCGGGCTGCGGGAGATCGGGTCCACCGTTGAGGTCATCCACCCCGCGGAGCTCCTCGCGACGTGATGCGGGCCGTGCTCACCGCGCTCCTCGGCACGGCGGCGCTCGCCGCCGGGTGCGGCGGCGACAGCGAGACGAGCGCGACCAGCCGCGGCTCGCAGGCGACCGCCGCCGAGGCCGGCGCCACGACGCCCGCGACGACTGTCGATCCCGTCGCCGACCTCGAGGAGTACTCCGGTGGCACCGTGAGCCCGGTCACGGCCGCCCCCGAGCTCGGACTGCACACGTGGAACGGCAAGGACGTCCGCATCGGCGACTACCGCGGTCAGGCCGTGCTCGTCACGTTCGTCTACACCAACTGCCCCGACGTGTGCCCGCTGATCGTGGACAACCTGGTGCGGGTCAAGGAGCGCCTCGGCCCCGACGGGAGACGGCTGCGGATCGTCTCGGTATCCGTCGATCCCGAGCGCGACACGCCGCAGGCGGTGAAGCGGTTCCTGACCAGGCACCGCGCGCACGGCCGGGTCGACTACCTGATCGGCTCGCGGCGACAGCTCGAGGGCGTCTGGGCCCGCTGGGGCATCGCCGCCCGCGTCGACAAGGCGAACCCGCGCCTCGTCGAGCACTCCGGCGTGATCTGGGGCGTCGACCCCAAGGGGCGCCGGGTGACCTTCTACCCCGCGTCCGGCTTCGACGTGGCGGACATCGAGGGCGACGTCCGCAACCTGCTCGGGAGCTAGTGCTCCACTATCGCACTGGAGCAGGGGCACGCGGCGCGGGGTGCCCGACCGGCGCGTCCTCCACCAGGTGCTCGCCGAGTCCGAGACATGTCGCGCACCGTGACGGGACGAGCCCCTCGCCGTTGTGGTCCTGGTAGATGCGCCCTTGCCCCCAGCACATCGGGCATGGCGCCCAGATGGCGGTGGCGGTCGACGTCGACGTCGCGGTGCTCAAGACGGACTCCTCACGCCGCCAGGGCGGATCCGAGCCACGTCGCCAC
>CAYTRV010000118.1:0-2866 GCA_964440285.1 uncultured Bifidobacteriaceae bacterium
CGGACCCGGCCCGCGACCTCCAACGGCGGCTGGATCTGGCGCGGGGGCTGCTCGACGACGGCGCCACCTTCGTCTTCTGCCATCTGAAGGCCACCGACGAGGCCGGACACACCAAGGACCCGATCATCAAGCTCCGGACCATCGAGGCCCTCGACCGGGCGCTCGCGAACCTGGCGGGACGGTTCCCCGACAGCGTGATCTGCGTGACCGGGGACCACGCCACGCCCACGTCACCGGAGGTCATCCACTCCGGCGATCCGGTGCCGTTCGTTGTCGCGGGTCCGGGGGTTCGCGCGGATCGGGTGGCCCGCTTCGGTGAGATCGATTGCGCCGAGGGCATCCTCGGGCGGCTCACCGGCGGCGACGTCATGCCGGTACTCTTGAACGCCGCCGACCGCCCGCTGTTCCTGGGCTCGCGTCCTACCCCCTCGCCGGGGGCGAGCGGGGTGCCGCTCGATGTGGAGCCGCTCAGGGTCGACTAGACCAGGAGGCGGATCTCGCACTCGTGCCCGTGCGCGCGCGCCAGCTTCGCGTCCGAGGTGACGAGCGGTGCCCTCGAGGAACTCCTCCAGGGTGGGTGTTCTCGCCCGGCGGCTCAGTTCACCAAGCAGGTACTCCTGAAGTGACTGACCCGCAGCTGCCGCGCGGCGGCGGAGGACGCGGTGCACGTCATCGGGCACGTTCTTGATCTGGATGCTCGGCGGCGACGATAGCGCCAGAATGGCGCCACTCGTTCCGCGACCGGCTCGTCGCGATCCCGCGTCTCCCGCGCGCGTTTCGCTCGTTATGGCGTCGGAGCGCTGCCGTCACGAAGCGCTCGTTCCGGGCTCGTCCGCGGCCAGGCTCTCGGCGATGGTCGCCCGCTGGATCTCGCTCGTCCCCGCCGGGATGCGCAGGTTCCGCGCGACCCGGTAGATGCGCTCGAGGCCGGTCTCGGTGAGCAGGCCCCGCCCCCCGTGAACCTGGATCGCTCGGTCGGCGACCCGGAGGAGCGCCTCGTCGTTCCACGTCTTGAGCACCGACACCTCGCGCCGCATGGCGGGCGTGACCTCGGCGTGGAAGAGCCCCCCCTCGTCCAGGCGCGCGAGGAGCTCGAGCGAGAGCGCCCGCATCGCCTGCCAGTCCATGTACATGTCGCTCAGCATCTCGGCGACCGGGCCGAGCCCCTCGATCGGACCTCCGAAGGCCTTCCGCGTATGCCCGTAGCGGACCGAGCGGTCGAGGCAGTGCCAGGCCAGCCCGCTGCACATCCCACCGCGACGGGTGCGGGCCCAGTTGATCCACAGGAGGGCGAGGGGAAGGCCCTCCCCTTCCTTTCCGACCAGTGCGCCGGCGGGCAGGCGCACGTCGCGGAAGCGCAGGCTGCCGGTCTGACCGTCGGCCATCAGCGTCTGCTGCACCGGACCGCGCTCGACCCCTGGGGCGTCGAGGGGGATCAGGAAGGCGGTGAGCTCCCTGCGACCCGCGCCCTCCACCCGGGCGAGCACCTGCGCGAGCTCGGCGAAGGGCGCCCCCGTGATCAGGTGCTTGACGCCCGTCACGACCCAGCTCTCGCCATCGCGCCGCGCCGATGTTTGGAGCGCGAGCGCGTCGGACCCGGCTCGGGGCTCGGTGAGGGCGAAGGCCGAGTCGATGCGTCCCGCCAGGAAGTCCTTCAGGTAGCGGTCCCGCGACTCGCCGCTCCAGTGGGCGACCAGCGGGCTGGGGCCGTCCGTCCAGGCGAGCATCCATTGCGCGCCCCGCAGTCCGTGGCGGTAGACCTCCTCCTGCACGTAGAAGCAGTCCACGAGGCTCAGCCCGAGGCCGCCCTCGGACTCGGGGAGGTGGGCGCAGTAGAGGCCGGCCTCCGCGGAGGCCAGCTGCATCCGGCGCTTGAGCGCACGTACGTCGTCGGCCAGGCGGCCGTCGGACTCGAGGGCGAAGGCCGTATCGGGCCGGGTGCGCTCCAGCTCGGCGACCATCGGCAGGGCCACGTCGGCGAGGAACCCTTGCACCCGCTCGAGAACGCTTCGACCGGCGGGCGAGGGCGGGTAGCCCAGCGAGAAGGCCGGCGGTTTCACTCGGCGTCCCGTCGGCGCCCCGTCTCCGGCCCGCCCACGTTCCTCCAGGCATGGGAGGCCGAGCGCGATGGCGGCGGTCGCGTGCTCCGATTCAGGACACACTTCATCGGGTCGCCATACTGTCAGCCACCGGCCCGCGCGCGTCGGCCCCCGCTCAGGCAATGCGCGCACGGATCCTCCCCCGGCGGAGTGACCGCTGCCAGTAGTGCTCCGCCTGGGGCGGGCCACTAGCATTCCGGCGATGGCGCGCAACGTCCTCGGGGATGAGCTCCAGCCGTGCTCGTTCGACCCGGTGACCGGGTACTTCCGTGACGGGTGCTGCAACACGGGGTCCGGTGACGTCGGGGTCCACACGGTGTGTGCGGTGATGACCGAGGAGTTCCTCGGGTTCTCCCTGGCCTGCGGCAACGATCTGACCACGCCGCAGTTCGGGTTCGCGGGACTCAAGCCCGGCGACCAGTGGTGCCTGTGCGCCCCGCGGTGGCAGGAGGCCTATGAGGCCGGCATGGCTCCGCAGGTGGTCCTGGCCGCGACGCATGAGCTGACGCTCGAGTGGTGCGACCGTGCCGCGCTCATCGCGCACGCGGTCGACGCCCCCGATCCCGTCTGACGGTTCGCGGGAAGCCCGCAGGGGCGGCCCGGTGATGAGCACGCCCATCTGGGCGCCGCGGCCGGTGCTCGCCAACAGGGCCGTCGGTGTGGCCAGGCCGAGGGGCAGGGGCAGGGGCAGGCGATGATCAGCACCGAGACGGCGGCGCCGAACGCGAGCTGGCTCGAGCGTCCCGCGATGAGCCACCCGGCGAGGG
>CAYTRV010000118.1:2966-7213 GCA_964440285.1 uncultured Bifidobacteriaceae bacterium
CGGCGAGGGCGATGACCACGGGGACGAACACCGCCGACACCCGGTCGGCGAGCCGCTGCACCGGTGCCTTGCCGGCCGGCGCGGCGGCGACCATCCGCGTGATCTGGCCATGAACCGATGGTTATCCCTGCGGCGCCCAGCGGGGCCGCCGGTCAGTTCGTGGCAGACACTTCGCGCTCGACGACCTGCCGGAGGGCGTCGATGAACGTGGGGGCCGTGTTCGGGACCGGCACTCTGTGGAACGCGAGGCCCACCTCCTCCGCCTCCTCACGTCCTGCGATGTCGATGTCGTACAGCGTCTCGAGGTGGTCGGCGATGAACTGCACGGGTACGAAGATGACGCCGGTGTGGCCCGCCTTCGCGATGTCGGGGACGAGGTCCTTGAAGTCGGGCGTCAGCCACTCCTCGGGCGCGTGTCCCGCGCTCTGGTACCCGAACTGCCACTGGCCGGGCCGCAGACCGACGCGGTCGGCCACGCGGCGGATCGTCTCGTGGATCTGGTCGAGGTAGCCGGTGTCGCGTTCGACGACCGCCTCGGGGAGGCTGTGCGCGGTGAAGACGATCGGCAGGTCGCCGGCGCGGTCGATTGTCTCCTGCAGGCGCTCGGCGAGGGAGTCGATCCACCCCGGTATGTCGTGCCATGCGCCGGCGACGGTGACGGGGATGTCGATGCCTCGCTCGGCGACGGTCTCCTCGACCGTCCGGTCGTAGCCGCCCATGATGAGCGGCGAGTACTGCGGCGCGAGCACGATGCAGATCACCCGTTCGACCCCGGCGTCGACGAGCCGGGCGAGGGCGCCGGGGATGCGCGGCTCGGTGTGGAGCATGCCGACCTCCACGCGGTACCGCCCGTCGCCGTGCTCACGGTCGAGCAGCTCCTGCAGCGCCGCCCCCTGGGCGAGGGTGATCTCGATGAGGGGGGACCGGCCGACCAGGTCGAACCGGCGCTTGAACTCGGCGACCGTGTCCGCCGGCGGCTCCCGCCGGTAGACGCTGCGCAGGTAGTCCTCCACGCCGTCGGAGGTGACCGACGTGCCGAACGTCATCAGCAGGACCCCGGTGCTCATTGCCTCGCCGCTCCCGCAGAGGCGGCGTGGACGTGCTCGACGAGGCGAGCCAGTTGCGCCGGGTCGGTGTCGGGCAGCACCCCGTGGCCGAGGTTGAACACGTGCCCGGGGCGGCCGGCGGCCTCGGCGAGAACGCGGTCGGCCTCGCGCTCGATGGCGTCCCACCCGGCCAGGAGGACGGTGGGGTCGAGGTTGCCCTGGATGCCCTTGTCGTCGCCGATCCGCCGCCATGCGTCGGCGAGCCCGATCCGCCAGTCGATGCAGACGAGGTCGGAGCCGGCGGATGCCAGCTGCTCGAGCATCCCGCCGACGCCGGTGCCGAAATGGATGGTCGGCACGCCGGTCTCGCGGACCGCCTCGAAGATGCGCCGGCTGTATGGCAGCACGTTGGCTTCGTATGTCGACGGGCCGAGGTCGCCGATCCACGAGTCGAACAGTTGCAACACCTGCGCGCCCGCCTCGACTTGCGCGGTGAGGTACCGGATCGTGACCTCGGTGAGCGTCTCCATGAGCGCCGCCCAGAGCGCCGGCTGGCCGTACATGAGCGCCTTCGCCCGGCCGCGGTCCTTGCTGGGCTTCCCCTCGATCATGTACGAGGCGAGGGTGTACGGGGCGCCGGCGAACCCGACGAGGGCGGCGCGCCCGTCGAGCTCGCGCCGGACCATCCGGAGCGCCTCGAAGACCTCGGGCGTCCCCTCTTCGGCCTCCACGATTCGCAGTGCGCGCACGGCCGCCTCGTCGCGAACCGGCTCGTGGATGATCGGCCCGATGCCCGGGTCGATCGAGAACGGCACGCCCATGCCGTAGAGCGGCAGCATGATGTCGGCGTAGAGCACCGCCGCGTCGACGCCCATGAGGTCGACCGGCATGAGGGTGACCTGCGTGCAGATCTCCGGGGTGCGGGTCATCGTGAGGATGTCGTACTTCTCGCGAAGCTCGCGGTACTCGGCGAGGCACCGGCCGGCCTGGCGCATGAACCACACCGGGGTGCAGTCCACCGCCTCGAGCCGGCAGGCTCCCAGCATTCGCTCCTCGCCCGTCAATGTCCCAACGGCGGTCTCTGGTGACATCCCCCACCTCCCGTGGTCCGTCCGTCGGACGCGAATGACCGATACGCGGGAACGCTAGCGAACGGGCATTCGGAGACGCGGGACACCCGTCACCCTCGGACCTGGGGGACGCCGCGGGAGGGCGCCTTCATGTCCCGAGCGGCGCGGCACACGCCAGGGCGAATGCATAAAAACTATACCTCTTCCTGAACTTTCGTCTATTGGCTTTCGGGTGGGTCCGCGCCATCGTCTCGATGGGAGCCGCTCATCCGGCGGCTCGCGTGAACGCTCCGGCCGGCCACAGCAGGGAAGCGCAGAACGGTGATCACCAACCCGCATCCGGTGGACTCCACGCTCAGGCCGCGGTGCGAATACCACCCGTCGCCGCCCGTGCCGCGGCGGCCGCAAGGGATGGAGAATCGGCGATGACGTCGGCGAGTCTCCTGGTCGCCGGCCTCTCCCACCGGACGGCTCCGGTGGAGCTGCTCGGGCGGTGCGTGCTGTGCGGGCCGGGTGCGGTCGCGGCGCTTCGCGACCGTGACGAGATCCCGGAGGTCGTCGCGCTGTCGACGTGCAACCGGAGGGAGCTCTACGCGGTTGCACGCGACCCCTGGGCCGCCCGGGAGTCGATGGCTCAGGCGCTCGCCGACATGACCGGGCTCGGTCTGCCCGAACTGTGGCGTTCCCTCTACATCCACCATGAGGAGCAGGCGGCGCGACACCTCTTCCGGGTGGTATCGAGCCTCGATTCGATGGTCCTGGGTGAGAGCGAGATTCAGGGGCAGGTCCGCCGGGCGTGGGAGTCCGCCCATACGGATGGTGCCAGCGGCCCCATGCTGGACCGTCTCTTCCGGCGGGCGCTCCAGGTGGGCAGGCGCGTGCGCCGCGACACCCGAATCGGCGCGGGGCGCGTCTCGGTGCCGTCGGTCGCGGTCGGCCTGGTGGAGCGAGCGGTCGGTTCGCTCACTGACCGGCGGGTGCTCGTCGTCGGGGCGGGCGAGATGGCCCGCGTCGTCGCAGACGCGCTCGCGGCCCGCCGGGTCCCCGGCGTCGTGGTCGTCAGCCGCAGCCGCGAGGCCGCGGCGGCGGTGGCCGGCCCGCGCGGCTGGCGGAGCGCCGCGCTCACGGCGCTCGGGCACGAGATCCCGCTGGCCGACGTCGTAATCTCCGCGACGGCGGCGGCGCACATCCTCGTCACGCGCGGCGACGTCGAACGCGCGATGTGCTCGCGCCCGGGGCGACCGATGGCGCTCATCGACATGGCCGTTCCGTGCGACATCGACCCCGGTGCCGCTGCGGTCGCGGGGGTCACGCTCCACACGATGGAGGACATCCATGGTGTCGCCGCCGCGAGCTCCGTGGAGCGATTGGCGCAGGCGGACCTCGCGGAGGGACTGATCGCGCACGAGGTGGAGCGGTTCGGCGCGGTGCGTGCACGGCGGCATCTCCCCTCGCCGGCGGTCGCCTCGCGCTGAGTCGCAGAACTTGGATTCGGAGCGCGCGTTTGCCCGCCCGGGCCGCGTCCGCGAGGCTCTGCCCATGACGGCAAGCCTCGTGCTCTACGACAACCGCGGCTCCTCGAACGCTCTCAAGGTCCGCTTCCTGCTCAACGAGCTCGGTATCGCGGCCGAGCTCATCGAGATCCCGCTCGCCGACGAGCGGCCCCAGTGGTACCGGAAGGTGCATCCGTTCGGGACGGTGCCGTGCTTGATCGACGGCGATCTGCGCATCGTCGAGTCGAACACCATCCTTCGGTATCTCGCCGACCGGGAGGGCCGCGACGACCTCTACCCGCGCGATCTCCGTGCACGGGCTCGGGTCGACGAGCTTCTCGACGCGCTGAGCCTCGCGGTTCGTCCGGCGCTGTGGGAGCTCGAGCTGCGGACGCACTATGCGACGAGCCCGTACCCGCCGTACGAGGTGGCCGCGGCCCGCGAGGGTCTCAGCCGTGCGCTGCTCGGATGGGAGGAGCTCATCGAGCCGGGCGGCGCGGTCACCGGCAGCTTCTCGATTGCCGACATCGCCGCCATGGCGCGCTTCTGGCTCCTCCCGGAGCTCCCGATCAACCTCGGACCCTTCCCGAAGACACGGCAGATGCTGGATGTGGCGGGTTCACGGCCGGCGTATCTGG
>CAYTRV010000119.1:0-7164 GCA_964440285.1 uncultured Bifidobacteriaceae bacterium
GGCGAGGACCACACCCGCACGGATCAGTCGGGACCTGAGGCGGCGTTGCATTGCGGTCAAGGGTACGCCTCCTTCGCGGGGGTCGGCCATCGTCGTCATCGCCCGGCCGCTCCAGGCGGCCGTCGCCGGTGCAGAGGGGCGAACCGGACACCCCAAGAGTAGGGGCGGTGCGGTTCGGCGGGGGCTCGCGAACGGCCAGACTTCACAAGAGAAGTGCAAGGAAACGGCAAAGACGCTTCACCCCGTCTGCGCGATCGGTCACGATGACCCCATGAGAGTGCTCATCGTCGAGGATGAAGACGCAATCGCGGGTCCGCTGGTGGAGGGGTTGGCGCGCGAGGGGTACGAGGTGGAACGGGTCGGCACCGGCCAGGGCGCGCTCGACGCTGCGGAGGCCGACGTGATCCTGCTCGACCTCCGCCTGCCCGACATGGACGGCTACGACGTGTGCCGCGCGATCCGCGCCCGAAGCGGCGTGCCGATCATCATGGTCACGGCCCGCGGCGAGGAGAGCGACCGGGTGATCGGCCTCGAGCTCGGCGCCGACGACTACGTGGTCAAACCATTCGGGGTGAGAGAGCTCATCGCGCGCATCCGCGCCGTCACCCGACGGGCGGCGGGCGGGCGGCCCGAGCACGACGGGGAGCCGCTGCGGAGCGGAGGTCTCGAGGTCGACCTGCGCGCCCGCCGCGTGAGCATCGACGGACGTGAGGTGGCGTTGACGGCGAAGGAGTTCGAGCTGCTGGCCGTGCTCGCCGCCGACCCGGGTGCCGTCGTCACGCGCAAGCAGCTCCTCGAAGAGGTGTGGGAGACCAGCTGGTACGGGTCGACCAAGACCATCGACGTCCACGTCGCGTCGCTTCGGCGAAAACTCGGCGAGGCGGGCCTCGTCGAGACCGTGCGTGGGGTGGGCTTCCGCCTCCGGAGCCCTGGGTGAGGCGTCGGCTCCTCGCGAGCTACCTGACGCTCGCGGCGATCGTCCTCCTGGCCCTTGAGATTCCACTCGGAATCTCCTTCGCGCGAAACGAGCGGCGCGACCTGACCACCAAAGTCGAACGTGACGCCGTCGCGCTGGCGTCCCTGTCCGAGGACGCGCTGGAGGCCGGGACGTCGGTCGCGACGGTGGAGCAGACGGCTGCCAGCTACACCGAGGACACTGGCGGCAGGGTGGTGATCGTCAATGCGGCGGCAGAGGCCGTCGCCGACACATCCGAGCCGGGCGCCGAGCCGAGATCCTTCGCGTCGCGACCCGAGTTCATACAGGCGCTCACGGACGGGCGCGTCGCCACGGGCGTGCGCCACTCGGCGACGCTCGGCGGCGACATCCTGTTTGTCGCGGTTCCGGTTGCGTCGGGCGGGTCCATCCACGGTGCGGTCCGGATCACATACCCCACGTCGGAAGTCGACGCGCGGGTGCGCCGTTCGTGGGCGATCCTGGCGGCGATCGGGGTCACGGTGCTGGGCGTCTCCGCCCTGGTCGGATGGCGGTTCGCGCGGGCGACCGCCGAGCCGCTCGCGCGGCTGGAGCGAGCGGCGGGGGCCGCGGGCGCAGGCGACCTCACGGCGCGCGCGCCGATCGAGGGCCCGCCGGAGGTGCGCTCCCTCGCGAGCCGGTTCAACCAGATGGTGGAGCGGATCTCCGACCTCCTGCGCTCCCAGGAGGCGTTCGTCGCCGATGCGTCGCACCAGCTGCGCACACCGCTGGCGGCCCTCCGCCTGCGCCTGGAGAACCTCGACCAGCACGTCGATGCGCCCGGTCAGGACAACCTCGAAGGGGCCATCGCCGAGCTCGACCGCCTGAGCCGCCTCCTGACCGGGCTCCTCGTGCTCGCCGGCACCGACGCCGGCGCCGCGAACCGGGAGCCGATCGACCTGGCGAAGCTCGTCCACGAACGGGTCGAGCTGTGGGCCCCGCTCGTGGAGGAGCAGAGCGTGCGGGTCGTCGCCGTCGCCGACGGCCCGACCGTCGCGGAGGTGACGCCCGGCAGGGTCGAGCAGGTGCTCGACAACCTCATCGAGAACGCGCTGGTGGTCTCACCGCCCGGCGGCACGATCACAGTCGCGCTCGGCGAGGCCGCGGCCGGGCATGAGCTCCATGTCACCGACGAGGGCCCCGGGCTCAGCGCGGAGGAGCGTGCCCGGGCGTTCGACCGGTTCTGGCGGTCTGAACGCGCCACGACGCAGGGAACCGGGCTGGGGCTCGCGATCGTGCAGCGACTGGTGGAGTCGGATGGCGGGTCGATCGAGCTGCGCACCGCGCGGGGGGGCGGGCTGGACGCGGTCGTGACACTCCCCGCCTCGTAGACCTGCCGCGGTCCGTCGCCGCCGCCCGACGGGTCAACGCGGTGTGCGCAGGGCCCGATCGAGGTCGGCTTGGAGGTCCTCTACATCTTCGAGGCCGACGGACAGGCGGATGACTCCGTCCCCGATCCCTGCTTGTTGGCGCTCCTTCGGTGAGAGGCGTCGATGGGTCGTCGTGGCCGGGTGGGTGATCAACGACTTCGCGTCGCCCAGGTTGTTCGAGATGTCGATGAGCCGTAGGGCGTCAACCACCGTGAACGCGTCCCGCTTCGCGGTTTCCGCCGTCGCGTCGAGCCTGAAGGTCACCACTGTGCCCCCCGCCGTCATCTGCCGCACGGCGAGGGCGTGCTGCGGATGGCTCGGTAGGTACGGGTAGCGGACCGACGCGACCGCCGGGTGGGTCTCCAGCCAGGCGGCAAGTCGCAGCGCCGACGCGCACTGATGGTCGAGCCGGAGCCGCAAAGTCTCGAGGCTCTTGAGGAGCACCCAGGCGTTGAACGGGCTGATCGACGGGCCGGTATGGCGCATCAACGGCTCGACCTGGTTGCGGATGTAAGAGGTGGGTCCGAGGATCGCGCCTCCCAGCACGCGGCCCTGACCGTCGATGTGCTTCGTGGCCGAGTAGACAGCGACGTCCGCGCCCAGCTCCAATGGTTTCTGCAGCAGCGGTGTGGCGAACACGTTGTCGACGATCACGGTCGCGCCGGCGTCACGCGCGAGGCGGCACACCTCGGCGATGTCGATGAGGTCCTGCATCGGGTTCGAGGGCGACTCGAAGAACACCGCCTGCGCGGGTTCCGCGAGGGCGGCGCGCCACTGGTCGAGGTCGTGGCCGTCGACGAAGGTGGTGGTCACGCCCCAACGCGGGAGCAGGTCGTTGAGGATGATGTAGCACGAGCCGAACAGCGCCCGCGACGCCACGACCCGATCGCCGGCTTCGAGCAGCGCGATCAGCGAGTTGAACACCGCGGCCATCCCGCTCGCGGTCGCGAAACAGTCGTCGGCGCCCTCGATCAGCCGCAGACGTTCCTCGAACGCCGTGACCGTCGGGTTGCCGTAGCGGCTGTAGACGTAGTGGTCGACCTCGCCGGCGAACGAGGCCTCGGCCTCCGCGGCTGACGTGTACACGTAGCCCTGGGTCAGGAAGAGCCCTTCCGATGTCTCCGCGAACTGGCTGCGCTTGGTGCCTCCACGAACCGCCAGGGTGTCCGGCCGCCAGTCCGGCTGCGGCGCCTCCTTCTCGCTCACCGTCGGAACCCCGCGGTCGAGTCGAGCACGATGGCTTGGGCGACGATGACCCGCGCTCCGTCGAACGTCAGCGCGGGCCCGCCGTGCAGGGTGTAGCCGTCGTCGAGCGCGGCGCTCACCCGCTCGCAGAACGCGCGATCGTCCGGACCGGTCAGCACGCGATACCGCAGCTTCACCGTTGGCTCGTCGGTCATTCCTCGCCTCCTTTCGTTCTGACATGGGTGAGGCGACGGCGAGCGATTCGACCTCGAACCGGAAGCCTCGCAGACGCGGCGTCTCCCCGGCAGGGTCGAACGCGGGAGGATCGTCCCGATCGCCGCCGGTCCGGGGGCCAGGACGCGTCCTAGGACGGAAGCTCTTGCGGACGCAGGCGAACGTGCTGCAGCGAGCCCTCGCGCAGAAGCGTCACCGTTATCTCAACATCGATGGCGTCTGCCGTCATCAACCGCTGGAGGTCGTCGACCCCGCCGATCGGCGCATCATCAAGCGCGACGATCAGGTCCTCAGCCCGGATGCCGGCCTGCGCCGCCGGGCCGTCGGGCACCACCTCGACGACCTCGAGCCCGCGAGCCCGGCCGAGCTCGCCGGCCAGGCGGGGCGGCAGCGGCCGCGCGCCGCCGGCGATGCCGACGTAGGCGCGCCGCACCCTTCCGTCGCGCATTAACGTGGCGAGGATCGCCCGCGTCGTCGAGTCGACCGGAACGGCCAGCCCCAACCCGACGCCGGCGACCGCCGTGTTGACGCCGATCACCCGACCACGCCCGTCGGCAAGTGCGCCTCCGGAGTTGCCCGGGTTGATCGCCGCGTCGGTCTGGATCACGTTCTCGACGATCCGGGCGTGCCGGCCGGCCCGAAGCGGGAACGCCCTCCCCAGCGCGGAGACCACCCCGGCCGTCACCGAGCCTCCGAATCCCAGGGGATTCCCGATCGCGACGACCAACTGCCCAACCTGCAACTCGGCTGCATCTCCCAGCGTCGCGTGGGGAAGATGCGGCGCCTCGGCACGGAGCACGGCGAGGTCCGAAAGCGGGTCGGCTCCGACGACCTCGGCGGCGGTCTCGCTTCCGTCGGCCAGGGCCGCCGTGATCGGCCCAACCGATCCTTCCACGACGTGCGCGGACGTCAACATGTATCCGTCCGGGGTGATCACGACGCCGCTGCCGCTGCCCGACTGCCGGCGCCCGCGGACATCCCGGGCGACGCGCAGGTTCGCAACCGACGGTCCTACGAGCTGAGCGACCCGGGTGATCACCTGCGAGTACGCGTCCAGCGCCTCCGCATCACTCGGCCCTGACGGGGATTCGGCCGATGCCCTGTCCGGCTCCAGCACGGCGTCGATCAAGACCGTATTTGCCATCCGCTGACCGTAGCACCGGGGATCTTCGTGCCGCCTCTGGTCGCAGGGCAGGAGGGCGGACGGCCCGGGAGAACTGGGTCGGTGACCACTGACCGGATGGAGCCGATCATGCGAACGTCGGTGGAGCGGGGTTCAAATCCGATTGAACGAGGAGTCACACGATGTCGCTCTACGAGTTCCTGTTGTTCGTGCATGTGCTGATGGCGGTCATCTGGGTCGGCGGCGACATCGCGATTCAGGTCCTGGCGGTGCGCGCGACCCGCGCGAAGGACCCGGTGCGTACGGCGTCGCTGACTGGTGACATCGAGTGGATGAGCCTGCGGGTGTTCATGCCCGCGTCGATCCTGCTGATCATCTTCGGCATCTGGACGGCGTCCGAGGGCAACTGGGACTTCGGTCAGGCGTGGATCTCCATCGGCTTCGCGGCGTTCCTCTTCTCGTTCTTCCTGGGGATGGCGTTCCTCGGTCCCGAATCCGGGCGCATCAAGCGGCTGGTGAAGGACCGCAGCTTCGAGGACCCAGAGGTGCTGCGCCGCGTCGGGCGGATCCTCGTGTTCTCCCGGATCGAGCTCCTCGTCCTGATCGTCGCCATCTGGGCGATGGTCGCCAAGCCGGGCGCGTAGCGCCAATCCCGCTCGGCGGGTCAGATGCCGACGAAATCGATCACCTGGTGCCGGCCCTGGCCGGTGCCGATGAGGGTGATCGGGACGCCAAGGGCGCCGGCGATGCGGTCCACGTATCCACGTGCGCGTGGCGGGAGGTCCTCGAGCTCCGTGCAGGTGGTGATGTCCTCGTCCCAGCCGGGGACCTCGTCGTAGACCGGCCGGCAACCGTGGAAGATCGTCTGGTTGTCGGGGAGCTCGCCGAGCCGCTCCTCGTCCTTCGTCTCGTACGCCACGCAGATCTTGAGGGTGTCGAGGCCGGACAGCACGTCGAGCTTGGTGAGGGCGATCTCGGTGATGCCCGAGATGCGCACGGCGTAGCGGAGGGCGACCAGGTCGAGCCAGCCGCAGCGTCGCTGGCGCCCGGTGGTGGTGCCGTACTCGTTGCCCTGCTCCAGCATGTGCCGCCCGGCGTCGTCGTCGAGCTCGGTGGGGAACGGTCCCTCGCCCACCCGGGTGACATAGGCCTTCGCAACGCCGAGCACCCCGTCGATGCGGGTGGGGCCCACACCTACACCGGTGCATGCTGCTCCCGCGATCGGGTTCGACGATGTCACGAACGGATATGTGCCGTGGTCGACGTCGAGCATCGTGCCCTGGGCCCCCTCGAACAGCACGCGCTTGCCGGCGTCGAGCGCCCGGTTGACCAGGAGACTGGTGTCGGCGATGAACGGCCGGAGGCGCTCGGCGTGGCGCAGGACCTCCTCCGCGACGAAGGCGGGGTCGAGCGGCGCCATGTCGTACAGCTTCTGTAGCAATTCGTTCTTCTGGTCCAGCGCGATCTCGAGCTTGCGCACGAGGATGCCGGGGTCGAGCAGGTCCTGCGCGCGGATCCCGACACGGGCCGCCTTGTCCTGGTAGCAGGGACCGATCCCCCGGCGGGTCGTGCCGATCGAGAACCGGCCGAGACGCATCTCCAGCGCACCGTCGAGCATCACGTGGTACGGCATGATCAGATGCGCCGCGCTCGACACACGCAGCCCGTCGACCGAGATGCCGCGCTCCTCGAGGGCGTCGAGCTCGCCGCACAGGACGCCCGGGTCGACGACGGTGCCGTTGCCGATCACGCAGAGCTTGCCCGGGTAGAGGATCCCGGATGGGATGAGATGCAGCTTGAAGGTCTCGCCGTCGCGAACGATCGTGTGCCCGGCGTTGTTGCCGCCCTGGAACCGCACGACCACATCGCTGCGCTCGGCGAGCAGGTCGACGACCTTGCCCTTCCCTTCGTCGCCCCATTGGGCGCCGACGATCACTGTCGCAGCCATCGCGCTCCTGCTCCCCTCAGCTCTCGGGTGCCAGGTTTCCGAACTTGGCGTACCGGTCCATGAACGTCAGCTTGACGCGTCCGGTGGGGCCGTTGCGGTGCTTCGCGATGTCGAGGTCGGTGATGCCCTTCTCTTCGGTGTCCTTGTTGTAGTACTCGTCGCGGTAGAGCATCAGGACGATGTCGGCGTCCTGTTCGATGGCTCCGGATTCGCGGAGGTCCGACAGCAGCGGGTGTTTGTCGGTACGGGCGTCGGGGCTGCGGTTGAGCTGGGACACGCAGATGAGCGGGACGTCGAGGTCGCGCGCCATGAGCTTGAGCGCGCGGGAGAT
>CAYTRV010000120.1:0-7159 GCA_964440285.1 uncultured Bifidobacteriaceae bacterium
GGCACGACCGTGCCGCCGAGCTCCTCCACCAGGGCGAGTGCCTGCTCCACGGCTGCGCGAACGCCGGGCTCGACCCCCTCCCCCATCAGCTCCTCGACGACCCCGACCCGAAGCCCGTCGAGACGCTCCGCCGCGGGCAGGGCGATCGGCTCCGCCCAGTCGAGCGACGTCGAATCGCATTCGTCGCGTCCGACCATGAACGACAGAAGGCGCGCCGCGTCGCGGACCGTCCGGGCGAACGGGCCCACCTGGTCGAGCGACGACGCGAACGCGATGAGCCCGTAGCGGGAGACCGCCCCGTACGTCGGCTTCATCCCGACGATCCCGCAGAGCGCGGCTGGCTGGCGGATCGATCCGCCGGTGTCGGTGCCGAGCGACCACGGCACCTGGCAGGCCGCCACCGCCGAGGCGGAGCCGCCGCTCGACCCCCCCGGCACGCGGCTCGTGTCCCAGGGATTGCGGGTGAGCTGGTAGGCCGAGTTCTCCGTGCTCGACCCCATCGCGAACTCGTCCATGTTGGTCTTGCCGATCACGACGGCGCCGGCCGCCTCGAGCCGCGCGACACACGTCGCGGTGTAGACCGGCATGAAACCCTCCAGGATGCGCGACCCGGCGGTCGTGACCAGGTCCCGCGTCGACAGGACGTCCTTGATCGCGACCGGCACACCGCCCAGCGGCGGCTTGTCGACCATCGCGTCGATCTCCCGCGCCCGCGCCCGGGCCCGGTCGGCGTCGAGGGCCAGGAACGACCCCCACGGGTCGTCGCCGGCTCGCGCCAGGTAGGCGTCGGTGAGCTCCGACGCGCTGGTGTCGCCGGCGGCGAGCGCGTCGAGCGCCAGCTCGGCGGTGAGCGATATCGGGTCGATCATCCGATGCGCGGGACCACGAATCCGCCGTCGGCCGCCTCCGGCGCCTCATGGAGCGCCTCCTCGGCGGTAAGGCTGGGCCTGGGCGTGTCGTCGCGAAGGACGTTGCGCAACGCGATCACATGAGAGGTCGGCGCCACATCGCCGAGTTCGAGCGACTGGATCCGGTCGATGTGCTCGAGGATGCCGTTGAGCTCCTCCTGCATCCGAAGCTCTTCGTCTGGCTGCAGCCGAAGCCGGGCGAGGCGCGCGACGTGGCGCGTGGTCTCCAGATCGATCACGGCGGCGATGCTAGCGAAGTCACCTTCGGCGCCTCGTCTGGGAGAAGCGGCTGCCGGGCGGCACACCAGTCGGTACCGTCCGGTGCGATGGCGAAGCGCCGGCAATCGTCACGCCGCGCCCGCGGCCCCCGCCCCAAGGCCGGTCTACGGACATGACCACGCCGGCGCCGCCGCGCGGACCTGGCCAGCCGCTCACGCGGCTCCGGAGCTTCGCGATCCCAATCGCGGCCCTCCTGCTCGCGATCGGCGGCGGCATCTCTCTCGGCTTCCGCTCCGCGGGGAACGCCGCGGACGAGATCGACTCGGCCGTCACGTCGACGCCGGTGGAGACCACCGACACCGGGGCGAAGACGACGCCGGCGGCGCAGGTGCGGGAATCCGCCCGGAACGTGTTCCTCCACTCGTGCGGGAGCTGCCAGACCCTGGCCGCCGCCGGCGCGAACGGTGGCATCGGGCCGAACCTCGACGAGGCGCGCCCCACGCGGGAGCGTGTGCGCGCCATGATCCGCAACGGGGCGCTCTCGGGGGCGATGTCGGCGGGCCTCTTGACCGGGGACGACGCGGACCGGGTTGCCGCATATGTCAGCCGTGTCGCGGGGCGCCCCTGAGCGCGGCGCACCCGCCCGTTGGGACGGCGTCAGGAACGCGGCTGTGGCCGTCGGTCCGGGCCACCTCGGCATCCGCCCGGCTTGGCCGGCGGGACGGATGGCGACAGCCGAAGCCTGGAGAGGCGCGCCGGGTGGCGGACGGTGTCGACGTCGATCACGGGCGGCGGTTGCTATCGGCTCCGCCCACACGCCATGACGTGCGCCATCGCATCACAGAACTCGCCCCAGCGTTCGCTCGAGACCGCCCCGGCCCGGCCGAGCAGCGCGGCGACGTCAAGGAGCTGGGCGTTGTCGAGGTTGGCCACCGACCCGTCTCTCACCCCTTCGGCCGCGCCGATCCGCACCTCGCTCGGGATGTCGCGGACCGTCGACGTGACCGGGGCGACCAGCACGCGCCGGAGCAGCGGAGCGACCCGGCTGCGGGTGAGGACCACCACCGGACGTACCTTCTCGCCGGCGAGATCGGCCCACCACACCTGGCCGTGGCCGATCGTGCTCACCCGCGTCGCGCCGGCCGGCGTCGGCGAGCGAGCTCCAGGATCTCCGTCGGGACGTCCCCGTCGTACGGCAGGTCCACTCCCGGCCCCGGCGACGGCAGCGCGAGCTCGGGGTCGTCGTGGTACGGAAGCCGCACGAGCGCGTCGGCCTCCCGTTCGGACTCGATCCGCTCGATGAGCGCGTCGAGCGCGAGATCGACCATCTCGGCGTCCTTGCCTCGCGTCAACGATCTCGCCCGCTGCAGGCGAGCGGCATCGACCGTCGTAGAGATCCGCATACGTTTCATGGTATGAAGCGTAGCATTGATATGCCACTGTCGGGCGGTCAGGGCAGCGGCTGGGTCGGCTCCCCGGAAGCGGCGTCGGCCTCCGCGCGGCTGGCGCGGGAGTGGCGCACCGCGTCGCGCAGCCGCACGCCGCGGAGCATGACGCTCAGGCACAGGGCGGCGAGGCCGATGTTGAAGAGCAGGATCGCGAGCTCCATCCCCACGCTGAACGCGAGGAGCTCGCTGCGGGCCGCCTCCCCGGCGAGCACGGCGACGACCAGCGCCTGCTTCGGGCCGAGCCCCCCCGGCGTGAGCGGGAGGCTCGTCGCAACCGATCCGACGACGAGCACCAGCAACGCGTTCTTGAGGGTCGCGTCCACGTGGAACGCCCGCAAGAAGAAGAACGCGGCGAGCAGCCGGCACATCCACCCGCTCGCCTGCAGGCTTGCGACGGTCCGCAGGTACCGTCGGCGGTCCTTGAGGATCGTGAGACCCTGCTCGACCCGCTGCCAGAATCTCCGCACCTTGTGGCCGTAGACGATCAGGCCCGCAGCGGCCGCCCCGGCGAGCAGGATGAGCACGGTGAAGACCGCCTGCGGATGCTCAACCACCCATGAGAACTCGAACAGGCCGGCGCCTGGGAGTCCGTCTGCGATTCCGATCTGCCACGCCCAGATCAGCAGGATCCCGGCGACCGCCATGTCGAACACCGTCTCCGCGACCAGGCTCGCGCCGATCGTGGGGTACGTCGATCCCGGGATCCGGGAGTGCATCAGGAACAGCTTGACCGCGTCCCCGCCGCGGGCGGGCACGATCCCGTTGATCCCGACGCCGGTGCAGTACGAGCCGAAGACGTCACGCCAGCGCACACGCTCCTGTGGGTAGGCGGCGGCGAGGATGTTCGTCCACGCGCGGGTACGGAGCACGAGGTTCCCGAGGTGGAAGGCGAGCGCAAGGACGAGCGCCCCGAAGCTCACCGAGGCAAGCGTGTCCGCGAACGCCTCGATCGCATCCCAAAGGCCGCGGAGCGATTCCACAGGTCTGAGGGTAGCGCCGCAGTCGGCGGTGGCGCGGCTCCCCGCCGGGCGAACGGTCCTCCGACCCGGACGAGTCGCCCGGCAGCGCGGCGGGTGAGCACAGCCGACGCCACGACCGTGAGCGACGACGAGCACACAGAGCGCCGATGCGTCGCACATGGCCCCGGCGTCCGCCGGAGAGGAGCGCGGACGCCGACGGCGACTGGCCGGAAAACCGCCTCTGGTAGCGTCATCCGTCGGTCGCAGGGCTGATTCGCGACCTCCACCCAGGACTGCGACGGAGGCCATCTCATCTCAGAGCTTGCGCTGATCGAGCGTCTCGCGGGCCGTGCCGCGGTCCGAGCGGGGGTGGACCTCGGCATCGGGGACGACGCCGCCGTGCTCAGTGGCGACCCGCCGACCGTAGTGACAGTGGACGTATTGATCGACGACGTCCATTTCCGCCGTTCCACATCGAGCCTCCGAGACATCGGCCACAAGGCCGTCGCGGTCAACCTGTCCGACCTGGCGGCCATGGGCGCCGTGCCGGTCGCGGTGTTCATCGGCCTGGTGCTCCCCCACACGGATCCCCTCACACCCGGGGACATCGACGCGCTCTACGACGGGATGGAGGCGGTGGCCGCCCAGCACGGCGCGACCATCGCCGGCGGCGATACGATCAGCGGACCCACGCTCACGCTCGCGGTGACCGCCGTCGGCCGGATGACGCCTGGCATCGCGCCGCTTCGCCGCACGCGTGCGGTTCCCGGTGATGTCGTGTGCGTGACCGGGAGCCTCGGCGCCGCTGCGGCCGGCCTGCTCGTGCTCGACGACCCGGCCCTCGGAGCCGGCGTCCCGGAGGCCGCAGCCCTGCGGGACGCGGCCCGGCGCCCGACGCCGCGGCTCGACGCCGGGCAGCGCATCGCCGCCGCCGGCGCGACCGCGATGCTCGACTGCTCGGACGGGCTGGCCCTCGACGCACTGCGACTCGCCCGGGCATCCGGGGTGATCGTCGAGATCGATCTCGCCGAGGTTCCCATCGCGGCCGGCGTCGCGGCGGTCGCCGCAAACGCCGCCCGCGAACCCCATCTGCTCGCCGCGACGGGGGGCGACGACTACGAGCTCATCGTGACGGTCCCGCCGGTGCGACTCGACGCCCTCCGTCGCGACATCGACATCCCGCTGACCCCGGTCGGGCGTGTCATGGCCGGATCGGCGGACCTTCGCGTCGTGCGCCGAGGCGACGCCGTGCCCCTCGCAAGCCTCGGCTGGGACCATCGTCTCGGCGGGGCGGTCACTCCCTAGGCGACCGCTTCGTCGTCGGTGAGCTCGTCGTCGAAGCCGGCGCTGCTACGAAGGTCGATGGCCGGTCCGCGCGGGCGGAGCCGATCCATCTGCGGGCGCGGCCCGAGGAGCACGTCGATCTCCTCACGGTCGAGCGCCTCGGCCTCGAGCAACTCGGCGGCGCCCTGGTGGAGCAGATCCTCGTGGTCGGCGAGCAGCTGGTAGGCCGCGCGGTAGGCGGTGCCGAGCAGCGCCTGGATCTCGCGCTCGGTGCGCTCCTCGCCCGCCGGCCCCCGGGAGCCGCCGGTCAACCCGGCCGCGAGGCTCTCCTCCGTCGTGCTCCGCGCCATGCCGAGGTCCTGGACCATGATTCGGGCGAGCTCGGTTGCGCGCCGCAGGTCGTCGGCGGCGCCCGAGGTCATCTCCTCGAAGACGAGCTCCTCCGCCGCCCGGCCGCCCATGAGCCGCGCTAGTCGATCGAGATGCTCCTGACGCGTCGCGAGGAAGCGGTCCTCGTCCGGCAGCGACACGGTCACGCCGAGGGCCTGCCCCTGGGGGATGACGGTGACACGGTCGACGGGATCGCAGTTGGGGAGCATGTGCCCGACGATGGTGTGCCCCATCTCGTGGTAGGCCACGAGCGTGCGCTCCGTCTCCGACAGGACCTGCGTGCGCTTCTCCGGTCCGGCGGCGAGGCGCATGAGCGCGCGGCGGAAGTCGCCGAGCTCGATGACCGATCGGCCCGCCCGCGTCGCCTCGAAGGACGCCTCGTTGCAGAGCGCCGCAAGGTCGGCTCCCGCCATGCCGGCCGTGAACGCCGCGACCTGCCCGAGCTCGACGCCCGCGGCCAGGGGGCGCGTGCGCATGTGGACGTCGAGGATCAGGCGGCGCGCCTCGCGATCGGGCAGGCCGACCACGATCTTGCGGTCGAAGCGCCCGGCACGCACCAGCGCGGGATCGAGGTGCTCGAGCCGGTTGGTGGATGCCAGCACCACGACCGGCTTGCCGGGATCGACGTGGAAGCCGTCCATCTCCGACAGAAGCTGGTCGAGGGTCGCGGTGTGCTCGCGCTCCCCTCCTCCCCCGCCGCCGCCTCGCCGTTCGCCGATCGCGTCGATCTCGTCGATGTAGAGCAGGGCCGGGGCGTTCTTCCGGGCGGCCTCGAAGAGATTGCGGATGCGGCGGGCGCCGACCCCGACGTAGACCTCGACGAACTCCGAGCCGGAGGCGCTGAAGAACGGGACGCCCGCTTCGCCGGCGACGGCCTTCGCGAGGAGCGTCTTGCCGGTGCCGGGAGGGCCGTACAGGACGATGCCCTTCGGCAGCAGTGCGCCCATCGCCTCGTAACGGCCGGGCTCGCGAAGGTATTCGGCGATCTCGATCACCTCGTCGCGAATCTCGTCGATCCCCGCGACGTCGGCGAACTTCGTCCGGGAGAGCACCGGCTTGACGCGGTGGTTGAACTTCGCGCCGCCCATCTGGCGCACCGTGACGAAGATGAGGAGCACCAACAGGGCCATGAGGATGATCGGTCCCCACGACTGGAGCCATGCGCCGATGCTGAACGAGCCCCCGTCGGCGACCTTCGCGATCGGACCGGGCGGCGCGGCGATCTGGGTGAGGTCGACGTCGCCCTTCTTGGCGGCCTCGATGACCTTGTCGACCGCGACCCCGCCCTGCAGATCGGTGGTGAACCCCACGCCGGGGGGAGACTGGATCGTCAGGACCAGATCTCTGCCTCGGTCGGTGATCTGCCCGGATGGCACCGCACCCCGCTCGAGGAGGCGGAGCGCCTTGGTGAGTGAGATCTGCTCCGGCGCCCGGGCGTGCGGGTCCGCGGACGCGAACGTGGGCGCCAGGAGGGCGATCACAAGCGCGACGAGCGCGATTCGAACGATCCGGGTGTTCAGCTCAACCCTCCCTGGTGACCTGCGTCCGTCATCATTCAACCGGATTCGGGCCACCCCGGCCACCCCCCAATAGTCCAGGAAACGATCAGTGGTCGATCGCGACACATTCGAGCGACTTATCGCAGAGGCGATGGACGGCGTGCCGCAACCCTTTGCCGCCGCTTTGGAGGAGGTCGCCGTCATCGTGGAGGTGCGCTCCCCCGCGGATGACCCCGATCTCTACGGCCTCTACCTCGGCGTGCCCCTCGACGAGCCGTGGGCGGCGTCCGGGCAACTCCCCCCGACGATCGCGCTGTACATGCATCCACTGATCGACGATTGCGACTCGCACGGGGAACTCGTGGACCAGATCCGGATCACGGTGCTCCACGAGCTGGGGCACCACCTCGGCCTTGACGAGGACCAGCTCGACGCGCTCGGCTACGGCTAGC
>CAYTRV010000121.1:0-7113 GCA_964440285.1 uncultured Bifidobacteriaceae bacterium
TGGCCACCCGTCACCTCCGTGATCACCGATCGTCGATTCTATCGGTTTCCGGGCATCGGTCAGCGTGCGGGGAGCAGGTTTCTGCTCCCTCGCCGCGCGAGCCCGTCGGCGACGAGACTCTCCGCCGCCTCCGGATCGAGCAGCGCGTCGACCCGGCCCTCGGTGGCGATCGCCGCGAGGAGCCGGCCGCGTCGCTGGCGCATCGAGCCCTCGTACCGCGACTGGCGCCGCCCGGGTGGCGTCACGTCGATGACCGCGCCCGCATCGGCCGCCGGGCAGCCGTCACGAAGCGGGCAACCGCCGTCGCACAGCGGCCTCCGCGTGGTGCAGATCAGCCGGCCGAGATCCATGAGCGCCTGCCCTGCGGCCCAGTCGGCGGCGGCGGGAGCACCGGGCCAGCCGTCCGGCCACCGGCGCGCGATGACCCGGCGCACGTTGGTGTCGATGGGCAGCACCGGGGCCTCGTCGGCAAAGCAGCGGATCGCGCCGGCGGTGTAAGCGCCGACGCCGGGAAGATCCTCGAGACGCTCCGGCCAGCCGTGCTCGGCGACGATCGCGGCTGCGCGATGGAGGTTCCTGGCACGTCGGGGGTAGCCGAGCCCGTGCCAAGCCGCGAGCGCCTCTCCGAGTGGCTCCGCCGCGAGGGACGCCGCCGTCGGCCAGCGGACGATCCAGCTTTCGAAGTACGGAACGACCCGTGCGACCTGCGTCGCCTGCAGCATCGTCTCGCTGACCAGCACGGCGTACCGGTCGCGCGTACGTCGCCACGGGAGGTCTGCTCCCTCCGTCCGGAACCACGTCACGAGCCGCGCCACCGCGTCCACGCTTGGCATCACATCAGTCCCGCTGGCCGCCACGCGACCCGGCGGCGAAGGCCATCGGATTCCGCCACCCAGCGCACGATCACCGGTCGGTGCGCCAGCTGGCCCCCGTCGGCGTCGACGGCAAACGGCCCGAGGAACGTCGTCGTCGTGAGCTCGCGCGCGGCGGTCCACACCGCTTCTGGTTCGGTGGACCCGGCCGCCGCGATCGCCTGCCCCGCAATGAGGCCGGTCGCGAGCGCCTGGGCGGCCGGGTAGTCGGCCCGCGGGCCGAGCGGGTATGGCGGGGACGCATCGTCGGCGAGCCATTGACACGGTCCGAACCAGCCGGCGATCGTGTCGCCGAGCGCTTCCCCGGCGGCATGCACGCCGCAGGCGACCAGCCCGACCGTGAGGTTGCGGCCGCGCAACGCCCGGCCGAGAGCGACGTCGTCCTCGAATCGGCCGCACCCGATGACCCCCCTTGCACCCGCCGTCACAGCCGCCTCGGCCGCCGCCACCGCGCCCCGCGCGTCGAATGCGGCCACGAGCTGCGGCTCCGCGCCGCGGTCCCGGAGGGAGTCCGCCGCGCCCTTCGCGACGGTACGGCCGAAGCCCGTGTCGGCATGGAGGATCGCGACGCGGTCGAGCGGCGCGCGCTCGGCGTCGAGCACGTCGGCGAGGCCGGTCCAGTAGCGCTCGGCGGGTCCGAGCACGTCGACGACCCGCGCCCCCATGTGGGCCGCCGCCGCGCCGCCGTGGTTCCACACCACCCAGGGCCGGTCCGCGAACGCCTCCGCGACCGCGCGCATCGCCCCGCTGCCGTACGGCCCGAAGAACACGTCGGCGCGGCCGGCGAGGTCGAGCGCGATCCGGGCGGCGTCCCGGGGCGCCTCGCCGCAGTCCTCGATGGTCAGCGCCGCACCATGCGCGTCGGCCCAGACCCGAAGGCCGTGCGCCGCGTCGACGGCCATCGGCCGGTACCGGCCGGTCAACGGGAGTGCCGCCGCCGCTCGCATGCTCAGGCGGCGGTCGCGAACCCGCCGGTGTCGACGGCGGGCAGCGGGCTGGGCTGGAAGATCATCATGGCGGCCGCCGCGACCCGCACGGCCTCGAGGGCGTCGACCGGATCGAACCCCGCACGCAGCGGTACGACTCCGGGATGGTCGGCACGCGACGTGAGCCAGTCGTGGAGGATCATCGCCGCGTCGAGTTCACCGGGTCCGAGCGGCCCGGGGGGCGCCCCGGCCGAATCGGCGAGGGACGTGATGGCGGCGGCGGCGGCTCCCCAGTCCCCGGGCCGGACGCGCTCCTGAACGACGACCCGGCCGTGCCAGACGAAGAGCGCAGTCGCGGCGCCCGGTTCGTCCGATGGCTCCACAATCACACCGCCGGCGTGACCCGCAAGGCGTACGCGCGACAGCGCTCCGAGCAACCCGATCAACGCCTCGATCCCCTCTCGCCGCTCCTCATGCACAATCCCGGGGTCGACCTCAACATGCTCGCAGAGGCGCGTCAGGAGGGCGGCGACCGCGACGCCCTGGTCGGCGTCGAGCAGCCTGCGGAGGTCGTCGATGCCCTGCCGGTACCCATCGGTATCCTCCCCGGCGCAGGGGCCGCGGCAATCTGCCGGGATATGTTCGAGGAGCCGTGCCTGGGCGCCGCCGGCGCATCGGGGGTGGCAGGTGCGAATCGGATACAGGGCGTGCAAGGTGTCGACCGCCAGGCGCGTGAGGCGCTCCGAGCGGATCGGCCCGTAGTAGTTGGCGCCGTCGTCGACCGGCTCGGGGACGACGAGCAGGCGCGGGTAGGGCTCGTTTGTGAGCTTGAGGTATCGGCCGCCGCGGCCCGTGACGCCCCTGGTGTTGCAGGGAGGCCGAAGCTCGCGCAACAGGGCGACCTCGCGGAGCAGGGCGCTGAGCTCGGAACCGGTCTCCTCATAGTCGATGGTCGTGACGCCGTCCAGGGCGCGTGCGACGAGCCGGCCGTGGCGCCCCTGCGGTCCGAAGTACGACCGAACGCGCCGCCGGATGTTCCGGGCCTTGCCAACGTACAACACGGCGCCGTCGCGGTCGCGCATCAGGTAGACGCCCGGGGTCGCCGGCAGGTCCTCCGCCAGCGCCAGCTTGTGCGCATACCGCGCCCCGCCGCCCTGGCCGAAGCCGACGGCCCGCTCCAGCGTCGTATGGCCCCGCTCCACGAGCAGGTCGACGAGCACGACGAGCACCTCGGCCGTCGCCTCGGCGTCGGCGAGCGCCCGGTGGTTCGGCCGGACCGTCGTGTCGGCCCATTCGGAGAGCGTCGCGAGATCGAACCGATCGAGCCGGCGGCGCAGCAGCCGCCGGGCAATCACCAGTGTGTCGAGCCAGGGCTGTGTGAAGTACCGGCCCGCGATGCGGAAGCGCTCGTAGTTGAGAAACCGGAAGTCGAACGGGGCGTTGTGCGCCACCATGACGTCGTCACCCACGAACGCCACGAACCGCTCGAGCGCCTCCTCGATGCGCGGCTGCCCGACGACCATCGCATCGTGGATGCCGGTGATGCGCGTGATGGGCTCCGGGATCGGCCTGCACGGGTCGACGAGCGTCTCGAACCGGTCGATGAGCTCGCCGCCCCGCACCCGCACCGCGCCGATCTCCGTGATCTTCGAGCGTCCGGGGGCGCCGCCGGTGGTCTCGATGTCGACGACGCAGAACGTCGCCTCCCGAAGAGGTGTCGCCGCCCACCCTGCCGGGGCCAGGCCGACGAGGTCGCGACCGCGCCACGCGAGACGTCGGTCGCTCTCGACGATCTCCGCCACCAACCGCCGCTGCAGCCGCTCCGGGCATCGGCGCACTCGCAGGACCTGCGCGACCACGTGCCCCACCTCGAGCGGCCGTCCGCGACGCGCCAGGAGCTCGCAGAGCCGGTCGGCGAGCGTGGCCTGACGCTCGCTGCCGGGTTGCGGCAGCGGCAGCGGCAGCTGGAGTTGGAGTGCGTCGGGCGGCACGGCTCGCCGATGCTAGACCGGCCCCCCGGACGGCCCGCCGAGCCGCCGCGCTGGCGCGCCTATCGGGGCGCTGCGGCGGGGACCGCGCGTGAGCGTTTCGCGATCGGCCCGACGTTTGCCTTGAGCCGCTTCGCGCGCATGCGGTCGCGCAGGTCGCGGGCGTTCTCGACGTAGACGAACTTCCCGGAGACAACGTAGAACAGGTACTTCCGCGTTGGCCGGTTGTACTCGCTGCGGATGGCCGCCTCGAAGCCGCGCCGCCGCACGAGCCGGTAGCGGGCGCGGGCGTCGGCGAGCCGCCTGAACGCGCCGGCATTCACCTGGTAGCGCGGTGAGAGGTTCTGCTGCTTCCCGTAGAGGGCGTCGTACCCGGCGGCGGTGTACCGGACGACCCCGGTCCCGATGGCCTCCGCGAGCCGCTGGCGCAGGGCGGGGTCCGCGAGCAGCAGCGCCTCGCCCGGGTTCGTCAGGAACGCCCCTTCGACGAGGATCGCCGGCATCCGGGTGTTCTTGAGCACGTAGAAGCCGGCGGTCTTGACGCCCCGGTCGGGCAGGCCGAGCGCTGCGAGGACCTCCTGGTGCACGAACAACGCGAGCGCGCGGGCACCCGGGTTCGAATAGTAGAAGTGGTAGGTCTCGGTGCCCGCGGCGGCTGCGCTCAGCGCGTTCTCGTGGATCGAGACGAAGAGCCGCGCGCCGGCGTTGTTCGCGATGTCGACGCGGGCGCGGAGGTCGGCGCTCGTCGTGCTGTACGGGACGTCGCCGCCGGCGAGGTCCGTCGTCCGGGTCATGACCGTCGGGAAACCACGGCCCTGCAGGTACACATTGAGCCGGTGGGCGACGTCGAGCGTGACGTCCTTCTCGTAGATGTGTGTCTGCCCGTCAGCGTCGAGTCTGGCCGGCATACCCGTCGGGGTTCCCGGCGGAAGGGTGCCGACCGCGCCGCTGTCGGCCCCTCCGTGCCCCGGGTCGATCGCGACGAGCGGTGCGGCAACCGCGCCGGCGGCGCCCGTGAGGAGCACGACCAGCGAAGCAAGCGCCGCGTCGCGAAACCGGCTCACGGGGTCGCCACCGCGCCGGGGAAGTCGGCGCGGCTGAACGAGCCCGTCCAGTCGAACTGCGAACCCGTCGGCGATGGGGTTTGCCCGTCGACGGTGATCCGGACCCGCTCGATGCCCGTGACGGCCGTCGCGGTGTAGACGAGGGGTGCCAGGACGGCGAACTCGGCCGCGGCGCCTCCCGGCGGGTAGCCCGTCGCAAACTCCGCGCTCAGGTTGACGAGGGCCTCGTCACCGCTCGTGAGGGTTCCGACGATCGTCGTGCCGGCCGGGAGGGCGTTCCGGCGGCCGGCTTCGGACGTGCCCTTGGCGAGCTCCACGAGCGCCGCGCGCAGGGCGGAGCCGCCCGCCGGGACGGAACGCTTCTCCGGAAGGATCTCCATCGCGTCCGAGTCGGCGAAGTACACGGTGACCGTCTCGGTGGCCTGGGAGGTCGTCGCGGTCGGAATGGCCGTTGCGGTGGCCTGCGTCGAGTCGGTGGTCGGAGGCGGCGCCGACGACCCGTCGGCGTCCCGGGCGTCGGAGCCACCGCACCCGGCGAGTACGGCCAGGGTCGCAACGACGAGCGCGATCAGGAGGCGTCCGGTCATGTGTGGCCGAATTGCAGGAGGTATCGACATCGGGCCCAGTGTAGGTGCATGTCGGCCGGATGAGAGCCAGGCTTTACGAAACCCCAACGACTTGTGCGCGATTCGCAACGCATGGTCGAACGTCGGATGCGCCGCTGGACCCCTGTACCGGTGGACCGTCCGGCAACGTTCACCGGTTTCTGGCGGCTGTAACACTCCGCCGGATCTGAGAGGTCCTGGCCGACCCGAGGTTGTCGGCTGCGTCGTCCTCGGTCGCGCCCATATGTCCAATATGGGCACTCCCTGCGTCCTCGTCCGGCGGGTGTTTCACTCGCCAGAACACCGCGCGCTGCTCTGATTCCCAGGGCTCGGGAGCCCGGCAACGCTACCGGACGGTCCACTAGACTCGCTGGCCGACCGCACGGAAAGAGGGGTTCGAGTGGCGCTGCTCCAGGGAATCGACACGGTGTACTACCGCATCTGCAACATGGAGAAGGCCATTGCCTTCTACCAGGGCATCCTCGGCCTTGCGCTCAAGAACCGCGCGGGAAACGACTGGGCGGAGTTCGACGTCGGCGGGAACGAGCTTGCCCTCGAAGGCGAGCTCGCGACGAGGCCGCACGGGGGCGGCGCCACCGTCGTTTTCAGGACCGACGACGTCGACGGGCTCGAGGCGCATCTCGCCGCGAACGACGTCGTCCGCCGTGAGGTCGAGGATCTGGGCGGGGCGAAGCTCCTCGAGTTCTACGACCCGGACGGGAACAAGCTCGTCGCGATGCAGCAGGTCGGATAGGCCGCAGGTCGGGCGTGTGCTCCGCTCCGGAGGTGCGCGCCCTGAGCCTGGCCGGTCACCGCGGGTTGCGGCGGATCGCCCGGCGGCTCGTCGGCGGCACCGGCACGAGCGGCCTGCTGCCCTTCCTCGGCCCCGCTACGAGTCGGGCGACGTTTCCGGCGTCCATCTCGGCATGGCCGAGCCAGCCCATCGCCACGCGCACCACACCGTCGCCGATCTCGGCGGCTGCGTCGTGGCGCACCATCGGCCACAGGAACCGCGAGGCCCAGCAACGCCGGAGCGCGAACCGCTGGGTCATTTCACGACGTTTGTCGCGCCGTTCCGCCCAGGACTGGGGGCGACGGCGTCGCGGCACGGCGGGCGGCAGCCACCCCGCATTCGTGGTCTCCCGATCGGGAGAGTCAGCTCTCGTGCTCGAGCAGATACGCGATGTAGAACGGCCGTAGCGCGTCGGCAAGATCGCCCTCGTCGGCCGTGACCATGTCATGCACGAGCGCGCGGATCTTGAAGATGTCGGCGCTGCTGCGAGCCATGTCGCCCGTGGCGGCCTCCGCCGCTGGCAGCGTTTTCAGTAGCTCGTAGAAGAACTTGATGTCGAGGTGCCGCTCGGCGCGAGTGACGGCGCGGTCGTGCAGCTCCTTGGAGCCGAGGGCATCGAGTTGCTCACGGGTGGTCATCGCGACCGAAGACTAGCTGTCGCTTGGGTGTGCGGATGATCAGGGTCGTCCCTCGAAGCGCCCACCGGGTTCACGACCTGGAGACGAACAGCGATGCCTCAGCACGGGGAGCTCCGATCATACCGTCGGTGCGGACGCTCCCGTTCGGGTTCGAGTATGAACGCAGCCGTGAAGCAGTGTTGCGACCGCATGACGGAAGCGATCAGCACGGAATGCGAGCAGCATCC
>CAYTRV010000122.1:0-7056 GCA_964440285.1 uncultured Bifidobacteriaceae bacterium
GTGACCTCCGTGGGTGCGAGTGACGTGAACATCCTGGAGGTGATGCGGCGGCGGCCGGTGAGAGCTTCGTCGCCTCGGCGCGGCTCGCGATCGTGTTCCTCGCCGACCCGGTCCGGTCCGCGCGACGCTACCGTGAGGGGGGAGAGCAGCTCTTCTGTATCCAGGACGCAACGATTGCACGCGCGTATGCGCAGCTTGCAGCAACGGCGCTCGGCCTGGGGTCCGTCTGGGTCGGCGCGTTCCACGATCGGGCGGTGCAGAAGGCCGTGGCTTCACCCGACGGACTCATCCCCGTCGCGATCCTGGTGGTCGGCCACCCCGCGGAGACGCCGCCGCCCACCCCGCGGCGTCCCGTGGACGAGCTTGTGATCTCGATCATCTGAAGATCCGTGGGTCACTTTGAGAACGGACGGGTCGTCGAGGTGTGGCACTATGGCGACTGGCTGAGCTGGCTCCAGGTTCCGCTCGGCCAGGGCGCCGGTCCTGCCCGATTCGAGTCGGCGGTCTTCGCGCGATGGGGGTGCTTCCCGGCGACCCTCCCTCGGTGCCCCGCCGGGAGCGGCATCACGGATCCTCGCCGCTGACACGGCCGTGCGCGATGGCGGCCCGTGAAGGTGAACATCGTCGTCACTCCGCTCATTGGGCCACAAGGTGGGCAACACCCCCACCATCCTTCCGAGAGGCATGTCCCGCCCTGGGCCTCAGGAGCACGGAATCGCGTCGCGAGCCGAGGCACTCGCCCGCCAGCGCGCGTGACGCACGCGCCCAGCGATATCCGCCGGATACCCGCAGCGCCCATCCGAGTCCTCACGGACGCCGCGGGCGGCGGCGGCTCGTACATTCAAGGGTGATCCGAACGAAAGGAGGCATCATGCTGACCGACCTCATCCGGTGGGACCCGCTCAGGGAGCTCGGCTCCCTGCGCTCCGACATGGAACGCCTCATGGCGCGGGCCGGCGCCGGCACCACTCTGCCGCAGAGGTGGTCACCCGCCAGCGACGTCATCGAGACCGACGATGCGATCGTGATCACAGCCGAGCTGCCCGGGGTCAAGGACGAGGACATCCACATCACCGTCCAGAACGGCATCCTGCGCATCTCGGGCGAACGGCGCCTCGAGGAGGAGGTGAGCGAGGAGCGCTCCTACCGCCTCGAGCGCTCCTATGGTGGGTTCGAGCGTACCTTCGCGCTGCCGCCCGGGGTCTCCGAGGACGACATCTCGGCGGGCGTCGCCTACGGGGTCCTGAAGATTACGATCCCCAAACCGGCCGCCCCTGAACCGAAGGTCATCGCGATCAACCCCGGCGGGTGAACTTCGGCAGTCTGGGCGTCAACTGTGGACGCCCAGACCGACGACACGCTCCTCGGGGTGTCGCTCGACGGCCACCCGAAGACGGCGCAACGATCGGCGGTCGTGCGGCGACGCATCGTGGGCGAGACATACAGCCCGATGACCAGGCGGTAGGAGCGAATCCCTCCCCTCGCCGACGCGCCCCGCGATGTCGTGATCTGGACCGGCCGCGAGATGCTCGGACTCAAACGGCTGGATTCACGCCTCCGACCTCGGAGTTCACCGCTGCCTGCCCGCCGTTGCGCCCGAGTCGCCGTGGATCAGACCGCCGACGTCATCGGCAGCGTCTCTGTCCCGCTTCAAGAAAGTTGGCAGGGTTGTCGGCCATCGTTGCGATGCTCATGTCGCTCCTCTCAACTCAAACCTGAAGGGCTGCGAGGGGGTCTCCGTACCAGCAGTAGGCCGCGAATGTGTCTCATGCGCATCCTCGGCGTAGGTGCGCCGACGGATGTCGCGTAGGAGATCGGCGATCGAACGGTCGCGACTTGCGAGCGCGCGGCTCGCCGGGCGTGCCTCATCGGCTCGCGCGAACGGCGACCTCTTTCACAGGTCGATTGGGGGCGCTGCTCGGCGGCAGCATCGAACCGGGCTTGGCGATCCGACGGTCGAGCGACGCGATCCCGTGGCGCACTTCCTGGCATGCGGGGGACCAATCGGCGCGGATCCTCGAGATCATCTTCTTCGCCGCCTCCGAGCGGTTCGCCGTCTCGACGATCTCCCCCGCCGGGACCGTGTCAACAGGAGACGTCCGCAGCGAGACGCGATGGGCGGGCTGCGGTGAAACCGCCGCGCTCCTCGGGGGCGCTGCGGATGGCGGCTGGGGCTGGGGCGGCCACGATGAGCGCATGGTGTTCGAGGACAGGCGCGACGCGGGTCGCCAGCTCGCCGCGCAGCTCCAGCGGTTCGTCGGCGAGCGGCCGATCATCTTCGCCCTGCCGCGCGGGGGCGTGCCGGTGGCGGTCGAGGTTGCGCGTGCCCTCGATGCGCCGCTCGACCTGCTGACCGTCCGGAAGCTCGGCGCGCCGCAGCACCCCGAGTTCGCGATCGGCGCGGTCGCCGAGGACGGCACCGCCGTCGTGAACGAGCCCGTGGCACGCCACATCGGCGTGACGCAGGAGGAGTTCGCACGAATCCTCGATCGTGAGCAGCGTGAACTGCGCCGACGGATGGAGCGCTTCCGCGACGGATGGGGCCCGATCGACGTCCAGGGGCGGACGGTGATCGTCGTCGACGACGGGCTCGCCACCGGCCTGAGCGACCTCGTGGCGGTGCGCGCGCTCCGCAACCGCGGCGCGGCGCGGATCGTCGTGGCCGCCCCGGTCGGCTCGCGCGAGGCGATCACAATGCTCGGCAACGAGGCCGACGAGGTCGTCTGTGTCACGAGTCCGCGCAACCTGCTCGGGGTTGGCCGCTGGTATGTGGACTTCTCCCCCGTCTCCGACGAGGAGGTGCTCGCGCTGCTGGCAGCGTCCGGCGCGCCGGTGCCGGCGACCGCGGAGGATGACGCGCCGATGCGGACATCCGCGGCGGCAACGCGCGAGCTGATGTTCGAGATCGGAGGCGTGCAGCTGTCGGGGGATCTGACGATCCCGGCCGTTGCCCACGGCCTGGTGATCTTCGCGCACGGCAGCGGCAGCAGCCGGCTCAGCGTGCGTAACCGCGGGGTCGCCCAGGCCCTCAACCAGGCCGGGCTGGCGACGCTCCTGTTCGATCTGCTGTCCGAGCCGGAGAGCCTGCGGCGCGAGCTGGTCTTCGATGTCGCGCTGCTGACGAGCCGGTTGGAGGCGGTCACCCGGTGGGCGGCCGACGAGCCGACGACGCGCGAGCTGCCGATCGGTCTCTTCGGCGCGTCGACTGGGGCGGCGGCTGCCCTGCGCGCGGCCGCCGAGATCGGCGAGCCGGTGCGCGCGGTGGTCTCGCGCGGTGGCCGAGCGGACCTCGCCGCCGACCGCCTCGCCGCCGTGCGGGCGCCGACGCTGCTGATCGTCGGAAGCCTCGACGACGAGGTGCTGGAGCTCAACCGCCACGCGGCCCGCGCGCTCACCTGCCCGCATCACGTCGCCGTCGTCGACGGCGCCGGGCATCTCTTCGAGGAACCCGGCTCGCTGGACGCAGTTGCCCGACTGGCGAGCGAGTGGTTCGATGCACACCTGCGGGTGGCGCATCCCGCCCGGGACACAGCGGGGGCCTGATCGATGGCCACGGGGCGCCCCCTTCCGCTCGACGAGCACGTGGCGACGGAGGCGGTGCGATCGGACGCCCACGTCCTGACCGGCGACCGGCACGACTACGACGCCCTCCTCGACCTGGTCGGCAACGCGCGGGTCGTGATGCTCGGCGAAGCCAGCCACGGGACGCACGAGTTCTACCGCGAGCGCGCCCGCATCACGCAGCGCCTGATCGTCGAGCGGGGGTTCACGGCCGTCGCGATCGAGGGCGACTGGCCCGATGCCGTCCGGGTGAACGACTACATCCACGGTTCGGGCACCGACGGCGACTCCGAGGAGGCGCTCCGCGGCTTCCGCCGGTTCCCGACGTGGATGTGGCGGAACGCGGACGTCCTGGACTTCGTCGGCTGGCTGCGCGCCCACAACGACGGCGCCGCAACGGACGCGGCCAGGGTCGGTGTCTACGGCCTCGACCTCTACAGCCTCGGAGCATCGATGGAGGCCGTGATCCGCTACCTCGACGAGCACGACCCCGCTGCGGCCGATCGTGCGCGGCGCCGCTACGAGTGCCTCCAGCCCTACTCCGGCGAGAGTAGCGCCTACGGGCAGGCGGTGCTGCTCGGGGTGAGCGAATCCTGCCGGCGCCACGTCCTCCACGAACTGGTCGAGCTGCGCCGGAGCGCCGGCGATCTGCTGCGCCGCGACGGGCCGGTCGCCGAGGACGAGTACTTCGTCGCGGAGCAGAACGCGACGGTGGTGGCCGACGCGGAGGAGTACTACCGAACCATGCTCGGCGGGGCCGCCGCGTCATGGAACCTTCGCGACCGCCACATGGCCGACACGCTCGATCACCTCATGGCGCACCTGGACCGCCACGACGCCACCAGCCGCGTGGTGGTCTGGGAGCACAATTCCCACATCGGGGACGCACGCTTCACCGAGATGGCGCGGCGGGGCGAGATCAACATCGGCCAGCTCATGCGCGAGCGACATGGCCGCGACGTGGTCCTCGTCGGCTTCACCACCTCCACGGGTAGCGTCACCGCCGCTACCGATTGGGGTGCGCCCGCCGAGCGCAAGCGCGTGCGCCCCGCGCCTCCCGACAGCTACGAGGCGCTGTTCCACTCCACCGGGATCCCCGCCTTCATGCTCTGCCCGCTCCGAGCCGGCCGCGCCGGCCGGATCCTGGACAAGCCTCGACTCGAGCGAGCGATCGGCGTGATCTACCGCCCCGCGACGGAGCGCCAGAGCCACTGGTTCGCGGCAAACGCCGCCGAGCAGTTCGACGCCCTCGTGCACATCGACGTCACCCGCGCGGTGGAGCCGCTCGAGCGGTCCCGGCAGTGGGAGGCCGGCGAGCCACCCGAGACGTACCCCACCGGCCTGTGACGGCCCGAGGCATTCGGTACTGGGCCTGAGGCAGGAGCACGCGAGTCTCAAGAAGGCGGCGATCGCGCTCCTGAAGGAGATCATCTGGATGTACGTGATCGATCAGCCTTCCCTCGCGTCCCAGCAGATCGCCCAGGGGCGGATGATCCGCGAACTCCTCGGGACCTACCACTCGGAAGCGGATCGGCTCTTGTCTGAGGGATGGCGTCACAGCCTCGATAAGCCTGATTCCCGCCTGCGAGCTGCCACCGACTTCCTGGCCTGCCTCACCGAACGACACGCACAGGCCCTCTACCACCGGCTGATGGGCATTGATCTTGGTGCCCTCACCGACGCCCTCTAGAGCCCCTCTACCATGGAGTTCGCCCTAGACACGACTCCTGATGTCAATGGCCATCGAAGAGTGCGCCAGGATCGGCCGCTGAAGAATGCACCATCTCGTCGTGGGGCCTGTGGTGATGTGGGCGGGCCCGTAGGGGCCGTCCAAGGGTTGGGTGTCAGCCCGGAGGGCTGTCCCCGGCCCGGCATCTCCATAGGCGTCAGCTCGGGCGGCGCCGCCGCGCGGGTGGGGGGGGGGGGTTTGGGGTGGGGGGCACGACGCCCGCGCCGCGTTCGCGCAGGCGGTAGCTCTTGCCTTTGAGTGAGATCATCGTGGCGTGGTGTACGAGCCGGTCGATGAGGGCGGCGGCGACCATCACGTCTCCGAGGATCTCGCCCGACTGCTCGAAGCCGCGGTTTGAGGTGACGATGATCGAGCCACGCTCGTAGCGGCGGGCGACCAGCGCGAAGAGCAGGTTGGCCGCTTGGCGCTCCAGGGGGAGGTATCCGACCTCGTCGACGACCAGGACGTGGTATCGCTCGAGGCGCCTGAGCTCCGCCTCGAGGCTGTTGTGCTCTTGGGCCGCTTCGAGGCGGGCGACCCAATCTTGGGCGGTGGCGAACGCGACGCGGTAGCCGGCGTGGCAGGCGCGGATCGAGATGGCGATCGCCAGGTGCGTCTTGCCGGTGCCCGGGGGCCCGAGGAAGCAGACGTTGGCGGCCTCTTGTATCCATGAGAGTGCGGCGAGGTGCTCCACCAGGGGCCGCTCGGCCGAGGGTTGGGCTGCCCAGTCGAAATCCTCGAGTGCTTTCAGGGCCGGGAACCCGCCGGCGCGGATCCTCGCTCGCGCCCCGGAGGCGTCGCGGGCGAACACCTCCGCCTCCAAGAGCGCTTCGAGGAACCGCTCATACGCCCACCCTTCCGCACGGGCCCGCTCGGCGGTCGCGCCGAGGCGTTCAAGCACACGCGGGGCCTTCAGCTTCCCGAGCAGGTACGGCAAGCGCTCTCCAGCCTGCTCGCTCACCGGCACAGCTGCGCGTACGGCGCGAGCTCGGGTGGCGCCACATCGACCGGCGCCACGATCGCCGGTGGCGGGGTCGGCGCCGGAGCAGGACGCATCCTGGGCGCCGGGATCCACGTGCCTGGCTCATAACAGCGCCAGTAGCGGGCCACCTCCCCGCCGCGGTGGACGACCCACACCTCATCACGCGAGAAGCGAAGCTCGACCCGCTGGTGCACCTCCCAGCGGTAGGCGCCCGCGGCGACACCGGTCGTCCTCGCTCACGGTGGAGTTCGATCTCGACGGGGCAGGCGTGCGGATCACGACGCTCCCTCCCGGTCCCGATGACCAGCGGCACAGCCATCGATTCCCTTCGGTGGTTGACCGAATCAGCCGCCCGGGGTGATGAGCAGGCGCTCGTCGAGCGCCTCGACGGCGGTCCCGAACGGGCGGCAGAGCTCCCCCAGCCGCGCGGCGATCCACTCCGCCTCCCGTCGATCCGCGCAGCGGGTGTGGCAGTACTCGAGGCGGAGCGGCACCGCCTCGATCCGCGTCGGCCCTCCGGAACCCACGGTGACGAGCCAGAGGAGGCCCATGTCATTGCGCAAGACCGGGTCGACCGCGTAGTCGTCGACGAAGTCGCCGAGGTCGAACAGCACGCGATCGGCAACGCCATGGAAGACGTGCGCCGAGTGCCCGGCCACCAGCGTCGCGCCCGCCTCCAGCAGCCGGCGCGCCGCCGCGCGGACATGGGGGACGGGCTCGCTCGCCATGTTCGGCCCCCAGTGCAGGCTCACCAGAACGATGTCCGCGTCCGCCCTGCACGCCT
>CAYTRV010000123.1:0-7054 GCA_964440285.1 uncultured Bifidobacteriaceae bacterium
CACAGCACCGCACGGTCGGTCGGCGGGTCGCCAGGATCCTCGACAATCTCGACCCGCACGGCCGCCGCCGGCATGGCGAGCTCGGCGAGCTCGGCGGCGACCGCCTCCTCCAGCCGCGGCGCGGCCTCGCGGCGGACCTCCCGCAGCTCGCCCGCGAGCTCCCGAGCCTGGGCAAGGGTCGCCGCGTGCTCCCCGGCGAGCTGGGCGTCCGCATCGGCGCCCACCTCGAGCTCGGCGAGGCTCGTGCGAGCCTGGTCGGCACGATCGAGTACCTCCTTCGTGCCAGGTCCGTACCGGCGTGACAGGCGGTCGTACACGGTGAGCCGCTCCTCGACCTCCGCCAGGCGGTGCGGCTCGGCGTCGAGCGACGCGACGTAGCTGCGCAGGGTCGATGCGATGTCCTGGATCGTGGCCTCAACCGCCCTGAGGTCCTGCCACGGCGGGCGCAGCGCCTCGTCGACCTCGATCACCGCGGAAAGCGCACGCGCCGCCTCACCTGCCAATTGCACGGCACCGCCGTCGCCGGCATCGGGCGACAGCGCCTCCACGGCGCTCAGCGCCGCCTGCGCCAACCGATCGGCGTGGACGAGCCGTCCGCGCTCGGCCCGCAGGTCCTGCTCCTCCTCCAACCCGATGCCGGCGGCGTCGACCGCGGCGACGAGGTCCTCGAGCGCCGCACGCTCACGCTCGGCCGCGTCACGCCGCTCGCGCGCGGTCGCGAGGGCCCGTGCGAGGCCGCTCAGGCGCCGTCGCGATGCGGCGAGCCGTCTTGCGAGATCCACGGCGTCTGCGCCGGCGAACGCGTCGAGCACGGCGAGCTGGGTCGAGCTCGCCACCAGGCGCCGTCCCTCGTGCTGCGACGAGAAGCGGATGAGCCGTCCCGCGACGGCGCCCGCGGCGGCGCGGGTGACCGTCTGCCCGTCGAGCAGGGCACGCGCGCGCCCCTCCGCGGGGACGCGCTGGGCCACCACGACCTCCGACTCGTCGTCGACCAGCTCCCGCAGGCCCGCGGCGGCGTCGGCCGGGTCGAGGTCGTCCCAGAAGCCGGACGGGAGCCCGAGCGTCGCCTCCACCAGCGCGTGGCGCGCCCCGGGTCGCACAGCTCGCGAGTCGGCCTGCCCGCCGACGAGCAGCGACAGTGCCTGCGCGACGACCGTCTTCCCCGCCCCGGTCTCGCCCGTGATGGCGGTGAGACCGGCCGCCGGCTCGAGCTCGGCGCGCTCGATCACCACGAGACCGCGGATCTCGAGCCGGCGTATCACGGCCTGCCGAACTTCTCCTTGTAGCGGCGGAAGAACGACGACTCCGGGAAGATCCCGAGGTGGACCGGGGCGCCCATGAGGTCCATCGAGATCGACCGGCCCGGCCCGAGGGCCCCGATCCGCTGGCCGTCGCTGTGGATGTCGCAGTCGCCCACGACCGCCGCGTTGGTGACGGTGAACGTCTCGTCGCGGGCGAGGACCAGGGGGCGGGCGTCGAGGTGGTGGGCCGCGAGGAACGAGACCACGTAGCAGCGCACGCCCCATGAGACCGTCGGCCCGCCGATCGCCAGGTTGTACGCCGTCGAGCCGACCGGGGTGCTGCAGACCATCCCGTCGCAGCGGACGTTGGCGACCGGCTCGCGGTTGACCGCGTAGGACAGGTCGGCGAGGCGCGCCTCGCCACCGCGGAGCAAGGCGAGGTCGTTGATGGCGCTGGCCTCGCCCTCCGCCCAGCTCGCGCGGAGCGACGGGAGCTCCAGCGTGATGTACTCGCCGGCCAGGGCACGCCGCAGGCCGCTTTCGAGGTCGCTCCGCTCGATCGACGTGAGGAAGCCCACGCGGCCGTAGTTGATGCCGATCACCGGCGCGCCGGTCCCCGCCTCCCGGGCGAGGGCCCGCAGGATGCTGCCGTCGCCGCCGAGGACGAGGATCAGGTCCTCGCCACCACCGCGAAGCTCCACCCCGTTCGCCCTGGTGCACCCCTCCAGCACCGGGTGCTTCCGCGCCTCCCGCTCCGAGATCAGGAGCTCGACGCCGCCCGCCTCCAGGATCGAGAGCACGCCCGGCAGGGCGCTCTCGGTCACCTCAGGCGCCTTGTGCGTGAGCAGCAGCACCCGCTTGACCGGCGAGGTGGTCTCCTCGATGGTGATGTCCTTCATGCTCCGCCGCCCACCGCGTCGATAATCGCCGCCTCCAAGTCGATTCCGGCGCCGGCACGCTCCGGGCCGCATGCGTACACGAAGAACTCCCGGTTGCCCTTCGGACCCACCAACCGGCTCGCAGAAACACCGAGCACCTGGCCGCCGTGATCGGCGAGCGCCGCCACCACCCGGTCGATGGCCTGCGCGTGGAGCGCAGGATCGCGCACGACGCCGCCGGAGGAGACCTGGCCCTTCCCCACCTCGAACTGCGGTTTCACGAGCACCACCGCGCGGTGGGACGGCGTGAGGCAGCCGGCGACGGCGGGCCAGACGGTCTCGACGCTGATGAACGCGAGGTCGCAGGTCACGAGGTCCGCCGGGGGGTTGACCCCCTCCGGCGTGAGGCGGCGCGCGTTGGTTCGCTCGAGGACCGTGACGCGCGGGTCGTTGCGAAGCGGCCAGGCGAGCTGTCCGTACCCCACGTCGACCGCCACGACGCTCGCCGCGCCGCGCTGGAGCAGGCAATCGGTGAACCCGCCGGTGGACGCTCCGAGGTCGAGCGCGCGGGCATCCGCGACGTCGAGGCCGAAGTCGTCGAGCGCGCCGGCGAGCTTCTCCCCGCCACGTGAGACGAACGGTGGTGGTGCCGCGACGACGAGGTCGGCGTCGTCGTCGACCGGTGCGGCCGGCCGAGCCGCGACGGCGCCGTTGACCCGCACCTGCCCCGCGGCGACGGCCGCCTGCGCGCGGGCCCGCGACGGGACGAGGCCGCGTTCGACGAGGGCTGCGTCAAGACGGGTCCGGGGCATGACGGCTGATTGTAGCCAGGAGCGCCTGGTTCGACGTCGAAACCGCAGGGGTGCCCTGGCTCATGTACCCACCCGGCGCTCCGCCGCCGCTGGTCGAATGGCATGGGGCGTCCCCGCCGGCCGAGGTTGCGCTGAGCGACCGGCTCCTGGCGTTCCTCGCCCGGCCCGCGCAGCGCGCCCGCCTGGTCGAGATCGACGGGTCGCTCTGCGCGACCCTGACCGCCGCCAACTACGACGCGGACGACCCGGAGCCGCTCCTGGAGCGAGTGGACGTCATCCTGCAGCCGACCCACGTCGTGTTACGCCGGCGCCCGATCTCGGGCTCTTGCGCCGCTCTCGCATCGCAGCGCATCGCCGACGAGTGGGATCGGACCCCTCCCGACCAGCGCGACGCTTCGGTGCTGTTCCTCCAGATCCTCGATGCCGTCGTCGACTCATCGACCGAGGTGCTCGACGAGATCCGCCGCAGGGTCGGGCTCCTCGAGGAACGCATGCTGGCCACGAACCCGGCGCTGAACCAGGTGCTCTCGGATCTGTTGGAGCTGAGCCACCATCTCGGGCGGGTCCGCGACGGGCTTCTGCCGCTGCGCGGCGACATCCGCGAGCTGGCGGAGCTGCGAAACCCGGTGGAGCGGCAGATCATCAGCCCGGCCGCGGGGCGCTGGCTGCGCACCATCGAGCTCGATCTGGTGCAGGATGTGCCCGCGGCGCTCAGCGTGGCGGACGCGCGCATCGCGGGCGCGCTGATGCAGCTTCAGGGTGAACGGAACGAGGCGACGAACCGGGTGGTGCTGCTCCTGACGATCATCACGGTGGCGTTCTTCGTGCCGACGCTCCTGTCCGGCCTCTACGGGATGAACGTGCCCCTGCCCCGCCAGGAGCGCCACTGGATCTTCTGGTCGGTCGTCGGGCTCGCCGCAGCGTTGCTCGGGGTTGCGGCCGCCGCGATCACGCGCCTGGGGCTCTGGGGCACGTTCCGCTCCGTGCTCCCCGGACGTGGCCTCTCACTCCGACCCGATTCAGCGCCCGTCTCCGTCAAACATCCCTCGGCCGACGGCGAAGACGCCGCCGCCTGACGGCGTCACGGCCGGTCACCTGTCCCCGCCGCGGTCGTCCCCGCCGTCGTCCCGGCGGACCTCCCGGTGGCGGTCGTCGTCGTCATCATCGTCATCGTCGCTGACGGCGGCGAGCGCGTCGACGACCCCGTCGCCGTAGAAGCCGTTGAATTGGGGCGTGCCCACGCACAGCGCGGTCAGGCCGTCGCTGCCGTTCGGCGTGTAATCGACCAGCGGCGGGCTCGGGCACGGCACGTCGGCGGCGGTCTCCTTCAGGATCCGCTCGACCTCCGTGGGGTTCATCGTGATGCCCTTCCCGTGGCGCTTCGACCCGTGCTCGCTCACGATCAGAGCCGCGACCCCCGCCGCGTGCGGCGCGGCCATCGAGGTGCCCTCCTCGTACTTGTAGTAGGCGCAGACGCCTTCCTGGCAGTCACGCACCACCGATGCGGTCGTCGGCGCCCCGTCGGGGCCGATCTCGCCGTTCGCCCGTGCGACGCTCTCGGGGTAGGCGGACAGGATCGCGTTCTCGACCCGGTTGAACCGCACCGTCCCCGGGAAGTCCGTCGTGAACCCGCCGGGGGCTGAGACGTCGGTCTGCTCGACGCCGTAGCTCGAGAAGTCGCTCTTGGCCCCACTCGGTCCGAGGGAGGACACCGAGATGACGCCGTCGGTCTCGGCCGGGACGGTGAGGCACGAGTTGTCGATGCTGCGGATGCGTTCCTTGCCGATCGGGAAGCCGGGGCTGAACGGATCGACCAGCGGGTCTCCCAGGTCGATGCCCTCGTTGCCCAGCGCCGACACGAGGGTCACGCCGCGCGAGCGGGCATAGTTGACCGCCCGCTGCGTCGCGTCGATGACCAGCCGCTGCTCGGCGCGCTCCGCCGGTGAATCGTCGGGGTTGTTGCGGCAGTTGAACAGCCACGGGTCGGTGAAGAAGCTCATGTTGACGACGTCGACGCCGTTGTCGGCCGCGTAGGTGATGGCGTCGAGCGTGGGCTTGAGGAAGAAGAACCCGCTGTCCTGCCCGGCCCGGAGGTTCACCAGAGTCACCTTGGGGGCAACCCCGCCGATGCCCAGGCCGTTGAGGGCCGCGCCGATGGTGCCCGCAACATGGGTGCCGTGGCCGTCCTCGTCGACGTTCGCCGGATCGGTACACGAGCCGTCCGTCTCGGCCGCGCACGGCCCGTCGATCGCGGGAATGTCGACCGTGAAGTTGCGGCTGAGCCCTGCGTCGAAGTTCGGCGCGATGTCGGGGTGGGTGCCGTCGACGCCGGAGTCGATGACGCCCACCAGCACCTTCCTCCGGCCGCGCTGCTCGTCGTACGACCCGTCCCGGGTCGCGTTGATCATCTGCATGTCCCACTGCAGACCCGTCAGGGGCTCCGTGTCACGTCGGTCCTCGCGGTGGTCGTCCCGGTCCCGCCTCGCCTCGCCGACCGAGCGGCGGCGGGTGATGTGGTCGGACTTGCCGCGGTTGGCGGGGCGGGAGCTGCCGATCGGGCGGCGGCGGCTCGCGCTGCGGATCGCCCGCGTCGCGACGGCCGTGCGCAGGAAGCCGGGGTTGCGCGACACCACGGTGAACAGGCCGATCTGGCGGTTCTCGCCGACGATGCGCCCACCCGACCTCACGACCGCGGCCCGAACGGCGGCGCTGGTCGCGGTCCGCTCGGCCAGCACGACGTAGTGCCGGGCCGTGCCGGGCGGCTTCGCCCCGGCACCTCCTGCCAGCGCTGCACCACTCGCCGCCATCGCTGCGACGGCGAGGACGAGGGCCGGGATTGCCCGTCGTTTCATCGTGTCGACTCCTTGCACCCTCTGCGCCGCTTCCATGGACGCGTTCTGTCATTCAGCTTAGCCCGCTCCCGACACTGCCGCTAGCGGAATAAGGTTTCTTTACATTTCTCCTTGGGGCCGTGGCGCGGGCCCGGCGCCCTCCGCGGCCCGTTCGATCTCGCGGATGACCCGGGGCAGAAGCTCCGAGACCGCGGCGGATGCGTCCAGGGCCTCCTCGGCGAGCCGCTTCAGCTCGTCGGCGTCGACCCGCTCCGCGCCGAGCTGCGCGGTCACCGCCTCCAACCGCTCGACCGCGGCGGCGAGACTCGCGCGCTCCTCGCTCATTCCACCGTGCTCCCAAAGGCCCTGGCCACGCTTCCGAGCACGCCGTTGACGAAACCCGGGGCGTCGGCCTGGCAGTAGCGCTTCGACATCTCGACGGCCTCGTCGATCGCGACCGCGGTGGGGATGTCGTGGCGCGAGTGCAGCTCGTGGACGGCGACCCTCAGGATGTTGCGCTCGAGCGGGGCGATGCGCTCCACGCTCCAGCCGCTCGCCGCCCGGTCGATGGCCTGATCGATCGTCTCGATCTCCTCGATGACCCCGCTCACCACCTCCCGAGTGTACGGGTCGATCCCGTGTCCGCGCTCGCGCTCGGCGTTCTCCTCGAGCTCGTCGGCGGGCAGGCCGGTGACGTCCCGCTGGTAGAGGAGGAACACGGCCTGGCGCCGCGCCGCCATGCGGCTCTCGCGCCCGACGCTCACACCGGGACGGTGGCGGCACGGCGCAGCGACGGGAGCGCGTCGGCCCGTTCGGTCAGGTACGACGTCGTGTACCGGCCCTCGCGGAACGACAGCTCCCCGGCGATGTCGCGCAGCAGGTCGAGGGTGGTCGCGACACCGTCGATGTGGGTCTCGTCGAGCGCCCGGGCCATCCGCGCGACCGCGCGTGCGCGGTCCGGCGCCCAGACGCAGAGCTTGGCGATGAGCGAGTCGTAGTACGGCGGGACCCGCATCCCCGGCTGGCAGTAGGTGTCGACGCGCACGCCCGGGCCCTGGGCGATGCGGAACTGCCTGAGCGTCCCGGCAGAGGGCATGAAGTCGCGGGCGGGGTCCTCGGCGTTGATGCGGCATTCGATCGCGGCGCCGTTCGGCGCGGCGATGCCGGTCAGGCTGAGCAGACCGCCCTGCGCGACCCGGAGCTGCTCCGCGACCAGGTCGAGGCCGGTGACCAGCTCGGTGACCGGGTGCTCCACCTGCAGGCGGGCGTTCACCTCGAGGAAGTAGAAGTTC
>CAYTRV010000124.1:0-7048 GCA_964440285.1 uncultured Bifidobacteriaceae bacterium
CATGGACTCGAGAATCGAGCCGCCGCGGAGCTCGAGGGGGCGAGCGAAGATCCCCTCGGCCTGGCGCTCCATCTCGTCGGTCATCCACTCGACGTAGCCGGAGCCGCCCAGCGGATCTGCGACGTGTGCCACGCCGGTCTCGTGGGCAACGATCTGCTGGGTGCGGAGGGCGATGCGGACCGACTTCTCGCTGGGCAGGGCGAGCGCCTCGTCGTAGCTGTCGGTGTGCAGGCTCTGCGTCCCGGCCAAGGCGCTGGCAAGCGCCTGCGGGGCGACGACGCGCGCGGGGACTCGCCGGCCGGCGGCGCGCCTTCGAGGGTCATCGCTTGTGTCTCCGTGGTCGGCATCCGGGCCGGACGCTGATGGAGTGGCAGAAAGCCACACCGCACGTTAGTCTTGATTCGACAGGATGGCAACGAATCCGGATATTATTCGCTCATCGATCCCGTACGTGCCACTGGATCGAATCGACCGTGAGCTCGTGGTGGAGCTGCAGAAGAATGCGCGCATTTCCAACAAGGATCTCGCGGCGCTCGTCGGCCTCTCGCCGTCGACCTGCCTCGAGCGCGTTCGACGATTGCGCGCGCGCGGCGTGCTGCGGGGCTTCCATGCCGCCGTCGACCCCGCGCTTCTCGGCCGGCCGACGCAGGCGCTCATCTCCGTCCGGCTTCAGGTGCACCACCGCAACATGATCGACGACTTCTACGAGCACGTCCTGCGCCTGCCGGAGTCGATCTCGGTGTTCCACGTCGCCGGCTCGGACGACTACGTCATCCACGTGGCCGTGCCGGACACGGAGCGCCTGCGCGCGCTCGTGCTTGACGACCTCACCGCCCGCGACGAGGTCGAGCACGTGGAGACGCGGCTCATCTTCAAGGTCGTGCGCAAGCCGGCGATCGAGCCGCCCGCGGACGGTATCTGAGCCGCGTCTGGCCCGAGGCGGCTCCGGGTCGTTGCATTGAGGTAGACCGGTCTGTCTCGCCGCGGACTCGCGGGAGCGGTCGCGCAGTCGGGGAACCGCCGCCTGCCTCGATGCCCGCCCGACCAGCCTCGGAGCCAGACCCGCCAGGTGGACGTTCCGCCACCGTCACGTGCCTGACAGAAACATCCTCAGCCGATGATCCCCTGCGCGGCGTCGCGGCAGAGGTCGATGAGCGGGCCTGCGCCGAGGGCGAACACGAGGACGAGGGCGGCGGATGCGATCGCCACCGCGCCCACGGCGGACGGGAGGCGAAGCTGCTTCTCCCGCTCCGGCGGATCGGCGAGCCAGGCCACGCCCAGCACGCGCAGGTAGTAGGCGAGGCTCACCATGCTCCCGACCGCGCCGACGATCGCGAGCCACGTCAGGTCCGCGTCGACCGCCGCCCCGAACAGCAGGAACTTCCCGATGAACCCGGACATCGGCGGGATGCCGGCCAGCGACAACATCGACAGCGTCAACACCACGCCCAGGACCGGCCGCCGCCGGCCGAGCCCCCGGAGCGACCCGATGCGGTCGCCGTCCGGCACCTCGCGCTCCCGGACCGACACCACCGCAAACGCCGCCAGCGTCATCACCAGGTACGCGAACAGGTAGTAGAGCACCGCCTCCACGCCGCGCACCGTCCCTGCCGCCACACCGATCAGCAGGTACCCGGCCTGCGCAACACCCGAATACGCCAGCAGCCGCTTGAGGTTGTCCTGCAGCAGGGCCGCCACGTTCCCCACCACGATCGTCGCCGCGGCGAGTGCGGCGATCACGATCTTCCAGTCGTCGACGAGCCCGATGAGCGACTCCGAGAACACCCGCATGAACGCCGCCAGCGCGGCCGCCTTCGTCGCGGTCGCCATGAAGGCGGTGATCGGCGTCGGGGCGCCCTCGTACACGTCGGGTGTCCACATGTGGAACGGCACCGCCGACGCCTTGAATCCCAACCCGACCACCACCAGCGCGAGCCCGCCGATCGCGAGCGGCTCGCCGGCCAGGCCGGTGTCGGCGAGGCGCCCGCCGATGCGCCCCATCACCGTCGTCCCGGTCGCCCCGTAGAGGAGCGCGAGCCCGTACAGGAACAGCGAGGAGCCGACCGCCCCGACGATGAGGTACTTGAGCCCGCTCTCCAGGGAACGGGTCCTCCACGTCTCGATGGCGCAGAGCACGTACAGGGCAACCGACAGCAGCTCGATGCCGAGGAACAGGACGATCGTCGTCCCCGACGCCGCGACCAGCATCATCCCGGCCGTCGACAGGAGGATCAGCCCGACGTACTCCCCGCGCTTGTCCGTCGCGGACGGCTCACGCCATGCCAGACCAAGGGTCGCGAGCGCCGCCCCGAGGAACACGAAGTTGAGCAGCAACGTGAACCGGTCGCTGACGAAATTCTCGCCCACGGCGGTCTCGCGCGCACCCCACAGTGCGGCCGAGACGATGCCGGCCGCCACGAGGGCACCGACCCCGGCGAGGGTGGGAAGGGAACGTGCGAGCCGCCGGTCCGGGACGAGCCCGATCAGGAGCGCGAGAACCCCGGCGCCCGACACGATCAGGAATGGAGTGGTCGCGGAGACGTTCACGGGCACCCTGCCGCGGTCATCGCTTCCGCTGAACTGAACGACACCCTGGCGCAGTACACCTCGTGCGTCGGCCCGGAAGCGCGGAGCACCGATGGCTCGGTCGACCCGACGATCGCGGCGGGCCAGAGGGCGATCACGAGCATCGCGGCAACGAGCGGGCTCAGGTAGAGCGCGTCACGCCATCCGAGCTCCGCCCGTGAGGCGAGCCCGCGCTTGGGCCCGTTCATGCTCGACTGGTACAGGCGCAGCATGTAGACCGCGGCGTACACGACGCCGATGCAGGCGAGGACGGCGAGCAGGGGCCGCTCGGCGAATACTCCGGTCAGGATGAAGAACTCTCCGACGAAGGAGTTGGAGCCGGGAATCGCGAGCGCCGCCATCGTGACGACCAGGAAGGTCCCGGCCAGCCACGGCGCGCCGTTCGCGAGTCCCTCGATGCCGTCCATCTCCTCGTCGCCGCGCTTGGCCCGGGCGACGATCCCGACGATCGCGAAGGCCGCAGCGGTGACGATGCCGTGGTTGACCATCTGCAGAACCGCGCCCTGCCCGGCGGTCACGTTGAACGACATGATCCCGAGCACGATGAAGCCGAGGTGCGCGAGGCTCGAGTACGCCACGAGCAGCCGCATCGTCGGAGCGCGCCATGCGATGAGCGAGCCGTAGACGATGCCGATCACCGCGAGCCAGCTGATGAGCGGGGCGAACCGGTCGGCGCCCTCGGGGAACATCGGCACGCCGACGCGCATGAGGCCGTAGACGCCGGCCTTGCTCATGACCGCCGCGAGGAGGCCGGTCACCAGGAGCGGCGCCGCCGCGTACGCGCCTGGCATCCACCCGTGGAACGGGAACAGCGGGAGCTTGATGACGAAGGCCAGCGCGAACCCGAGGAACAGCCACGTGGACTGGGTCGTGGTCCATGCCTCGCCGGTGAGCTCCAGGATGTTGAACGTGAGCGCCTCGCCCGGCCCCTGCGCGATGAACGCCGTGGACAGGATGGCGACCAGCATCAGGAGGCTGCCGACCATCGTGTAGATCACGAAGGTCATGGTCGCCCGGCCCCGGTCGCCCGACCCCCATATCCACATGAGCAGCGCGAACGGGACGAGCATCGCCTCCCAGAACACGTAGAACAGGATCAGGTCGCCGGCGGCGAACAGCCCGAGCAGGCCGAACTCCGCCAGCAGCAGCAACCCGAGGAACGCGCGGGGTCGCTCCGGGGTGCGGATCGCGGCGGCCACGATCGCGAGGAAGAACAACCCGGAGGTCAGGAGCACGAGCCACAGTGAGATGCCGTCGACGCCGACGTCCCACGCGAGCCCCGCAGCGCCCGCCCAGTCGTGGTGGTCGACGAACTGAAGCTCACTGGAGCCACGGTCGAACAGTCCCACCGCGATCGCGGTCATCACGAGCGTGCCGAGCGCCGCGGTGAGCGCGTGCGCCCGCGCCAGCCGTGCGTCGCCCTCCGGGACGGCGAACATCGACAGCGCCCCGAACAGCGGCAACAGCACGATGGCGGAGATCCAGGGCATCAGCCTTGTACCAGGATGAAGACGACGGCGACGAGCACGAGACCGGCCGTGAGCGCGAAGGCGTACGTCCGCACCAGCCCGCTCTGCATGGCGCGCAGACCGCGCGCGGCGGCGGTGACGGCCGCGGCGACTCCCGCCGTCGCTCCCATCACCGCCAGCGGCTCGGCGACGTCGCGCAGGCGCTCACCCGAGACCCGCCCCGGGTGGACGACCAGCTCGTCGTAGATCTCGTCGAAGCGGTAGGCGTCCTCGAGGAACGCGCGCGCCTCGGGCATGACGGCTGCGGCGCGGGTGCGGCGCGACGGGTCGCGCACGAACACGTACCAGGCGAGCGCGATCCCGCCGAGGGCGGCGACCACCGAGACGATGACGGTGGCGGTCTCCTGCCCGTGCGTCGCTTCGAGCGGGGCCAGGAGGCTGTCGGCGAACACCGGGTCGAGCCAGTCGCGGATCGTGTGCCAGCCGTACGGCACCTGCAGCCACCCGCCGACGATCGACAGGACGGCGAGGATCCCGACCGGCAGGCTCATCGCCCAGCCGGCGCCGTGCGGCGCGCGCGTGTACCCGCCCTCCGGCTCGGGCGCGACGAACACCCGGAACAGCAGCCGGAACATGTAGAACGCGGTGAGGAACGCGCCGATGCTCCCGAACACGAAGAGCGCCACGCCGAGGCCGCCGTGGGCGAGCGCGTGGGCGAGGATGTCGTCCTTGCTGAAGAAGCCGGCGAGGCCCGGGACGCCGGCGATCGCGAGGCAGCCGACGCCGATCGTGAGGTACGCGAAGCGCAGATGCCTCCCGAGGCCACCCATCCGGTCGAGGCTCTGCTCGCCCGCGAGGGCGTGGATGACGATGCCGGCGGCGAGGAACAGGAGCGCCTTGAAGAACGCGTGGGTGAGGAAGTGGAACATCCCGGAGTCGTACGCGCCGAGCCCCACGCCCATGATCATGTAGCCGATCTGGCTGACGGTGCTCCACGCGAGCACCCGTTTGATGTCGACCTGCGCGATCGCGATGGTCGCGGCCATCACCAGGGTCACGCAGCCGACCACCGCGACGATGTCCATGGCCACCGGCGCCAGCTCGTAGAGCACGTGAGTGCGCACGACGAGGTACACGCCGGCGGTCACCATCGTCGCGGCGTGGATGAGTGCGCTGACCGGCGTGGGGCCCTCCATCGCGTCGGGGAGCCACGTGTGAAGGGGCACCTGCGCGCTCTTGGCGGCGGCGCCGACGAACAGCAGCAGCGCGATCGCGATCGCCGCGCCGCTTCCCGAGTCGATGCCCTGCGGCGCGCGGGCGAACACCTCGGTGTAGTCGAGCGTGCCGAGCTCGCGGACGAGCAGGAACGCCGCGATGATCATGCCGACGTCGCCGATGACGTTGATCACGAACGCCTTCTTCGCCGCGGCCACCGCGACGGGCCGGTCGTAGTAGAAGCCGATCAGCAGGTAGCTGGCGAGACCGACGAACGCCCAGCCGACGATCAGGAACACGAAGTTGGCGGCCTCCACCAGCAGCAGCATCGAGAAGACGAAGAAGTTCATCTGGGCGAAGAACCGGCGGTAGCCGCCCTCGTGGCCCATGTACTCGGTCGAGTACAGGTGGATGAGGAATCCGACCCCGGTGATGACGAGCATCATCAATACGGAGAGCTGGTCGATGCGGATCGCCAGGTCGACCGTCAGGCCGCCGATGTCGATCCACTCCCACAGGCGCGACACGTGGACCCGCTCCTCCGGGTCGTCCCCGAGCATCCCGATGAAGATGGCGACGGTCAGCGCGAAGGCGACGCCGATCGAGCCGCAGCCGACGATCCGGGTGAGCGCCTTCGGCGGCTCCTTCGCCCCGGCGAACGACAGGACCAGGCTCGCCAGCAGGGGCAGCCCCAGCACGATCCACCCGAGCGTGCCCATTAGTGGACCGCCAGGTGACGTTGGCGGGCTCCAGAGCGTGTCAGCGTCACGATGACCCCTGGTGTTCTGGCGAGCGAAACGCCCGCCGGACGAGGACGCAGGGAGCACCCATATCGAGAATATGGGTGCGACCGAGGACGATGCGGTAGAGCGGATCGACCGCCGCCTCCATCCGGTATCCGGCGGTGCGTTGCAGCCGCCAGAACCCGCTGAATGTCGCCTGGCGGTCCACTAACCGCGTAGCTCCGACATCTCGTCGACGTCGAGCGCCCCGCGCTGGCGGAACACCGAGACGACGAGGCCGAGTCCGATCACGACCTCCGCCGCGGCGACGACCATCACGATGAGGGCGAAGATCTGGCCGCTGGTGTCGTTCCAGTACCGGCTGAACCCCACCAGCGCGACGTTCGCCCCGTTCAGCATGAGCTCGACGGCGAGCAGCAGCATCAGCGGGTTGCGGCGGGTCATCACGCCGAGGAGGCCGAGGAGCAGCAGCACCCCGGACACGCCGAGGTAGAAGCCGAGCGGGACCCCCGTCATCGTCCGCGCTCCGCCAGCACGGCGCGCGCCGCGAGCAGCACGGCGCCGACCGCCGCGACGAGCAGCACGAGGGAGGTCACCTCGAACGGGATGAGGTGCTCTTTCAGGAAGGAATCGCCGATGGCCTGGGGGCTGCCGATGTCGTCGACCGGCCGGGGGTCGTCGCCGATCCCGGGGAGCTTGGTCGCGAGCAGCACGATGACGCCCATGCCGCCGATGGCGAGGACGACGACCCAGGCGAACACCTGGTACGCGGCGAGGCGGTCCGGCGTGCGCTGGACGCGTTCACCGAGGTACGCGAGCACGAAGAGGAAGAGCGTCACGATCGCGCCGGCGTAGACGATCACCTGCACGAACGCGACGAACGGCGCGGCCTGCAGCAGGAAGAGCACGGCGACCGAGATCAGCGTCCCGATGAGCGCGACGGCGGCACGGAACGCGTTGGCGAGCGTCACGACGAGGACCCCGCAGCCGATGGCTCCGGCCGACGCCAGCCCGAATGCGATCTGCTCGCCCATC
>CAYTRV010000125.1:0-6909 GCA_964440285.1 uncultured Bifidobacteriaceae bacterium
AGGACGTCGTCCTGATTGTTCGAGAACCCCGCGATGATCGTGACGCCCAGTCCTCCGGCGCCGATCGCTCCCGCGAGGGCGGCGGTCGAGACGATCATCACCGCGGCGGTCCGAAGCCCCGTGAACACGAACGGGACGGCGAGCGGGAGCTCGACCCCGCGCAGCACCTGGGCCCCCGTGTAGCCCATGCCGCGCGCGGCCTCGACGGCGCCGCGGTCGGCGAGCTGGATGCCGGCGGCGACGTTCAGGAGCACCGGTGGGATCCCGAGGAGCGTCAACCCGACGACCGCCGGCCAGAACCCCACCGACGAGAGCGCCATCACCAGGGCCATCGCCGCGAACGTCGGGACGAGGCGCCCGGCGATCCCCGCGGTGCTGACCACGAAGCCGCCCACCGGGCCGCCCTTCGCGCAGGCGACGCCGAGCAGGAGCCCGATCGCTCCAGCAATCGCCAGCGGAACCACGCTCAGCTCGATGTGCTCGCCGACCCGCTGCCAGCCCTCGTTCGCCTGGAACGCATCCCATGCGTCGGCGAGGAGGCTCACGTGCGCACCGTCCGGCGCCACGGCGCGATGAGACGCTGGGCGCCGATCAGGAGGACGTCGAGGATGAGCGCCATGGCGATCGCGACCGCGGCGCCGGCGACGATCGGGGTGAGGAACAGGTCGCGCTGGATTCCGTCGGTGAAGATGAGCTCGCCGAGCCCGCCGCCCGCGACGAACACGGCGACCGTCGCGATCGCGACTGTCTCGATGGTGGCCAGCCGGATCCCGGTGAGGATCGCTGGGACGGCGAGCGGGAGCTCGACCCGGAAAAGCATCTGCCGGCGGGTCATCCCCATTCCGCGTGCCGCGTCGAGCGCCGCCGGGGGGACCTCGCGCAGGCCGGTCAGGGCGTTGCGGAGCAGGACGCCGACCGCGTAGCCGGCGAGCCCGATGACCGCGGGGGTCCGGCCGATGCCGACGATGCTCACCAGGATCGCGAACAGCGCGAGGCTCGGGATCGTGTAGAGGACCGTCGCGCCTCCGGTCGCGACGGCGATGGCCGACGGGCGCCGGCGTACGGCCACGGCGACCGGGATCGCCACCGCCACGGCGAGCGCCACGCTCGAACCGACGAGCTGCAGGTGTTCGAGGCTCGCCGATGCGATGTCGTCGGTGTGACGCTCGATCCAATCCCAGCGGAAGTCAGGCACCAGGATGCTCCGCTGCGGAGGTGGCTGCCGCGGCGATCGTTCCGACGTCGACGCTTGCGACGGGTCGATCGTTCTCGTCGACGACGGTCGCCCGGTCGGCGCCCGCTTCGAGGAGGGCCGACAGGGCGTCGCGCAGGCTCGTGTCGCGTGCGAGTCGAACGGGTGAGCCGTCGGCGGCGGAGCGGGGGAGGTCGAGGTGCTCGAGCCGGATGAGCGACAGGCGCTTGAGGGCCCGGTCGGCCCCGACGAAGTCTCGCACGAAGCCATCGGCGGGTCGTGCGAGCAACTCCGCCGGCGGCGCGTACTGCACGACGTGACCGTCGCGCATGACGGCGATGTGGTCGGCCATCCGGACCGCCTCGTCGATGTCGTGCGTCACGAACACGACGGTCTTCGCCACCTGGCGGTGCAGGCGCAGGAAGTCGCTTTGCAGGCGTTCGCGGGTGATCGGGTCGACCGCCGAGAACGGCTCGTCCATCAGCATGAGCGGCGGGTCGCCGGCGAGCGCACGGGCGAGGCCGATGCGCTGCTGCTGGCCGCCGGAGAGCTCGCTCGGGTACCGCCGCCCGAACTCGGCGGCGGGGAGGCCGACGAGGGCGAGCATCTCCTCGACCCGCCCGGCGACTCGCGCCCGGTCCCACCCGAGGAGTTTCGGCACCGTCGCCACGTTCGCCGCGACCGACAGGTGGGGGAGCAGGCCGACCTGCTGGATGACGTACCCGATGCGCCGCCGCAGCGCGGCGGGCGCGAGCCCGCGCGAATCCCGCCCGTCGATGGTGATCTCGCCGGAGCTCGGCTCGATGAGGCGGTTGATCATCTTGAGCGCCGTGGATTTTCCGCACCCGGACGGGCCGACGAGGACGCAGACCTCGCCCGCGGGGACGTCGAGCGTGAGCCGATCGACCGCCGGAGGGAGGTCGGCGCGGTAGCGCTTGGTCACGTCGCGCAGCCCGAGGGCGGCCGCTGCGCTCGGAAGGCCGCTCATTCCGGGAAGGATATGGGCTCGCGGCCAGGCGGCCGCCGACCACCGTGAGAATGGTCACGTACAGTGCCTGTCACCAGACCGTCAAGGATGTGAATGGGCTTCTCGGTCCTCCCGAAGGCAACGCAGTTCTACGACATGTTCGCCCGTGCGGGCGGGAACGCGCTCGCCGCCGCCCAACTCGTGGAACAGCGGTTCACGGACCCGGCGGCCGTTCCCCACTCGAAGGTCAAGGCGCTCGAGCACGTCGGCGACGACCTGACCGGCGAGATCATCAACTTGCTGAACACCCAGTACATCACCCCGTTCGACCGGGAGGACATCTACGGCCTCGCGAGCGCGACCGACGACGTGCTCGACCACATGGACGACGCGTCCGAGCTGCTCGCGGTGTACCGCATCACCGAGACGACGGAGGCCGCCCGGAGGCAGTGTGCGGTCATGGTGAGCGCGGCCCAGCACCTGGCGTCGGCGCTCGGGAGCCTCAGGGGCCTCGCGGAAGCGGACGGTCACCTCCTCGAGGTCAAGAGGTTCGAGGACGAGGGCGACCGCATCCTCCGGGAGGCGATCGGAGCGCTCTTCGCCGACCCCGGCGCGGACCCGCTGTACGTGATCCGGTGGAAGGACGTCTACGACGCGCTCGAGGACGCGATCGACGCCTGCGAGACCGCGGCGCACCACGTTGGCAACATCGTCGTGAAGAACAGCTAACCGGATACTCGGGTCTCCTCGCTCCTCCCTTCGCAATGAGCACGACCCTCATCCTGGTGCTGGCGATCGCCCTCGCGTTCGACTTCACGAACGGGTTCCACGACACCGCCAACGCGGTCGCGACGAGCGTTTCCACCCGGGCGATGTCGCCGCACCTGGCGGTGGTGTCGGCGGCGGTGCTGAACTTCGTCGGAGCGTTCGTGTCGATCAAGGTCGCGTCGACCATCGCGAAGGGCATCGTCGTCCAGGACGCGGTCTCGCTCAAGGTGATCATGGCGGGGCTCATCGGGGCGATCACCTGGAACCTCCTGACCTGGTTCTTCGGCCTCCCGAGCAGCTCGAGCCACGCGCTGATCGGAGGCGTGGGCGGGGCCGTGCTCGCGGCCGCCGGAACCGATGCGGTCAAGTGGGCCGGCATCAAGGACAAGGTGCTCATCCCGTCCCTGCTCGCGCCCATCCTCGGCATGGTCGGCGCCGGGGTGCTCGTGGTGGTCTGCACGTGGCTCATTGCCCGCCGGCGCCCGGGGATGGTCAACCGCCTCTTCCGGCGTCTGCAGCTCGTGTCCGGCGGGTTCGTCGCCTTCACCCATGGCACGAACGACGCCCAGAAGACGATGGGCATCATGACCCTCGCGCTGATCTCCGCCGGTGAGCTCGGGCAGGACGCCGACCCGCCGCTCTGGGTGATCCTCAGCGCCGCGACCGCGATGGCGGCGGGCACGTGGTTCGGCGGGTGGCGGATCATCCGGACCCTCGGTCAGAACGTCACGAAGCTCTCGCCGCTGCAGGGCTTCAGCGCCCAGACCTCGTGCGCGACGATCCTCTGGCTGACCGCCCACTACGGGTACCCCGTATCGACGACGCACACGATCTCCGGGTCGGTACTCGGCGCGGGAGCCACGCAGCGCTTCTCGGCGGTGCGCTGGGGCGTGGCCGGCAACATCCTCGTCGCCTGGCTGCTCACCATCCCGTGCGCGGCGCTGGTCGGCGCCGGCATGGAGACCCTGACCCGCGTGCCCGGCGGGGCGGGCATCACGTTCGCCGTTGCCGCCGCGATCTGCGCGTTCTTCTTCCTCGCCCGGAAGCGTCAGACACGCGCGTCGTCCGTCGCGCCCCCGCCGCCGCCCGCGTCGACGGCGCAGACCGCCGCGGAGGAGTTGGCGGGCGCCGGAAAGGTTTAGTTGCCGAACCCGTCGGGGTCCGGGAAGCGCACGTGCAGGTGGTCGTCGTGGTTCGGCCAGGTCATCACGATGCCGCTGGGGCCGCGAACGTCGAGGTTCGGCCCGTAGAACACGTACTCGACCCTGCGGCCGACGAGCCGGTCAGCCAGCGCCTGGGTGAGCGCCCGATCGTAGTTGGCCGGGTTCGACTGGCCTTCCTGGCCGTCCGCCCGCGGCAGGCGGATGTCGACGTCCAGGCCGTTCTCGTGCGAGGCGTGCAGATCGAAGTTGCCACCGCCCTCGTTTGAGAGGTCGCCGATCCCGAGCCGCGGGGCGTCGGGGTACGCACGCTCCCACCACCTGCCGAGGTCGATGATCTCTCGCACGAGCGTTGCCGTGCCGTTGCGGCGCTCCCGCCGGTTCGGCGGCGCCTGCGTGTACGGGTCGTACGTGTAGAAGCCGGGTCCTTCGTCGGGGAGGATCACGCCGCGCTCCAGCCAGCCTGTGTTGGCCGTGCCGTGCGCGATGCTCTCACGCCACTGGACCCGCGCTTCGATCGGTGCGGCGGGCGGCGGCGCGGGCTGCGGGGCCGGGGCGGGACTCGGCGACGGGGCCGCTTCGGCGCTCGGGGAGTCGCGGTCGTTGAGCGCTGCGATTGGGAGTGTTGCCGCGACGAGCGCGAGCAGGACGACCCACGCGCGCGGGACTCGGGAGCGGTGGTGGCGGCGGATCGACGCCGCGCATGCCGGGCAGCACGCGATCGCTTGACGGCGGGCGTTCACCCCTGTGAGGGTATCGCCGAAGCGCCGGCGCACCGAGCAATGCCCATTGCGAAGACAGGGCACTAACATTCGCGGTGTGAAGCGGTCGCGCCGGTCCTGGTGGTTCCGGGTGCTCGTGGTCACCGTGCTCGCCGTCGCCGTCGCCGGTGTCCTCCTGTGGCGGTCTGCCGGATCGAGCGATCCGGTCTCGCAGGACGAGGCGCTGGCCACCTTCCGGTCGGCGCAGGGCGACGTCATCGCAACCGCCGGGCCGGCGCCCGGTGTGTACCTCTACACGGCCTCCGGCTCCGAGACCGGGGGAGTCGGTCCGCTGGCGGTCACCCGCAGCCTGCCGGCACAGGCGCGCCTGGTGGTGACGTCCCGCGCGGACGGGTGGGACGCCGAGCTGGCCTACAGCCGCCAGCACATCGAGGCGATGCGCGTCGCCCGCGGGGGCGATGACCTGCGGGTGACGTTCCGCCGCACCAAGGTGACGTTCGCGGGCTTCGGGCGTGATGACCGGCGCACCGTCGAGCCGCCCTCGCTGTTCCTCCCGGCACGCGCGTCGCCGGGGACGCGCTGGCGGGAGACCTACCGGACCGGCGATCTCACCGTCCGCGCCGAAACGCGCGTGGTGCGCGCCGAGCGGATGCGGGTCGGCGACCGCCACGTCGATGTGCTGGTCGTGACGTCCCACTCCGAGACGGACGGCCCCCACCCGGGCACCCGCGACGAGACCCTGTGGTGGGCGCCGTCGCTCGCGGTCCCCGTGCAGTGGGACGTGGACATGGACATCGGCGGGACCTTCGCCTTCCGGGCGCGGACGAGCGTCCGCTTGGTGAGCGCCGTTCCCGAGGTCTGACACCGGCGTTCGAGCCCGCGCCGAGCGGGGCGAGTCAGGTGGCCGACTCTTGCGGTTCGTGCTACGGTTCCCCGCCGGTCACCGCCGAGCGGCGACGCTTGAACCTGCCAGCAAGAAGAGGCCAATCACCGCGTGCCGACGATCAACCAACTGGTCCGAAAGGGCCGTAAGCCGAACAACGTCAAGACGTCCACTCCCGCCCTCAAGGGCGCGCCGCAAAAGCGGGGCGTCTGCACCAGGGTGTACACGACGACGCCGAAGAAGCCGAACTCGGCGCTTCGCAAGGTCGCGCGCGTGCGCCTCACGAACGGGATGGAGGTCACCAGCTACATTCCGGGCGAGGGGCACAACCTCCAGGAGCACTCGGTGGTGCTGGTGCGCGGCGGTCGTGTGAAGGACCTCCCGGGCGTGCGGTACAAGATCATCCGCGCGGCCCTCGATGCGGCCGGCGTGTCCGACCGCAAGCAGGCCCGTTCGAAGTACGGCGCGAAGGCGCCGAAGTAATGCCGCGACGGAACGCAGCAGACCTCCGTGACCTCGAGCCGGATCCCGTACACGGCAACGTGATCGTCACCCAGCTCGTCAACCGCGTCCTGCGGGCCGGCAAGAAGTCGGTCGCCGAGAGGATCGTCTACGACGCCCTCGAACGGATCCGCGACCGAACCGGTCGCGACCCCGTGCAGGTCATGGAGGAGGCGATCCGCAACGTCACCCCGGCGCTCGAGGTTCGCTCCCGCCGGGTCGGTGGCGCCACCTACCAGGTGCCGATCGAGGTGCAGCCGCGCCGCGGCCGAACCCTGGCGATCCGCTGGATCGTCCGGTTCTCGCGCGAGCGTCGCGAGAAGCAGATGAGCGAGCGCCTCGCGAACGAGCTGCTCGACGCGCTCGGCTCGCAGGGGGGCGCGTTCAAGCGCAAGGACGACATCTACCGCATGGCCCAGGCCAACAAGGCCTTCGCGCACTACCGCTGGTAGGGGGCACAGTGGCACCGTCGTTCGCGTCGTCATGAGCGCGGCAGGTTCGGCCTGCCGCACGTCGTAAGGGGATCACCGTGTCAACGACAGCACCCAAGGCAGTTTCGCTCGAGCGCACCCGGAACATCGGGATCATGGCGCACATCGACGCGGGCAAGACCACCACGACGGAGCGCATCCTCTACTACACGGGGCGCACCCACCGCATCGGCGAGGTGCACGAGGGCGCGGCGACGATGGACTGGATGGCGCAGGAGCAGGAGC
>CAYTRV010000126.1:0-6896 GCA_964440285.1 uncultured Bifidobacteriaceae bacterium
AGATGTGCACGAGCCCTTCGACACCGGGGAGGATCTCGACGAAGGCGCCGAACGTCACGACCTTGGTGACCTTGCCCGCCACGACGTCGCCCACCTGGTAGGCCTCCACGACGCTCTGCCACGGGTCGGCCTGAGTCTGCTTGAGACCGAGGGAGATCCGCTGACGGTCACGATCGATGTCGAGCACCTTCACCTCGACCCGGTCCCCGATCGCGAGCACCTCGGACGGGTGGTTGACATGCGTCCACGACAGCTCGGAGATGTGGATGAGCCCGTCGATGCCCTCCAGGTCCACGAACGCCCCGAAGTCGACGATGTTCGAGATGATGCCCTCGACCACGGCGCCGGGCTGCAACTCGTCGAGGATCTTCTGACGCACCTCACGCCGCTCGTCCTCGATGACCGCGCGGCGGGACAGCACGACGTTGTTGCGGCTGCGGTTGAGCTCGATGACCTTGCACTCGAGCTCCTTGCCGAGGAACTCGTCGAGGTCCTGGACGCGGCGGATGTCCACGAGCGACGCTGGCAGGAAGCCGCGGACGCCGAGGTCGAGGATGAGCCCGCCCTTCACGACCTCGATGACCTTGCCGGTCACCATCTCGCTGTTGTTGGCGGCCTCCTCGATGCGCTTCCACGCGCGTTCGAACCGGGCGCGCTTCTTCGACAGGATCAGCCGGCCGTCCTGGTCCTCCTTCTGCAGGACGAGCGCATCGACCACCTCGTTCAGCTCGACCTCGTCCGCGGGGTTGACGCTCTTGCGGATGGAGAGCTCGTTGGAGGGGATGACGCCCTCGCTCTTGTAGCCGATGTCGACGAGAACTTCGTCCTTGTCGATCCGCACCACCTTCCCGCTGACGACGTCGCCCTCCTCGAACGACGGGAACGTCAGGTCGTAGTTCGGGACGAGCTGCCCGTCGACCTCGATGTACTCGGGGCCGTCGAGCTCACGGACTGGGGCGTCGGATTCGGACTGCATGTCGAGGGTTTTCCTTTTTGGGTGGCAGGAGTGAGCGGACCGCGTGCGGTCGATCCCATGAGTCTACCGTCGGGCGTCGAGCGTCGCCACCGCCCGGTCGCTACAGGTCGGCGGCGACCTCTTCGAGGATCGGACGGTCGAGGCGACCAGTGAGCGCGCGACGGACCCGGCCGTCGCCGCCGATCGCGATGACCGCCGGGACGCTCCTGACGGGCAGCCGCGCGGCGGCGGGTGTCCGCGTGAGGTCCACTCGCACGATCGATCGCGGGGCGGCGACCTCCTCGAGCTGCCTGGCGACCGGCTCGCATCGCGCGCATCCGGGCGCGGTGAGCACCACCAGCCAGGGTCCGGCCCCCTGCAGTCCGAGGTCGCCCCGGACGTCGTCGTCCGCCCCGCCCCGTGCGAGCAGCAGTCGGTAGATCTCGCAACCGACGCAGTAACCGGTGACGGCGGAGAAGAGCGCCACGACGCCGATGATGCCCACCACGATCCACGCGGCATTCCGGGCCCCTGCGAACGACAGGGCCAGGGCCACGGACAGTCCCACCGCCGCCATTCCCTGAGCGAAGCGCACCGGCGCGACGGGTTCGAGATCGCTGGCGGGCCGCGCGGCGAGCCTGAAGAGCAGGTTGACCGGCGAGTAGCGGGGGACCGCCAGCGCGACCAGTACGAGCGCAAGCGCCACCGCGACGGCCCAGCGGTCCTGGAACACGAGCGCCTCCAGGCTGATCACCCCGGTGACGGCCTGGGCAAAGCGGGGAAGATGCGGGTGAACCGCTGCCGGACGTGACACGCGGTAATTCTACCGAATTGCCACATATTTTCAGGATTATTCTGGAACGCGAGCGGGACGGTCTCAGGCCTTGGCCTCCAACCACGTCTCGCCGACTCCGACGTCGACGACGAGCGGCGGGTCGAGGTCGTACGCGCCGACCATGGCCTCGCGCACGATCGCTGAGACGCGCGGCACCTCCTCGAGCGGGGTCTCCACGAGGAGCTCGTCGTGGATCTGCAGCACGAGCTTCGCCCGCAGCCCCTCGTCCCGCAGCGCCCGGTGGGCGCGGACCATGGCGACCTTGATGATGTCGGCCGCCGAGCCCTGGATCACGGTGTTCACCGCGAGCCGCTCACCCAGGTTGCGCTGCTGCACAGTACGCCCGAGAAGCTCGGGGATCGGGCGGCGCCGGCCGAGCAGGGTGGTGACGTGCCCGTCCTGCGCCGCCGCCGCGATCGTGGTGTCGATGAAGCTCCGGACCCGGGGGTACCGAGCGAGGTAGGTGTCGATGTAGGCCTGCGCCTCCTCCCGGTCGATGCCGAGCTGGTCGGACAGCCCGAACGCGCTGATGCCGTAGACGATCCCGAAGTTCACCGCCTTCGCTCGGTCGCGGGTGGTGCGGTCGACGTCGGCGGGGTCCATGCCGAACACCTCCGCGGCGGTCGCGCGGTGCACGTCCTCGCCCGCGCGGAACGCCGCGGCGAGCGTCGGCTCGCCGGAGCAGTGCGCGAGGATCCGCAGCTCCACCTGGCTGTAGTCGAAGCTCGCCAGCCGCCAGCCGTCACGGGCGATGAACGCGCCGCGGATCTCCCGGCCGATCGCCGTGCGGATCGGGATGTTCTGGAGGTTGGGGTTGACCGACGACAGCCGGCCGGTCTCGGCCACGGTCTGGTTGAACGTCGTGTGCAACCGCCCCTGCTCGTCGACGAGGTCGGGCAGGGCCGCGAGGTATGTGCTGTCGAGCTTGGTGAGCTCGCGGTACTCGCCGATCAGGGCGATGATCGGATGCCTGCCTTCCAAGAGACGCAGGACCTTGCGATCGGTCGACCATCCGGTCTTGCCCTTGCGGAACGTCGGCAGTTCGAGGCGCTCGAACAGCACCTCACCGAGCTGCTTCGGCGAGTCGATGACGAACTCGCCGCCGGCGAGCTCCCAGATGCGGTCGCGGAGCTCGTCGGCGCGATCGCGGACACGTGCGGCGATCTCGCCGAGGCGGTGGGTGTCGAGCGCGACCCCCTCCCGTTCCATGTCGGCGAGGACCGAAACGAGCGGAAGCTCCACTTCGCGGAAGAGCGGGTCGAGGCCCTCACGCTGCAGCGCCTCCCGCTGCCGCTCGGCGATCGCGACGGTCGCTGCGACTGCGCGCACGGCCTGGTCGTCGGAGCCGGAGATGCCGATGCCGGCCTCGGCTGCGAGGTCCTCCAGGTCGTAGCCGCGGCGGCGCGGTTCGAGCAGGTAGGCGGCCACCATGGTGTCGTGCGACGGCACGAGCTCCACCGCCAGATCGCGCGGGAGGCCCTTGAAGTCGTGCGCGACCAGCGACGCGCCACGGAGAGCTGCCGCGAGCTGAGCCGTGTCGAGATCGCCGGTGAACACGCCGGGCGGCTCGACGCAAACGGCCCAGCGATCGTCGGCGACGGCGAGCGCCACCGGCGCGGTGCCGCCGTGGAGGCGCATCGACAGCTGCGCGGGTCCGCACTGCACAGCGTCGACCGTGATCGCCGTCGCGACCGGGGCCGCCACCGCGGGCGCGGAGGTGAGCTCGTCGAGTCGGCGGGCGAGGCTTCCGAACTCGAAGCGCCTGAAGAGCTCGTCGAGCGCCGCCCGGCGCGCCGGGCCGAGATCGAGGGGCGGCACCTCGTCGATCTCCAGCTCGAGCGGCACGGCGGTCTCGATGACCGAGAGGTCGCGCGACTGGCGCGCGTCCTCCGCCGCGGCGATGAGGTTCTCCTTGCGCTTCGGCGACTGCTCACCGGCGTGGGCGAGCACGCCCTCGAGGTCGCCGTACTTCTGGATGAGCTGTGAGGCGGTCTTCTCCCCGATGCCCGGGACGCCCTTCAGGTTGTCGGAGTTGTCGCCGACGAGGCCACGAAAATCGGTCATCGACTCGGGCCCGATGCCGTACCGCTCGACGACCTTCTCCGGCGTGTAGCGGGTGGTGTCGGTCACCCCGCGGCCGGTCGCGAGGACGCTGACCTGATCCGTGACGAGCTGGAAGGTGTCGCGGTCGCTCGTGAGGATCGTGACCCGCTCCCCCGCCTCCTCCCCGCGCCGTGCGAGCGTGCCGATGAGATCGTCCGCCTCGAAGCCGGTCAGCTCGGTGTTGACGAACCCGAACGCCTCCATGAGCGGCCGGAAGTGCGGCGCCTGCTCCTTGAGGAGGTCTGGGGTGGCGGCGCGACCGGCCTTGTACTCCGGGTACTGCTCGTGCCGAAAGGTCTTGCCGGGCGCGTCCCACGCCACGATCACCCGGCCCGGCCGCTCCTCCGCCACCACCTTCATCATCATCGCCGCGAGCCCGTAGAGGGCGTTGGTCGGGAAGCCGTCGCCGGTGGAGATCGTGTCCGGCAGCGCGAAGAACGCCCGGTACGCGAGGCTGTTCCCGTCGACGAGCATGAGGTCGCCGCCCGGGGCGGGTGGCGTGGGGACGGCGGCGGGCGCCGCAGCGGGGGCATCGGGCACGCGCCGAGGATACCGGCGCCCATCGGAAGCGTCCCGGCGAGCGCGGGCTGGACGCGGGCAGCGGGTATGCTCCCGAGCGCCCATTTCTCCAGCAAGGAGCAGCCTTGTCCACGAGGACCACCCCGAGCGCCCAGTACAGCGTCACGATCCGCGTCGAGCTCGAAGCCGGCCAGCCGAACCTCTTCGGCCAGCTCGCGACCGCGATCAACGCCGTAGGCGGCGACATCGGCGCGGTGGACATCATCTCGGCCGACCACCGCGTGGTCGTCCGGGACCTCGTGGTGAACGCCTCCGACCAGGAGCACGCCGACCAGATTGTCGCGGCGGCCGGCGGCCTCGACGGGGTGACGGTGATCTCGTCGTACGACCGCACGTTCCAGCTGCACCACGGCGGCAAGATCGAGATGGCGACCCGCATCCCGCTGAAGACCCGCGAGGACCTGTCGATCGCCTACATGCCCGGGGTCGCCCAGGTGTGCAAGGCGATCGCCGACGACCCCGCACGGGCGTTCGAGCTGACGCTCAAGCGCAACATGGTCGCCGTCATCACGAACGGCACCGCCGTCCTCGGGCTGGGGGACATCGGCGCCGCCGCCGGCATGCCCGTGATGGAGGGCAAGGCGATGCTGTTCAAGGAGTTCGGCCAGGTCGACAGCTACGCGATCTGCGTCGACTCGAAGGACCCGCAGGAGCTGATCGACATCTGCACCGCGGTCGCGCCGGCCTTCGGCGGGATCAACCTGGAGGACATCGCCGCGCCGGTGTGCTTCGAGGTGGAGGACCGGCTCAAGGAGATCCTCGACATCCCGGTGTTCCACGACGACCAGCACGGCACCGCCATCGTGGTGCTCGCGGCGTTCATCAACGCGCTCAGGTTGACCGGCGGGACGATGGAGGACCAGAAGGTCGTGGTGTCCGGCGTGGGCGCGTCCGGCGTGGCGTGCTCGAAGATCCTCATGAACGCCGGTGTGAAGAACATCATCGGGTGCGACACCCGCGGGGCGATCTACAAGGGCCGCACCGAGAACATGAACTTCATGAAGAACTGGTACGCGGAGAACACCAACCCGGAGCGGATCCAGGGTACGCTCGACGACGTGATCGAGGGCGCCACGCTGTTCCTCGGCCTGTCCGGCCCGGACACGTTCAAGGTCGACCAGCTCAAGCGCATGGCGAAGGACCCGATCGTGTTCGCGATGGCGAACCCGACCCCGGAGATCATGCCGGAGGTCGCCGCCCCGTACGTGCGGATCATGGCGACGGGTCGCTCGGACTACCCGAACCAGATCAACAACGTGCTCGCGTTCCCCGGCGTGTTCCGCGGAGCGCTCGACTGCCGCGCCCGCCAGATCAGCGAGGGGATGAAGGTCGCCGCCGCGGAGGCGATCGCGAACACGATCGCCGAGGACGAGCTGCACGAGGACTACATCATCCCGAGCGTCTTCAACCGCTCCGTCGCCCCCGTCGTCGCCGCCGCCGTGATCGAGCAGGCGGAGAAGGAGGGCCTCGCCCGCCGCGAGCCCCCCGCCGACGGCGCCGGCCCGCACGGCGCGTAACGCGTCGGATTCCGGGGGTCGCCGCGCGAGCGGCCCCCAACCACCCCCGGGGTAGACTCAACCCGCGCGGGGGTGTGGCGGAACGGTAGACGCGACGGTCTCAAACACCGTTGAGGGCAACCTCGTGTGGGTTCGACTCCCACCGCCCCCATACAAGCCTTCCCCTGCTAGCGGCGGTATTTTCGACGCTTGGAGAAGTACACGCGTTCGCCGTCCAAGTCCGCTCAAGACCGCCCTCTCCATCACTCCTCCCCCAACGTCGGGTCCCCCATCCGCTGCTTACGGGCCGTCGAGGCAGACAAGCGCAGCCTTGGGAATCCTCCTCGCGCGCGACGGGCTGGCGAGATGGGAACATCTGGGGCAGGGACCACTGTTCAGCTGGGCGGTCACGATCAGGTACGCTCACACCGAGGCCACGAGCCCCAACTTGCTGATCGAGTGGATGCGCCGGCGGGGGCCCAGGGTCCGCCGTGCACGTTCACAACAGGACTGACGACGCGCGAACGAAGGAGACTCCATGCTCTGCTTCCTCACCGCTCGCCGGCTGAAGCCGGAAAGCTACGACCGCTTCCGCCAAGTCTGGGAGCCCGATGAGTGGCCGGCGGGCTTCCTGCGCGCCTACCACCTGCGCAACCCCCAGGACGAAGACCAGGTCATCTCCTTCGGGCTCTTCGAGGGCACGATGGAGGACTACCGAGGCCTGCGGGCGGACCCGGCGGCCAGCCAGGCGGAGGACACGCGCCAGCGGGAGATGGCCGAGGTGGTGGACTCGGTGCTGCTCGACGGCGTCTTCGAGGTGATCGAGGAGGTGGTCCCGCCTCACCGGCGCGGCTGACCGCCGCCGCCGCCGCGCCGCCCTTCAAGCCGGCTCGGCGCGAGAGAGTCTCGCTCTGCGGCGGATCAGCCC
>CAYTRV010000127.1:0-6887 GCA_964440285.1 uncultured Bifidobacteriaceae bacterium
TCGTCCTCGGCGCCGGAATGCTGGTGACCGGTGCGACGCTGTTGGTCATCCCGGAGCGCTACGTCCGCTTCGGCATCCTTCATTCGATCGGCGTCGCGCTGCTGGTCGCACCAGCGGTCGCCCGCCTCGGCCGCTGGTGCGCCCCGGCAGGCGTGGCGCTCATCGCAGCTGGCATCGCGATCTCACCGATCCAATCGGACATACCGGGTCTGTTCGTGGTCGGCGTGCGGCCTCCCGGGCTTCGGACGGTCGACTACTGGCCGCTCCTCCCGTGGTTTGGGGTGTTCGCGCTCGGGATAGCGCTTGGCCGTGCCCTCTACCCGGCAGGCCGCCGCGGAGCGCTGGCGGACCGGCTGGCCCGGCGGGTCTCGACACACGGCCCGGTCCGACGGTTCGGCGCCCCGGGGAGGCGGTCCCTCCTGATTTATCTCGTGCATCAGCCTGTGTTGATCGGGCTTGTCGCCGCCGCCCTTGTGATCGCCGGAAGATCCGTCGACTGGGGATAGTCGACACTGGGGCGTTAGCCGGCGGTCACCCTCGTACCCTGGGGGAGAGCGGGTTTGCGCTGCCTGACCTCAGGGACCGCTCACTCGCCGGTGTGGTGGTGCTCCTGCGCCCGGGTGTTCCAGCGGGGCCTCCCGCCCCGCTCGCTGAAGCGGGATCGACGTGGATGATGGCGTCCCCGAGGTGCTCCACGCGATGTATGAGGCGGTAGCGCACCGCCATCGCGATCGCGTGTGCCTCAACGAGGGTCGCCCCGTCGCGCACGACGACGTTGACTTCGGCACGGATCTCGTGACCGAGCCAGCGGGCGCGTACCTCCTCGATGGCGAGCACACCGTCGACGTGGCCGGCCTGGTGGCGCAGCTCCTCAACGATCTCGGGCTCGATGCCGTCCAGGACTCTGAGGAGGATCTCCTTGCCGGAGATCCAGACGATTCGAAGGATGACTCCTGAGATGATCAGGCCCACGATCGGATCGGCAAGGTCAAGTCCGAGTGCGACGCCGATCGCCCCGGCGACAACGGCCAGGCTGGTGAACCCATCGATGCGAGCGTGGTAACCGTCTGCGACGAGCGCCGCCGAGCCGATGCGCCGCCCGGCGCGAATGCGGTAGATCGCAACCCATTCGTTCCCAACAAAGCCGATCAGCCCGGCGAGGCCGACCGCGAGCAGGAGCTGCGGGGGTTGTGGGTGCAGGATGCGTTGGATCGACGCGTAGGCGGCGAAGACCGCCGAGAACAGAATGATGGCGAGAACCGCTAGCCCTGCCAGATCCTCTGTGCGGCCGTAGCCGTATGTCAGTCTGCGAGTCGGCGGCCGGCGCGAGAGCAGAAACGCGGCGGCGAGGGGCAGCGCGGTCAGCGCGTCGCCGGCGTTGTGGACGGTATCGGCGAGAAGCGCAACCGAGCCGGAGACCACAACCACAATGACCTGCAGAAGGGCGGTCGCCCCAAGGATGATCAGCGACCGCCAAAGGGTGCGGATCGCCTCGTAGCTTCCGAGGATGGAAGCGCTCACCCCGCCGTGGCTGTGCCCGCCCGGTCCGTGGTCATGCGCGTGGTGCGGGTCGTCGCCGCCGTCGAGCGAAGTGTGATGGCGTCCGGATTGTGCTGCTCGCGTCATGAGGCCTCCGCGAGGACCTCGACGTCCCGCCCACCACGGCGCAGGTGCTCGATGTGCCCGACCGCCTCGTCGAGAAGATCCCCGACATGCGAGTCGTGCAGCGTGTAGATCACCTGCCTGCCGCGGCGCTCACCGGTAACCAAACCGAGATGCCGCAGGAGGCGCAACTGGTGAGACACGGCGGACTGCTCCATGGCGACGGCCTCCGCAAGGTCGGACACGGGCAGCGGCGATGTGCGGAGGCAATCGAGGATAAGCAGGCGACTCGGGGTGGCGAGCGCCCGCATCGTCTCCGCGACAGCCGCCGCGACGTCTCGATCAAGCCGGCGCGGCCGACCGGCACCATCGTGGCTCACGCCGCTATATCGTATCATGAACAGATGTTCACTCTTTCAGGTATTCGGCCCTTGACGCCACTTGCGAGGCTCCCGGCGTGCAGTGCGTTACGGGGGCTCCTGGCCAGGAGACCCTGCTCACCGTGGAAACGTTGAGGCGTCGACGCTGCTCACGCGATCCCGGGCATCGAGATGGTAGTGACGAACGAGCGAAGGATCATGCGAGGAGCGCGGCCACGAGCCGAACGGGAATCACTGCGTGGCCTGTGGCGAGATGACGTCCCTTGCGGGGTGGGTCGCCGGGCCACCGCCGGGTGAAGCGCCAGCGCGCGGAAGGCGGAGCGCGAAGACAGTACCTGCGGCGCTGCTGGTCACGTCGAGGCTTCCGCCCTGCGCGACGGCGAGCTGCCGCGCGATGGCGAGTCCCAGCCCGGCGCCGTCGTCTCGGGCGCGTGCGGCGGAGGTACGGTAGAAGCGGTCGAACACCCGGTCAGGATCGGACCCATCGATCCCCGGCCCCGTGTCGGTCACGAAGAGCACCGCCGCTCCGGTCTCACGCCGCGTCGCGACGGTCACCGCCCCCCCCTCCGGGGTGTACTTGAGCGCGTTGCTGAGGAGATTCCCGATGATCTGGCGGGTCGCGTCGATATCCGCGAGCGCCGGCGCCGGCTGGGTGTCGAACCGCAGCGTCAGGCCGGCATGCTCGAATGAGGGCCCCAGGGCGTCGCGGTTCTCGCCCGCGACCACGTCGAGGGCAACCGGGCGGATCACCAGAGGTCGCGGCCGCGCCTCCGCCTCGGCGAGCGTCTCGATCTGGCCGATCAGCCGCGAGAGCCTCAGGACCTCCATGTGCAGCGCGGCCAGGCCGTCCGGGTCGAACGGGACCACCCCATCTTGCATCGCCTCGATACGGCTCTGCACGAGCGTCAACGGAGTGCGAAGCTCATGCGCGAGGTCCTGGGCGAGCTGCCGGCGCGAGCGTTGCTGGCGATCGAGGTCGTCGGCGAGCTCCGCGAGGGCGCCGGCGACGGCCCTGACCTCCGGGGGACCTTCTTCTCGCATCCCGACCCGCGGCTCATCCCTGCCGAGTCGCGCCGCTGCCGACGCCAGGCGGCGAAGGGGACCGGCGAGGCGACCGGCGGCGACCATCCCGATCGCGATCGCGAGCGCTGCGGCGATCAGCGCCGCCACCAGATGCGCCCGGTCGAGGTCCCGTCGGAATTCGGCGTCGGCCGGGGTGCTGCCGCCTCCGGGAAGCGCGAATGTCTCCAAGCGCGCAACCGGTGTGCCCTGCGCCCCGCGGACGTTCGCGGCGCCGACCAGCGCGAGCGTGATCGAGGGGTCGCGTGGCCGGGTCGTGTCGAGCAAGACGCGGTTCCCGCTGCTCAACCGGAAGTCGTAGCCGGTGAGCGCGAGCTCATGGGCGAGCAGATCGAGGCCGGTGGCCTGCCACCGATCACCGGCGTCACCGTAGGTCTCCTGCGCAAGCTGCGCCGCTCGCACGGTCGCGTCGGCGGCGCGACGGTCGAGGTAGTCGGCGAAACTCCCGTGCACGACCCAGATCGTGAGCAGCGCCGCCAACAGGGTGGCGACGACCGACACCACGACGAAGCCGGCGACGAGGCGGGCCCGCAACCCTAGCCGGGGGACCTTCGGCATCCTTTGGCTCCGGCGACCGCCCGATGACGCACCCGGGCTCGCCCCGGGGTCGTGGCTGGGCGCGGGCGTCGGCGCGTCGACGTCGTTCACGCGTCGGCTCGATCTTCGTTGAGTCGGTAGCCGACCCCGTGAACGGTGGCGATGTACCCGGCGGCCCCCGGGGTTACTTCCTCCAGCTTTCTCCTGGCGTTCTTGACGTGGACGTCGACCGTTCGTTCGAACCCCTGCACGTCCTGCCCGCGGATCACCTCGAGCAGCTCGATGCGGTTGAACACCCGGCCGGGGCGGCGGGCGAGCGACGCAAGGAGGCGGAACTCCGCGGTCGTGAGGGGCACGGGCAGTGAGTCAATGCGCACCTGGAACGACGCCAGGTCGATCTCCAGCCGCCCGCTGTCGAGCACCAGCAGGTCGGCCGGCGGATCCGCTGTCGGCTGGCTTCGCCTCAGGATCGCCCGGACCCTGGCGACAAGCTCCCGCGGGGAGAACGGCTTGACCAGGTAGTCGTCGGCTCCGAGGCCCAACCCGCGGAGGCGGTCCTCCTCGCCGGATTTGGCGGTGAGCATGATGATCGGCACCGAGCTGGTGCGCCGCAACGCCGCACAAACTTCCTCCCCACTGATGTCCGGCAGCATGAGGTCAAGCACGATCAGGTCAGGCGGCTGGAGCGCGACGACGTCGAGGGCCCGCTGTCCGCTCGTGGCGTTTCTGACCTCGAAGCCGTCGCGGCGCAGATATGCCGAGGCGATCTCCAGGATGCCGGGCTCGTCGTCGACGACCAGCACCGACTGTCCGCCACGCCGCGCCCGCGTCGGCGTCACCCCTCCGCCGGTGTCCGCTATGGCCGTCACCCTCCTCGCATCGCTGCCAGCAGTGTAGGACCGAGGAGGAGCGCCGCCCAGTGGCTCCCGGGGACGGCTCACCTCAGACGCGGGGGAGGCCAGCGACGATCGGGTACGGACGGACCGGGCCGCCGCCCCCGGGGTGGATCTCGAAATGCACGTGCGGTGAGGTGCCCTTGGCGTCGCCGCTGTCGCCGACGTACCCGATGACCGTCCCTGCAGCGACGCGGGCCCCTTCACGCGCTGCCGTCGCGAACGCGTCGAGGTGCGCGTAGTAGTAGTCCGTGCCGGCGTTGTCGCGAAGCCACAGTCGCCACCCGCCCAGTCGGTTCCACCCGACCCGGAAGAGCGTGCCGTCGGCGATCGCCACCGCCGGCGTCCCACGCGTCGCGAACAGGTCGATTCCCTCGTGTAGACGGCCGCCCGCCCGAGCGGCGAGCCAGTCGTCGCTGAACCTCGTCGGCCCGGCGATTGGGAACACTCTCTCCTGCGCTCCTGCGGTGGGTGGCGCGGCTCCGGTGCGCTGCCCGATCGTGGCTTGCCGGACGGGGAGGCGGGAGTTCGGGGTGCGCTTCTGAGCGGCCAGCCGCGCCAGGCGTTGACGTTCACGGGCCAGCGCTTGACGGAGGTCGCGGTCGGCGCGGGCCAGGGCCGTGCGCCGGTGAGCGATCAAGCCGTTGACTTCGCTTCGCCGGGTCTGCGCGGCAGCAAGCTGCGCCGCAGCCTCGGCACGGTCCGCGACGAGTTGACGACGGAGGGCGTCGAGGCGCCGCTGTCTCGCCCGGACCGCGGCGATCGTCTGAGCGTCCAGCTCCGAGACGCGGCTGATCGCGTCGCTGGCCTCGAGCAGGTTGCTGACGCTCCCGCTCGAAAGGACGACGCTGAGGATCGTCGGCGGTGGCTGTCGGTACGCGGTTGACAGACGAGCGGCCAGCCGCCGCTGGGCGAGGCGGTGGTCGCGTCGGGCCACGCCGATGTCCACAGTCGCACGACGCAGCCGCTCCCTGATGAGGTCAAGCCGATCGAGCGCCCGGTTGTGCGCCACCGCGGCAGCCGCCGCTTGAGAATCGAGGCCCGCCAACTCGGATCGCAGACTCGCGAGCCTCGCCCGCTTCGACTCGATATCTGTGCGTGGCGCGCCGACGGCCGAGATCGTACCGAGGAGCAGGGCGAGCACGAGCGCGACAGCCCCGCGGTGACGTTTCCATAGGAGCATGAAGGCCCGCACTGTCGCGGGCTTGTATGAAGCCACTGTGAACGCCGCGTTGTTCCGCAACGGCCCTTTCTCGGCTTCCGGAGCGGAGAAGAGCGGCAGGAGGCTATCGAAGGCGGCCGGCCGGCCCGCGGGACGTTGACCTCACTGCCAGGTTCGAGATGTCGCCGCGCAGCGTCACCTCGCAGCCTGGAGCCCGCCGTCCGGCCGGGCTGCCGGGTCGTATACAGGCGCGCGGGCGTAACCCAGCCAGCGTGACCGCGACGAGTCGGCGCAGGGCTGCCTTCGACGGCAGGTGCTGGCTGCTGCGAGGGCGTGGAGGCAGTAGCTTGCGAGCTCGTAAGGCGCGACATCGTCCCGGAGCTCGCCGGTCTCAGCAGCTGAGGCCAGCAGGTCCCTGACGAATTCCTTGAGCTGCTGCCTCGGCGACGTGTTCGCGTCGATGCAGCAGTTCCGCGAGTTCGGTGCCGTGGTGCTCGTGGGAGATCAGGGCGTACGCCTCGAGCACGGCTTTGACTCGCCCGGAGCGTCTTCAGCTCGGTCATGCAGAGCGGCGAGATGCCCGAGCTGAGCCATTCTTGCGACAGTTCTCAGAAGAGCTGGTTCTCCCCTTCGAAGACCTCGCTGACGGACTCGTCGTTGAAGACATTGCGGATGCAATCCGCAAGGACCTGGCCGGCGGGGAGCTGCTTGATGATGGCGGGGGCGTTCTCGCGCAGCGGGACGGTGTCTGTGACCACGATCTGCGCGATGTCCTCACAGCGCTCGAGCCGCTCGAACGCGGGCGGCGAGAAGAGCCCGTGCGTCGCCGCCGCGTACACCTTGACGGCGCCGTTCTCACGGACCTTCTTGGCGCCCTCCAGGAGCGTCCCGGCGGTGTCGATCATGTCGTCGATCATGATCGCGACCTTCCCGTCGACATCACCGATGAGCATCGTCATCTCCACCTGACTGTGCTCGGGACGCTGCTTGGTGAGGACGGCCAGGGATGCGCCGAGCTTCTCCCCGAAGTGGCTCGCCAGCTTCGCGCGGCCGGCGTCGGGCGAGACCACCACGAGCCGTTGCCCCTTCAGGTCCGGGAGGTCCCTGAAGTACTGAGCGAGGATCGGCACCGCGGTCATGTGGTCGACGGGGATCTTGAAGAAGCCCTGGACCTGGCCGGCGTGCAGGTCCATGGTCAGGACCCGGTCGACGCCCACCGCTTGGAGGATGTCC
>CAYTRV010000128.1:0-6827 GCA_964440285.1 uncultured Bifidobacteriaceae bacterium
ACGCTCACCTGGCGCTCCTCCATGGCCTCGAGCAGCGCCGACTGCGTGCGCGGACTGGCGCGGTTGATCTCGTCGACGAGCACCACGTTGGCGAACAGGGGGCCTGGGCGGAACCGCCAGCTGCCGTCCTTCGGGTCGAGCACAGAGACCCCGGTGAGGTCGGCGGGGAGCAGGTCCGGGGTGCCCTGGATGCGTCGGAACGTTCCGCCGATGGATCGCGCGAGGGCCTTCGCGAGCAGCGTCTTGCCGACGCCCGGGACGTCCTCGATGAGCACATGGCCGCCGGCCAGGATCTCCGCCACCGCGAGGCGCAGCGCCTCGGGCTTCCCCCGGATGACGCCGGCGACGTTCGCGTGTACCGCTGCGGCGAGCCGGGTGGCGTCCCGCAGTGCGTCTGCTCCGGTCCCCATCTCGGTCGTCGACATCAGTCATCGATCGGCGTTCCGCACCCGGGGCTTGAGGTTTCGCCATATGCACAGGCCGAATGGCCGGGTTTTGTCCCATTGTCCAAAGAGGGGGGATCGTCACGATCCGAAGAATCCCTCCGACTGGGGCATCCCGGCCCCGACGACGAGGGGGAAGCGTGAACAAGGCGATCGATACCGTCTGGGTCGCGTTCGCGGGCTGCCTGGTGCTGCTGATGCAGGCCGGCTTCGCGATGCTCGAGGTGGGGCTCACCCGGATGAAGAACGCGGGGGCCGTCGCGGCCAAGGTGCTGGTGAACCTCGCGTTCTCGTTCGCGGCGTTCTGGGCGATCGGCTACGCGTTCGCGTTCGGCGACGGGAACGGCTTCATCGGGTCGTCCGCGTGGTTCATCGAGATCGGGAACGACAACGGCGTGCAGTCGCTGGCGTACTCCCTCGTGGACGAGCCGACCAAGTTCTTCTTCCAGGCGACCTTCGCGGCCGTCGCCCTCGCGATCGTGTGGGGCACGACTCTCGACCGCATCAGGTTCGGGGTGTACCTCCCCTTCGCGTTGGTGTTCGTCGGCCTCATCTACCCGATCGTCGCCCACTGGGTCTGGGGCGGCGGATGGCTCGCCGAGCACGGCTTCCAGGACTTCGCCGGGTCCGGCGTGGTCCACGTCACCGGGGCCGCGGGGGCGCTCGCCGGCGCGATCCTGCTCGGTCCGAGGATCGGCAAGTACCGCGGTGGGAAGCCCCAGCCGATCCCGGGGCACTCGATGCCGCTGGCGCTGTTGGGGATCTTCATCCTGTGGGTGGGCTGGATGGGGTTCAACGCCGGATCGTTCCTGGGCGCGGTCGACAAGCCGATCGGCGAGGTCATCGTGGTGACCAACCTCGCCGGGGCGTTCGGGGTGCTCGGCGCGACGATGGTCGCCCGCCTCGTGCTCGGCACCCTCGATATCGGGATGATGGGCAACGGCGCGATCGCGGGTCTCGGGGCGATCGCCGGTCCGTGCGCGTTCGTCGAGCCGTGGGCGGGGGCGGTGATCGGCCTCGTCGCGGGATCGCTGATGGTGCTGGTGGTGCTCGCCGTCGACCGTGTGCGGGTTGACGATCCGATCGGCGCGATCGCCGGCCACGGCCTGGGCGGCACCGTCGGATTGCTCGGCGCCGGCTTCTTCACGAGCCCGTCGGCCGCCGAGGCGCTCGGAGTCGGGCGGGAGGGGCTTGTCTACGGTGGCTCCGGAACGCAGCTTCTGTGGCAGCTCATCGGCTGGTTGTCGATCGCCGGGTTCGTCTTCGCCGCGTCGTTCGCGGTGTTCTGGCTGGTGCGCCGGACGGTCGGGCTGCGTGCCCCGCAGGACGCCGAGCTCGCGGGTCTCGACATCTCCGAGCACGGGATGTTCGGCTACCCCGAACGGTTCATGGAGGTGGTGGGGTCAGAGCCCGAGGAGCCCGTCCGGATCGGTCCCGCGTGAGGACGCCGGATCCGCCCGGTACGTTCGGTCGGGCCGCGGATGGCGATCCGCCCGTCGGTGGTCAGCTCGAGACAGAGGAGAGATAGCGGTCCATGCGGATCGACCGTGGAAGCGCGTCGATGACCCTCATCACACTCTGGAGATCGCCGCGGCGAAGAAGGTCGAGCGGCTCGTAGTAGTCAAGCCCGGCGCTCGGCGATGTCAGCCAGTCCCGCGCCGCCGTCGGGGTCATCTTCTCGAACAAGCCCTCGAAGACGAGGAGCAGTTCGTCGAGCTTCTGCCGTGAACGTGGACCCGGCTCCATCGTGCCCGACAGCCAAGCGTCGACGATTCCGGGGGTGGCGTCGAGCATCTGCGCGACGTCGAAACGGCTCATGCCGACCTGATTGGCGATGAGCTCAAGCGGGTTGACGTCCTGGTTCACGATCCCCTCCCTGGGCTGGTGTCTCATCATGCGGGTCGTGTCCGTTCAACCCGCCACCCAACGGTAGCAAGCGCCGTTACAATTCCCAAACAACTTCCGGAGCCGGCGGTGGCCTCGGCAGACACCGCCGCCCACGGTTGTTCGAGCGATCAGGCCGGCTTCGCCGCGGTTCGGCGCGGGTTGCCCCAGCCCTCGTCGTGGACGAGGGTGCGCCACGGGCGCCGGATGGCCTTCAGGGCCGGCGGCAGGCTGGTGGGGAACTCGACCGGGTAGCCGAGCGGGGTGATGAGGGGGATCTCGAGCTCCGCCGGGATGTCGAGCAGTGCCCGGAACTCGTCCTCCACGAACCAGTGGAACACGGTGGGCACCGTCCCGAGGCCGCGGGCGCGGGCGGCGACGAAGAGGTTCTCCATCGCGAACGAGAGCGACTCGATGTCTGCGACGCGCTCGGCGTCGCTGAGATTCGGGGGAAACATTCCGCGGGGGACGACGAGGCCGACGATCCACACCGGCACGTCGCGGTAGGAGCTGAGCGCCTGCTCGGCGTAGTCGCGGCCCCACGCGGCGTGCTCATCGGGTGTCGCGCCCGGCGCGGCCGGGCGGACGGTGCGGAAATACTCGCCGCCGCCGCGGATCACGAGTTCGGCGACCGCATGGCGCTTCTCGGGTTCCCGGACCACGATGAAGCTCCACGCCTGGGCCATGCCGCCGGTCGGAGCGATCAGGGCGAGGCGAAGGAGCGCGTCGATGTCCTCGTCCGACACAGAAGCGTCGGTGTAGCGGCGGACGCTGCGGCGAAGACGGATGGCCTCGTCTGCGTTCACGTGCGCAGAACCTCCCGGTCGAGTGGGGGATGCCCGTCAGCCTCTCATATCCCCGGGGGTCACGGCGGTGGCAGGATTCGCGCGTGGACGGCGCTCCCGACCCGGCGGCACGAAACGACGAACGCGCACGCCGGGGCGCCCTTCGACGGATGAAGGTGCGCGCCACCGGGCTGCTCGTATTCGCCGCCGCGGTGTTCGTCGTGGTGCGCCTGCTGGCCGGCGAAGGCGCCTGGGTCGGTTACGTCGAGGCGGCCGCGGAGGGGGCGATGGTCGGTGGTCTCGCCGATTGGTTCGCGGTCACGGCGTTGTTCCGCCACCCGCTCGGGATCCCGATTCCCCACACGGCCATCATCCCGACTCGCAAGGATCAGCTGGGGCGCGCCATCGGCGGTTTCGTGGAGGAGAACTTCCTGACCGGAGGGGTGGTGCTCGAGCGGCTGCGCGCGGTGGGGGTCGCCCGCCGCGCCGCGGAGTGGGTGAGCGTGGAGGCGCATTCCGGGACGGTCGCCCGCCACACCTCGGCGGCCCTTGCCGGCGTCGCCGGCGTCCTGCGCGACGAGGCGGTGCAGGGTGCGCTCGAGGCGTCGGTGCTGTCGTGGGTGCGGCGGGTTCCGCTCGCCCCGCTGGCTGGCCGGGTGTTGACGGTCGCGACCGCCGAGGGGCGGCACGTGGAGTTGGTCGACGCGACTGTCCGGGGCGGGGTCCGGTTCCTCGACGACCACCGGGAGTCGCTGCGGTCGCGGTTCGGGAGGGAGTCGCCGTGGTGGGTGCCGGAGACGATCGACGATCGGATCTTCACGAAGCTGTTCGACGGGCTCCGGGCATTCCTCGTGGAGGTCGGCGACACGCCGCACCATGAGTTCCGCGGGTATCTCGAGGAGCGCGTCGCGGTGCTGGCCGAGCGCCTGCAGACGGATCCCGAGCTCATCGCACGGGGCGAGGAGGTCAAGGAGCAGATCCTGACCCACCCGGCGGTGCAGGCGTGGACCGCGTCGCTGTGGACCGACCTCAAGGCGCTGCTCCACCGCCAGGCGGGCGATCCGTCGTCGCAGCTTCGCCAGCGCATCGCGGAGGAGGTCGCCGCCATCGGCCGGCGGGTCGCGTCCGACCCGGACCTTCAGGTGAAGGTCGACCGCTGGGTGGAGTCGGCGGTGAGCTTCCTCATCGAGGAGCATCGCAACCAGGCGGGCGACCTGATCGCCTCGACAGTGGCCCGGTGGGACCCCGATGACGCGTCCCGCCGCGTCGAGATGGCGGTCGGCCGGGACCTCCAGTTCATCCGGATCAACGGCACCGTCGTGGGTGGGCTTGCCGGTGTCGCGATCTACGCGATCGGCCGGGTGATCGGATAAGACGCTGGCGGGCCAGCGGCCTCGGCGGCGCTGCTCGCTCATTCCTCCGGGATCTCGACGACCACGAGCCGGGACTCGGTCATGCTGCGAACCGCGGCGGCCGGGCCCTCCCGGGTGTTGCCGCTGTCCTTGACGCCGCCGTAGGGCATCTGGTCGGCGCGGAACGTCGGGGTCTCGTTGATGAGGACCCCGCCGAATCGCAACCGTCGCGCCCATCCGAGGGCCCGGTCGGTCCGGGCGGTGAAGATCCCCGCCTGCAGTCCGTACGGGGTGGCGTTCGCGAGGTCGATGGCCTCGTCGATGGTCCGGAAGCGTGTGAACCCGACGAGCGGCCCGAATGCCTCCTCGGCGAATACGCGCATGGAGGGGTCCACGCCGGTCAGCACCGTGGGCGTCAGGAGTCCGTCCTGCACGGCGCCGCCGGTGGCGAGCGTCGCTCCCGCGGCGACCGCCTCGTCGATCCACGAGGCGACCCGGTCGCGGGCGGCGGCGGTGATGAGCGGTCCGACGTCGGTCGCGGGGTCGAGTGGGTCGCCGACCACGAGCCGGTCGACCCGCTCCAGCAGAAGCTCGAGGAGCCGGTCGTGGATCGCCGCGTGGGCGATCACGCGCTGCACCGACACGCACGACTGCCCGGCGTGGGTGAAGCCGGACGCGGCGATCCGATCGGCGGCGCGTTGGGTGTCGGCGTCGTCGCAGACGATCACCGGGGTGGAGTTCCCGAGCTCCAGGGCGACGCGTTTGCGCGGGTGGCGCCGGGCGAGCTCCCAGCCCACGGCGGCGCTCCCGGTGAACGAGATCATGGCGACGTCGGGGTGGTCGGCGAGGGCCTGGCCGATCGTCGTGCCCGGGCCGTTTACGAGCGTCAACGCGCCCATCGGGAGTCCGGCCTCGAGCAGGATTGCCGCGAGCGCGAGGGCCGACAGCGGTGTCGCCTCCGCCGGTTTGAGCACCACCGGACACCCCGCGGCGATCGCGGGGGCGACCTTGTGGGCGACGAGGTTCAGCGGGAAGTTGAACGGCGCGATCGCGGCGATGACGCCGATCGGCTCGGCGAGGGTGAACGCGAGCTTCCCGGCACCCGACGCGGACCCTTCCATCGGGACCACCTGTCCGGCGAGGCGCCGGGCCTCGACCGCCGCGAAGGTGAGCGTGTCGGCGCAACGGCCGGCCTCGACACGCGCCTGAGCGACCGGCTTGCCGGCCTCGGTGGCGATGATGCGTGCGAGATGATCTGCGCGGTCGGCGACGAGCGCCGCGGCCCGTTCGAGGACCGCGGCGCGCGCGGCCGGGGGCGGAGGGGGGAGGTGCCGGCTGGCGGCCGCGACCGCCCGGTCGACGTCGGCCTCGCTCGCCTCGGCGACGCGGGCGATCACCTCACCGCTGAACGGGTTGACGACCGCAAGGTCGGCGTTCGGGTGCTCCCATCCCTCTCCGAGGAGCAGCCCCGTCGGTTGGTCCATTGGCACGGCCATCGATTGGTCAACCTACTCTTCGCCGCACGGCCACCGGGTCTGTGCCGCGTCGGGTCCGCCGCCCGCTCAGCGTGCCTCGACGGTGACCTCCGTCGTCACGGAGTTCGCGATGTAGCAGGCGTCATGCGCTCGGTGGTGGAGCGCCGCGACCGCGTCCGGCGCGGGCCCGTCGCCGACCCAGGTGATCTGGGGACGCAGCGCCACCCTGAGCATCGCGAGGGCACCGCCAGCGTTCTTGCCCACCTCGCCCACAGCGTCGTCCGCATAGCGATCGATGACGAAGCCGCCCGCCGCTGCGAAGGACAGGAAGAACAACATGTGGCAGGAGGAGAGCGACGCGACGAAGGCCTCCTCCGGATCGACCGCATCGACTCGCGACAGCGGGAGCCGTACGACCTCCGGCGAGCTGGAGGCGGCGACGATCGTGCCGCCATCGAAGCGCCACTCGTGGGCGCGTGAGTAGCGGTTGTCGGTGAAGGGCGCGTCTGGGTCGCGCACCCAGAGAACGGTCACGGTATACGTGCTCATCTCGCTCCTTGTGCGCTCATAATACCCGGCGGGTTGGCCATTTGGCGGATGCTGCGATGGCCACTTGGCCCGCCGGGGCCCCGCGGGCGCTCGGTGGATGTGACGGCGAGGTAAGCGTGCGGGTCCGGGCGTGAGCATCCTGGTCAGGTCGCGTAAGGACTCTGTGAGGCGGTCCCATCCGGCGGCCGGACGTGCGTAGCGTCGCCGCACCGAGACGAACCCGGACCCTGGTGCGCCGGGCGGATATCAGAGAGCGAGGCTTCTACGATGAGACACGGGAAAATCCGACTGCCGTCGCCGGCGATGGTGGTGTCGATGGTCGCGCTGTTCGTCGCACTC
>CAYTRV010000129.1:0-2042 GCA_964440285.1 uncultured Bifidobacteriaceae bacterium
CGGCGGCGTCGGTGGTGGTCGGGGCGATGATTAGCCGGGGCATGTCTGCCTCCCGTCGAGGTCGCGTCGCCGTGAATCCGACCATTCTCGCTGTCGCCGCCATCGGAGTGACTGTCCCGTGGTCGCTCGGGGTGTTACGAGGCACCCTCGTGTAACGGGATCGCGGGTGGGGCGCACCATGCGCCATGGCAGTCGCATCCCGTCACCGCATCGATCGCATCGAGCTGGCCGGTCGCCCGGCCTACCTGTTAGAGGGCGCCGACGCGGGAGTCCGGGCGACGGTGATTCCCGACCTCGGAATGCTGTGCTGGTCGCTTACGCTGAACGACGTCGAGTTGCTCGGCCAACCGAACGGACTCGACCGGTTCGCGCGCGACTGGGCGACCACCGGGATTCCCCTGCTGCACCCGTGGGCGAACCGGCTCGCCGGCGACACGCTGATCGGTGTCGACCATCCGACGATCGATCCGGCGTCGCCGCTGGTGCCGCTCGACGGGAACGGACTGCCCATCCACGGGCTCAACCTCGCCGACGCCGGGTGGACGGTCGTGGTCGCCCAGGCGGACGGCGAATCTGCAACCGTCTCCTCCCGGCTTCGCGTCGACACCCCGACGCTCCTCGCAGCGTTTCCCTTCCCGCACCACGTGACGGTGACCGCAACCCTCACCGGCCAGACGCTGACGGTGACCACCGAGGTCCATGCGATCGGGGGCCGGCCAGTGCCGGTCTCGTTCGGCTGGCATCCGTATTTCCGGATCCCCGACGTCCCGCGCGGCGACTGGCAGGTCACGCTCCCGGTCCGCCGGCGGGCACGCCTGGACAATCTGATGGTTCCGACCGCCCGTGACACCCCTGTGAGCCGGATCGCCGGCACGCTGGGATCGCGGGTGTTCGACGACCTTTTCACCGAGCTCGAGCCGGACCCGGTGTTCGTGCTCGAGGGCGGTGACCGCCGGATCGCGGTCGCGATGGGTCCCGGCTACCCCTTGGCGCAGGTGTACGCCCCTATCGATCGCGACGTGGTGGCGTACGAGCCGATGACCGCTCCTGGGAATGCCCTGGTGAGCGGCGACGGCCTACGGTGGGTCAGCCCCGGAGAGCGCTTCGCGGCGACGTTCGCGGTAACCATCAGCTGAAGTAGGATCTCACGGTCGACTTGACGTCGAGCTAGCTACTGGGGTGCGGCCGACCGCCTTCGCGAGCTGCGGTGCGCAGCCGAGCGTCGAGCGGTAGCGCGGGTCGTGGAACAGCTTCGCCGTGAGCACGCGCCAGCGGCAAGCCATGGTCACCAGCGCCGCGGCGGCCGCGCCGATCGCCGGGCCCGCGAAGTACACCCACAGGTCGGCGAAGTTGCGCTCGATCAGCGCGGGCGCGAGGCTGCGCGCCGGGTTGAGGTTCGCCCCGGTCTGCAGTGACCCGACCCAGATGAGGCCCGTCAGCGCGATCCCGACGAGCACCGGCGTCCAGCGGACCAGCCGCGGAACACCGAGGCTGAAGAAGATGGTGGCCACGAGCGCGAACGTGAGCGCGGCCTCGATCCCGAGGCCTCCCGCCGCCCCGACGGGCGCCGGCGATGTGCGTGCGCGATGGATGCTGGCCGCCCACGGCCCGAACGCGGCTGCAAACGCGATGGTCCCGATGAGCGCGCCGAGGAACTGGGCCGCGAGGTAGCCCGCGAGGTCGTCGCGATGAACCTGCCCCCGCAGCCAGAACGCGAGCGTGACCGCGGGGTTGAGGTGCGCGCCGCTCCGCCGCCCGAGCGGCGAGACGGCGATCAATCCCGAGAGCGCCCCGAAGTTGAGGCCGACCAGCAGGAACCGCACGCCGGCAACGTCGTCCGCGACCGGCGACCTAGGGCTCACCAGCACCGCGACGACGCTGAACCCGACGCCGAACAGCAGCGCCGTCCCCAGCATCTCGGCGAGCCACTCCCCCCAATGGCGCCCACCGACGGGGCGCTCCTCTGCCGTCGCATCCACTTCCCCGGCCGTTCCCGCCACTCGTTGGCCACTTGGCCGTCGCGCCCGTTGCCACTTGGCCGT
>CAYTRV010000129.1:2142-6786 GCA_964440285.1 uncultured Bifidobacteriaceae bacterium
TTGGCCGTTGCGTCGTTGGCCAATTGGCCACCGTCCTGGACCCGGTACGTGGCCTCCGGATCGTCGACCCTGAGGCCCCGCACGCAGGCCCTACTGGATGCCCCGCGCCCGGTCGATGTCGGCGGCGGCGCGGATCAGGCCGATGTGGCTGAACGCCTGCGGGAAGTTCCCGAGCTGCTCGCCGGCGGCGGTGTCGATCTCCTCGGCGAGGAGGCCGAGGTCGTTCGCGTATCCGGCGAGCTGCGCGAACAGGGCCTCGGCACGGTCAATCTCACCGGCCATGGCGAGGCACGAGACCAACCAGAACGAGCAGATGACGAACGTGCCCTCCTCGCCGAGCAGCCCGTCGGCGTTGATTCCCTCCCCGTTGCGGTAGCGCAGCACGAGGCCCCCGTCGGTGAGGTCGCGGGCGACCGCCTCGATCGTGGACCGCATGCGCGGGTCGGTCGCGGGAACGAATCCGTACATCGGCATGAGGAGCGCCGCCGCGTCGAGCTCGTCGGAGTCGAACGCCTGCGCGTAGGCTTGCCGCTTCTCGCTCCAGCCGCGATCGAGGATCGCCTGGCGGATCGCATCGCGCTCTAGGGCCCAGTCATCGGCCTTCGCGTACGCCCCGAGCTTCGGGGCGAGGGCCACCGCGCGGTCGAGGGCGACCCAGCAGAGCACCTTCGACGAGAGGTGGTGTTGGAGGTCGCCGCGCATCTCCCACATGCCGGCGTCGCGCTCGCGCCACCGGCGGGCGGCGGCATCGGCGAGGTCGGCGACGAAATGCTGCACCTCGTCGTGCAGGTCGCCCACCTTGCTCTGGCTGAGGTGCAGGCAGTTGAGGAGCTCGCCGTACACGTCGAGCTGCTCCTGGGTCCACGCGCCGTTGCCGATCCGCACCGGGGCGGAGTTGCGCCACCCACTCAGGTGAGGGAGGGTCCGTTCGGTCAGGTCGTGCTCTCCGCCGATCCCGAACATGATCTGCAGCGGCTTGTCGCCCATCACGCGTCCGCCGGCGGAGCTGGTCATGAACGAGATGAAGTCCTCCGCCTCGTCGGAGCACGCCCCGATGTACAGGGCCTCGACGGTGAAGCTCGCGTCGCGCACCCAGGCGTAGCGGTAGTCCCAGTTGCGCTCGCCGCCGACCGTCTCCGGCAGCGAGGTGGTTGGGGCGGCAACCATCGCACCGGATGGGCGGTAGGTGAGGCCCTTCAGCACGCGGGCGGAGAACTGCACGAGGTTCTTGTGGGATCCCTCGTAGATGGAGTGCTCGTGCTCCCACGAACGCCAGGCATCTGCGGTCTCTGCGATACGGCCGGCGACGTCACCGGGGGTGGTGGGGATCGGGGTGTCATCCTCCACCGCCGCCCACCGCATCGAGAAGCCGATCCGTTCGCCATCGGTGACGGTGAACGTGCCCGTCATGGTGGCGTCGGCGACCTCGACCTCGACGTCGGTACGGACGAAGACGCGGTTCGCGCCGAAGGTCTGTCCGCCGGTGTCGGTGCGCCGGAAGAGCGGGCGGACGAGGCCGTACTCGGGGCGGGGCGCGAGCTCCATCCGCATCTCGATGGTTCCCTCGACGCCCTCCACGAGGCGAAGCACCTCGTGCGGGGTGCCCAAGCCGAGGTCGTGGCCGTGCTGGCCCGGGGCGAAGGCGAGCGTATCGGTGAGGCGCGCGAGGCCCGTCTCGGTGTGGAAGGTCGTTTCCAGCACGAGCGATCCGGGCAGGTAGCGCCGCTCGGTGTGGAACGTGCCGGTCGGCCGAACCGACCAGTGGCCGGCGTCGGCGTCGAGGATCCGCGCGAACAGCGCGGGGCTGTCGAACCGCGGCATGCAGAGCCACTCGATGGCGCCGTCGCTGCTGACCAGCGCGGCGGAGTTGCAATCCGACAGCAGGGCGTACTCGGCGATGGGCGTGCCCACGCCCATCGCATTCGCCGCTGGCGACGTGAGGGTGCTCGGTGTCATCGTCAGGCCTCCGTTTTCGAGCGACCGGCCGTCGCGGCCAGTTCGCGGCCGTCGTTGCGTGTGCGGGCCCCGGCGACCTCGACGTACACCTTGATCGCGCCGTCGCCGTGGTCGAGCGCCTCGAGCATCTGCTCGTAGTTCTCGAGCCCGTCGACCCGGTGGGTCATGAGCCGCCCCAACCAGCCCGGGTAGCGAGCTTCCGACTTGGTCATGTCGTCGACGCCGCGCACGAAGTCGTCCCGGTGGGCGTTGACGGTGCCGACCATGACCTTGTTCCCGAGGACGAAGCCCTGGTTGATCATGTCGGTCGGCACTTCCGCGGTGCGCTCGCCGCCGGTGACGCTGGCGAGCACCAGGACGCCGTTCTTGCCGAGAGCCTCGGCAGCCTGGAAGGCGATGGGGCTGAAGCCCGTGGCCTCGAACATGATGTCGAACGGGCCGTACGCAGCGGCGGTCTCCTTGAGCGTGAGGTCCTCGCTCGACACGTAGGTGGCGCCGAGATCTTCGATCAGGTCGCTGTTGAGGTACGGCGGCCGCTGCTTCGAGAAGCACGTGACCTCGAGTCCGCGCAAGCGCAGCGCCAGGGTCGCGAGCAGGCCGATCGTGCCGGACCCGAGCACCGCCGCCCGCCGCGGCTCCCACACGCGCAGGCGCCGCTGGATCTCGTAGGCCTGGAACACGCCCTTCTGGGCGACGGTCATCGGCTCCAGGAGCACGCCGGTCTCCTGGAGCGCATCGGGCAGCGCGACCACGTACTCGTGGTCCTCCACGTAGTACTCGGTGAGGTACCCGTGGCGGAGGTTGATCCCGCGCTCGTAGTAGACGTCGTCGGTGGTCATGTCCTGCAGGCCGATGCTGTCGTAGATGCTGTGGCCGGGGCGCCGGACGGTTGCGACCACCAGACCGCCGGGACGGATCGTGCTCGGCACGTCGGGGCCGACCTCCACAACCCGGCCGAAGTTCTCGTGGCCGGTGATGAGGTAGTCGTGCCCGGGGGGCGCCTCGCCGTACTCGGCGAGGTTGATCTCCTTGTCGGTGCCGTCGACGCCGACGCGGATGATCTCCACGAGCACGCCGCGACCATCTGCGATGTCGGTGACCTTCGGCGCCGGCACCTCCCGCAGGTGCATCGAATTGGGTGTGCCTGGGTGGACGGCGATGGCCTTCATCGTGTGGAACCTCCCCGGAGCGTGGTGCGGCCGCGGCCGCGATGTCTGGGTGTTCCGTCCCGGCCGGGTGTGGTGCGTTACGTCGTCGCGGCTGTTCGCGGTGCCGGGTTAGCGCCGGGTGCGATACCTGGCGAGTAGGAAGCCGTCCTCCTCGAGGAGCGACTGCAGGTCCAACCCGATCGGCGCCGGCAGGTCCGGTCCGGCGAGGATGCGCTTCGCGTCACCGCCGCCGAGGAGGGGCGAGATCGTGAGGCACAACTCGTCGACGACGCCGGCCGCGGCGAGCGCGCCGTTCAGGCTCGGCCCTCCCTCGGCCAGCACGTGCCGCGCGCCGAACCCCCCGAGCGCACCGACCGCCGCCCGCAGGTCCACGTCGCCCATGCCGGCCTGGATGACGTCGGCACACGATCGCGCGCGGGCCACCCCGTCAGCGGGGGCATCGATGGTGGTAATGACGATGGTGCGCTCCACGGCCTCCGTGAAGAGCGGGGCGTCCCAGTCGAGGTCGAGGCGGCGCGAGACGACCGCGATGCGCGGCCGGTCGGCCTGCCCGCGGGCCCGGCGCGCGTCCATGTACTCGTCGTACAGGAGCGCCGGCTTGTAGCCCTCCGCCCGCACGGTGCCTGCCGCCACCAGCACGACATCGGCGAACGAACGCAGCAGGCGGTACACGAACCGGTCGGGCGGGCCGCCGAGCGGCCCCGACACCCCGCCGATCGCGGTCGCCCCGTCGACGCTCGCGATCATGTTCACGCGCACCGCCGGCCGTCCCTCGACCTCGGGCAGGTCGGCGTACACGGCCGCCGCGTCGACGGGGTCGACGTGGCTGGGAACAACCTGGCGCATGTGCTTAGTGCAGCACTCAGCTTGCCAACAGCGCGCGGCGCTCCTGGAAGAAGGTGAGCGCGGCGGCGCGCTGGTCGTGCGCGACGTCCAGCGCGCTAAACGGCAGCACCGCGCCCTGCAACGCCTCGGCGTTCCAAAGGCTACTGGCCGGGACGCGGTCGAACGCCCACGGCACTACGTAGAGGTACGGCTCGGGCGTGATTGCGTCACCCGGTGACGCGCCGAAGCCGGCCCGCCGGCCATCGGCCTCGCTGAGGCATTCGAACGCCGTGTCAAAGTGTTCCACCCACAGCTGCACGCGGCTTGCATCGGTTGACGCCGGCTCGCTCCGGATCTCTTCCAGCACCGAGTAGGCAAACCCGAACCAGTCGCCGAGCCATGCCGCCGCCTCCGGGTCGACGGCGAGCGGCTCGTCGAGGTCGCCGGCGGGTGGAACGTCGAACTTCGCCGCCCATTCCAGGTCCGGCGAGCCGTCGAGCACGAACGCGGCCGCTTCGTTGAGGCTGGCGATGGGAGCAGCGGACACTGCGTCGGCCACCTGGCGGAGGATCTGCGCGCCGGCGACGCGCACCTGCTCGTCCGCCCCGAAGAACGGGGTGCCGAACCCGCCGAGCGTCCAGCGCAGCGCGATCTTCCCATTGGCCCGCCGCCTCGCGGGTGAGAGGACGTACAC
>CAYTRV010000130.1:0-6717 GCA_964440285.1 uncultured Bifidobacteriaceae bacterium
ACTCTGGTGGACTGGGGTAGGCTGCATGCCCTCCCGGGGCGTCCCTTGAAATGAAGGGGAGCTCAGGCGCGTGGCGGCTGCCACGGTGCCAGACCCACGGTCTCGAGCAACGTGACGAGCCGGGCAACCGGGAGGCCGACCACCGTGCTGAAGTCCCCCTCGATCCGTTCGACGAGCGACGCACCCGAGCCCTGGATCGCATACGCCCCGGCCCGGCCATGCCACTCGCCCTGCTCCAGGTACCAGTCGAGGTGGTCGTCGCCGAACGGCCTGAACCAGACGTGGGTTTCGTCGACGAACGCGTGCTCGCCGGCCGCGGTAACGAGGCAGACAGCGGTGGCGACGGTGTGACGTCGACCCGAGAGCGCCACGAGCATCTCCCGGGCCTCGGCCCGATCGGCGGGCTTTCCAAGCACCCGCTCGCCGAGCACCACCGCGGTGTCCGCCCCGAGGACGGCACCTCCCTCCGGGATCGCGCTGCGCTGGGCGACGTCCCGCGCCTTCGCAGCGGCGTGCTCGGCGACGAGCTGAGGCGGTTGGAGGCCCGCGATGTCGTCCTCCCCGTAGCGTGAGGTGACCACCCGATGGGCGATACCGGCGGCCCTGAGCAGCGCCCGCCGTTGCGGCGAACGCGACGCGAGGAGGATCAGGCGGCTCGCGGGCGGCGCCCGGCCCCAGTCACGTGACGATCTCCGCCGCCGCGAAGTGCAACGCGAGCTCACGCGCCGCCGATTCCGGACCGTCGGAGCCGTGCACGATGTTCTCGCCGACCTCCAGCGCGAAGTCGCCGCGGATCGTCCCTGGCGCCGATTCCTGCGGGTTGGTGGCGCCCATCATCGTTCGCATGACGGCGATGGCGCCGGGGCCCTCGACCGCGAGCATCACGACCGGGCCGGAGGTGATGAATTCGACGAGTTCCCCGAAGAACGGGCGCTCGCGGTGCTCGCCGTAGTGCTCCTCGGCGATCGCGCGCGACATGCCGGTCATCTTGAGCCCTACCAGCCGCAACCCCCGCCGCTCGATCCGGGAGACGATCTCGCCGGTGAGCCCGCGCCCGACCGCGTCGGGCTTGACCATCACGAAGGTGCGTTCGCTCACTGGGCGGGTTCCGGGGCTCCGCGTGGGATCTGGGCGGTCTCGTCCGGGAGCGCGCCCATGCCGATCGACTGCGGGCTCTCGCAGAAGGGGCACAACGACCAGCGCGGATCGACTGGCTCACGACAGCGGCTGCACGGCTCCTTGAGCTTGCGCATGCACGACGGGCAGGCGAGGTACCTCGGCTCCGTCGGGAACCCGCAGTCGGGGCAGCTGAGGAGCGCCTGCCGTTCGAGCCCGACGGTTTCGAGGCGGCGTTCGCGCTGCTCCTCGAGCGTTTCAGAGGGCCGCAGGGCGATGTACAGCAGTGGGCCGAGGAACGGGATGACAAGGGCGATCGCGGCCATGAGCCGCGGGTAGCCGGGGGCGTTGTTGCGGCGGGCCGCGTCGCGGAACACCCACACCACCAATGACAGCCACATCAGAATCAGGAAGATGACGATCAGGATCCTGAGGACTGTCCACAGCGGCGAATCGAAAAACCGCGACAGCGAGTCGAAAACGTCAGCCGTGACCAGTGTCGCCACCTCGTTGTTCATCTTGATTTCCGGCCACTTGCGCGGCGGAGCATATCAGCGGTCCCAGCGGGACCGGCCATCACCTGCGCGCGGATGTCCGCGAGGAGGTAGAGGGACCCGCAGATGAGGACCGCCCCGCCGCGTCCCGCGAGCACGCGGGCTCGGGTGATCGCCTCGAGCGGATCTTCGACGGCCTCACCGCGCATCCCTGCGAGCGTCGCCAGATGTCTCAGCACGTCCGGCGCCGCTGCGCGACGGTGGCTCGACCGCGTCGCGACCATCGCCTCGCAGATCCCCGCGAGGGGCGTGACCATCGCGGCGGCGTCCTTGTCTCCGAGCACAGACACCACAGCGACGATGGTCCGACGGCCCACGACCGATCGCAGGGACGCCGCCATCGCCTCGACGGCCGCCGGGTTGTGCGCCCCGTCGAGCACGGTCAACGGGTTGCGTGCGACCACCTCCATGCGGCCCGGCATCCGGACCCGCCCGATCGCGCGACGGAGCGGACCGACGCGCAACGGGGAGCCGAGGCGGCGTTCGGCCGCGGCGACCGCGACGGCGAGGTTGTCGATCTGGAAGTCGCCATGCAAGGTAAGCGGGAGGGCCGTGTAGGAGGCCCCCGGGGTCGTGACGTCCACCCCACGGGCCCAGCGGCGCACGTCGATGCCATCGCCGACGCGCCAGCCCGAGAGCCCGCGCGATGCGAACTCCCGCGCGACGGCCGGCTCGGCGCGATCGCTCAGCCGACCGATGACCAGGCGGTCGGAGCCGTCGGATGCCACCGCGAGCTTCTCGGCCGCGATCTCGCCCTCAGTTCCGCCGAGGAGCTCTGTGTGCTCGAGCGCGACGTTGGTCAGGGCGACCACGGTGCCCGCTGTCAGGACGTTGGTGGCGTCGAAGCGCCCGCCGAGGCCCGCCTCGATGACCATCGCGTCGACCCCGGCCTGCGCGAACACCGCGAACGCGCCCGCGGTGAGGACCTCGAACTGGGTGACCTCGTCCTCTCCGACGAGGCCGAGCGTCTCCACCGCGTCGCGTACCGCGGTGATCCCGTCGGCGAAGCGTGTCTGTCCGATGGAACGCTCGTCGACCTCGATCCGTTCGCGCCAGCCGGTGACGTGGGGCGAGATGTACGTCCCGACCCGCATCCCCTGGCTTCGCAGCGCGGCGGCCGCGAGCCGGCAGGTGGAGGACTTCCCGTTGGTGCCGACCACGTGGATCGCGGGCGCGCACTCGTGCGGACGGTCGAGCGCGTCGAGGATCCGGTGCATCCGCTCCAAGCCGAACCGCATGCCGAGGATCGCCAGCCCCTCGACGTATCGCGTCGCCCCCGTGTAGGTCATGAGGACCTAATCGCAGCCGAGGCGGGCGCGTTCGGCGGTGATCTCGGCGATCTCCGCCGCGAAACGCGCGACCTTCTCGTGTTCGGCGTCGACGAGTTGGGCGGGGGCCCGATCAACGAAGTTCGTGTTCGCGAGCTGCCGCTCCGCCCGCGCAAGCTCTGTCTGCGTCTCAGCCAGACGGTTGTCGAGCCGCGCGCAGATCTCCGCCGTGTCGACACCGCCGCCGGGGCGCACGACCAGAAGCCGGCCGAACGAGAGCGGCACGAGGATGGGCTCGCCACCGGGCTCGTCGGTCCAGTCCAGATGGGCGAGCGTGGCGATCGCGGACGCCGGGAACCCGTCTTCCGGGACGGTCAGCTCGCGCCGGACCACGAGTCGCTCACGGGGCTTGAGCCCGTGTTCGGACCGCAGGGCACGCAGTGAAGTCACGACCTCCATCAACCGGTCGACGTCCGCCTCAGCCGCCGCATCCTGAGGCTCGGGAGCGACCGGAAGCGGATGCGTCAACAGCATGCCGGCGGCGCCTGGCATCCGCGCGTACGCCTCCTCGGTGACGAACGGCATGAGGGGGTTCGCGAGCGCGAGCAGTTGCTCCAGTACGAAGGCCGCGACGTCGGCGGACCCCTCCCCCGCCTTCACCAGCTCCAAGTACCAGTCGCAGAACTCGTCGAAGATCACGTGGTAGACGAGGTCGGCCAGCCCGCTGAAGTTGTACTCGGCGACCAACCGGGCCGCATCGTCGATCGCCCGGCCGACGCGTGAGGCGATCCACCGATCGGCGAGGCTCCTGATGTCAGGCGCGGCCCCTCCGGCCCGGCCCCCGTGGTCGACCACCAGCCGCGTCGCGTTCCAGAGCTTCGTGGCGAGCTGCCGCCCCTGGAGGATGCGTTGCTCGTTGAACCGCACGTCCTGGGTGCTCGCCATGAGCAGCAGCCCAAAGCGGACGGCGTCGGCGCCGTGCTCGTCGATGAGGTCGAGCGGGTCGATGCCGGTGCCGAGGCTCTTGCTCATCCGGCGGCCATCCGGCGCCTGGATGATCGGGTTGATGACGACGTCGGAGAACGGGATGTCGCCGAGGAACTCGAGGCCCATCATCACCATCCGGGCGACCCACAGGAAGATGATGTCCCGCCCCGTGACCAGCACGTGCCCGGGATAGAATCGTGCAAGCTCCAGGGTCTGGTCCGGCCAGCCCTGCGTCGCGAACGGCCACAGCGCCGAGCTGAACCAGGTGTCGAGCACGTCGGGGTCGCGCACCCACCCGTCCCCTGGGGGCGCTTCGACGCCCACGTGGACCTCCTCGCCCCGGTACCAGACGGGGATCTGGTGGCCCCACCACAGCTGACGGGAGACGCACCACGGCCGGATGTTCTCCATCCAGTCGAGGTAGACCCGTCCGAACCGTTCGGGCGTGAAGCGCACGCGGGCGTCCTTCACCGCGGCGATCGCCGGTTCGGCGAGCCTCGTCATGTCGCAGAACCACTGGAGCGACAGGAGCGGCTCGATGCGCTCGCCGCTGCGATGCGAGAACGGCACGTTGTGGGTGTAGGGCTCCTCGGCACGGAGCGCACCCTGCGCGCGCAGGTCGGCGACGACCCGCTCCCGGCATTCGGCGGGGGTCAGGCCGGCATACCGCTCGCCGGCGAGCGCGGTCATGCGCCCGTCCTCGCCGATCACGCTCACCTCGGGCAGCCCGTGGCGCCGGGCGATCTCGAAGTCGTTCAGGTCGTGCGCGGGCGTGACCTTGAGCGCCCCGGTGCCGAAGGCCGGATCGACGTGCTCGTCGGCGACGATTGGAAGCTCCCGACCGACAAGCGGCAGCGTGATCGTCGTGCCGATCAGGTCGCGGTAGCGATCGTCATCCGGGTTCACGGCGACCGCGGTGTCGCCGAGCATCGTCTCGGGCCGGACGGTGGCGACGACGACCTCACCGGACCCGTCGGTCAGCGGGTACGCGATGCTCACGAGGGTGTCGGTGACCTCGCGGTCCTCGACCTCCAGGTCGGAGACGGCCGATCCCAGACCGGGGTCCCAGTTGACCATGTACCGGTCGCGGTAGATGTAGCCCTCCTCGTGCAGCGTGACGAACACCCGCAGCACGGCCTTGGCGTAGTCCGCGTCGAGGGTGAACCGCTCCCGCGAGTAGTCGAGGGTGCATCCCAACCGCTGCTGCTGGCGGATGATGATGCCGCCGGACTCCTCCTTCCACGCCCAGACGTGCTCGAGGAACGCTTCGCGGCCGAGGTCCTGTCGGCGGATCCCCTCGGCGGCGAGGGCCTTCTCGACGACCGCCTGCGTGGCGATGCCGGCGTGGTCGGTGCCGCAGACCCACTCCGCCTCGCGACCGGCCATGCGGTGCCAGCGGATGAGGACGTCCTGCATCGTGTTGTTGAGCGCGTGCCCCATGTGGAGCGACCCCGTCACGTTGGGGAGCGGGATCGCGATGACGTACGGGTCGCGGCCGCTCGACGGGTCGCCGCGCAGGGCCCCGGAGTCGAGCCAGGCCGACATCCAGCGCGGCTCAGCCTCGGCTGGGTCGAAGCGGTCCGGTGGGGCGCTCACCCCGGAAACCTACCGAACGGGCGACAAGCCTCCCTGACCGTGCCTTGCAGTTGGGAAGGACGTCACCACCCGGCGCCGGTTACGCGGACTCGGCCGCCTGGGGCGGCGCGGCGGTGGCCTCCGTGACCAGCGTCGGCGGGAGGCTTTTCTCGATCGTCTCCTTCGTCACGACGCACTTGCGCACATCGTCGCGCGACGGCAGCTCGAACATCACGTCGAGGAGCGCCGCTTCGAGGATCGACCGGAGCCCTCGGGCGCCGGTCTCACGCTCGAGGGCCTTGCCGGCGATCGCCGCGAGTGAGTCCTCGGCGAACACGAGCTCCACCTTGTCGAACGAGAAGAAGCGCTTGTACTGCTTGACCAGCGCGTTCTTGGGCTCGACGAGGATCTCGATGAGGTCCGGCGCGCTGAGTTGGTGGACCGCGCTCACCACCGGCAGCCGTCCGATGAACTCCGGGATGAGCCCGTAGTTGATGAGGTCTTCCGGCAGGACCTGGCTGAATGAGTCGTGCGTGTCGCGCTCGCGGCGGCTCCTGACGTCGGCACCGAACCCCACGCCCTTGTGGCCCACCCGCCGCTCGATGATCTTGTCGAGGTTCGCGAACGCGCCACCGCAGATGAACAGGATGTTCGTCGTGTCGATCGTGAGGAACTCCTGATGCGGGTGCTTGCGCCCGCCCTGCGGCGGCACCGACGCGACTGTCCCTTCGAGGATCTTGAGCAGCGCCTGCTGGACCCCCTCGCCCGAGACGTCCCGGGTGATCGACGGGTTGTCGGCCTTGCGGGCGATCTTGTCGACCTCGTCGATGTAGATGATCCCGGTCTCTGCCTTCTTGACGTCGAAGTCGGCGGCTTGGATGAGCTTCAGCAGGATGTTCTCGACGTCCTCGCCCACGTAGCCGGCCTCGGTGAGGGCGGTGGCGTCGGCGATCGCGAACGGCACGTTGAGGATCCGCGCGAGCGTCTGGGCGAGAAGGGTCTTGCCGCAGCCGGTGGGGCCGAGGAGCAGGATGTTGCTCTTCTGCAGCTCGATCTCGGCGTCGGCGGACGCCATCATGTTCACGCGCTTGTAGTGGTTGTACACCGCAACCGACAGGGTGCGCTTGGCCTCCTCCTGGCCGACGACGTAGTCGTTGAGGACGCTGTAGATCTCCTTGGGGCGGGGCAGCGAATCCGGGTCGAACGAGATGGGGGCG
>CAYTRV010000131.1:0-997 GCA_964440285.1 uncultured Bifidobacteriaceae bacterium
TCGAGCCCGAGGGCGCACACGATCTCCGTAGCGCTCGGCAACAGGCTGACGATCCGCACGCGGCCGACTGTACCTGGGATGGGAACGCGTCGAGCCCCGGTGGGTGCCGGGGCTCGAGGGGTCCTGCGGTTGTGGGTGGAGCGAGGATCCGCGGTCCGAAGCTCTCCCCGCGCGTCAGGCGACCAGGCATGCGGGCAGGTAGCAGCGCAGCCCCGCCTCCGAGAAAAACGACAGTGCCGACGCGTGGTCGTCGAGGAAGCCCGGCTCCAGTGCGCGCCAGTCGGTCTGCCCGACGAACGCGCCGACCTCGTCGAACGGCTCGCATCCCTCGAACGAGCCCTGCAGGAACGGGTCGCCCGGGTGCTCGGCGGTGAACGCCCCGTCGATGGCCGCGATCAGCGCGTCGCGATCGGTCACGCCGAGACCGCTGCCGGTTCGTCAGCCTCGACCGCCGACGCCTCGATGCTGCCGGTCACCCCGAGTCGCGCCTCGATCTGGCCGCGGAGCGACCAGTACCGCCCGCCCCCGAAGCTCTGACGCTCTCCGGCGGCTGCGCCCGTGCGGGTCATCGCGCCCCACCCCTGCTTCTTGCGCATCGCCTCCCACAGGCCCGTGATGCGCCACCACGAGTTGAGCTGCCGGTAGCCGAACGTCTCCACCACCGACAGCATCGCGATGCGCAGCACGTCCTTCCACCGCGGGTAGCGGTGGAAGACCATCTCCTCCAGCATCAGCGACGAGATCGACAGCACCAGGCCGAGCCCGAGCATGATCAGCAACATGAACGGGGCCAGCCCGGTGTTCAGCAGCCCGCCCGCCCACATCACGAGCGTCAACACCAGCGCGAGACCCTCCATCGCCGGGCCCAGGAGCTCGAACAGCAGGAAGTACGGGAGCGCGAGCGTCCCGATGACGCCGTACCGCGGCCTGCCGATCATGCCCTTGTGGCGCCACAGCGTCTCGCCGAGCCCGCGCGCCCAGCGTCGCCGCTGCCGCG
>CAYTRV010000131.1:1007-6614 GCA_964440285.1 uncultured Bifidobacteriaceae bacterium
CGGGTTGAACAGCATCGTCCGGTGCCGCGAGAGCGTGTCGTACAGCCCACGCTGCCAGCGGGTGCGCTGACGCCGCAGCACCGCGAGGCTCTCAGGAGCCTCCGTCCAGCACACCGCGTCGGGGACGAACTCGACGCGGTAGTCCTCGCCCTGCTCGATCATGTGTCGCTGCATGCGCACGACCAGCTCGGCGTCCTCGCCGATCGTGTGGGCGTAGCCCCCGGCGTCGACCACCACGTCCTTGCGGAACAGCCCGAACGCCCCCGACACGATCAGGAGGGCGTTGAGGCGGCTCCAGCTGCAGCGGCCCACCAGGAACCCCCGCATGTACTCCACGATCTGGAACCCCGGGATGAACCGCTTCGGCACGCCGGCCTCGAGGAGCGTGCCCCGCGCGAACCTCGACCCGTTCGCGATCCGCACGATGCCCCCGGTCGCGATCACCAGCTCCGGCCGCAGCACGAAGGGCTCAACCGCGCGCAGCAGGGCGTCCGGCTCGAGGATGGAGTCCGCGTCGATCCCGCAGACGAGCGGGTAGCGCGACGCGTTGATGCCGGCGTTCAGGGAGTCGGCCTTCCCGCCGTTCTCCTTGTCGATGACGATCAGCTCGGGGTAGGCGCGGGACTGGTAGATGCCACGGATCGGCTGGGTCGCGAGGGTGACCGGCGGGTCGCGGTCGAGCGGCTCGAGTCCGTACGCCTCGACGACCTGCTGCAGCGTGTCGTCCTTCGATCCGTCGTTGACGACGATGACCTCGAACTCCGGATAGCGCAGGCCCAGCAGCGACGCGACCGACTCGACGATCGCGGCCGACTCGTTGTAGGCGGGCAGGAGCACCGACACCGGTGGGGTCAGCGGGAACGTGAACAGGTCCTCGCCGATGTCCGCCTTGCGGTCCAGCGCGTGGTCGCGCACCTCGCGGGCGGCGACGCCGGTCAGCAGGAGCGAGGCCACGGCGAGCATCGCGAAGTAGAACGCGACGATGCCCGAGAACACGAGGATCGCGAGGATCAACCAGCTCATGCGGCGGCCCCGTCGGGCAGCAGATCGCCCCATGCGCGCGACCCGGCGGCGTCGAGCACCGCCAGCGTCGCCATGAGCTCGTCCTCCGCCGCACGGGCGAGCGCGCTCGCCATTCGCCGCTCGAGACCGCCGGTGCGCTCGAGCCATTCGAGGCTGGCGGCCTTCGCGCGCTTCGCGCCCGGCGCGTCGTCGTGGGCGCAGAGGATCCGCCACCCGAGCTCGTCGCCGGAGGGGAGCCGGCAGAGCGACTCGGCGGCGCGGTAGCTCACCCAGTAGTCCGGGTCGCGGGTCATGCCCGTCAGCACCCTGGCCGCGTCGTCACCGAGGATCTGCCCGAGCCCGGTGGCCGCTGCGGCCCGCACGATCGCCTCGTCGTCCACCGCGAGACGGAACAGCGGCTCCGGATCGACCTCCACGTCGGCCGACCCGGCGATCTCGGCGATCGCGAGAATGGCGTGGCGGCGCACGTTGGGGTCCGGGTCGGATACGGCGTCCATGAGCGCGGGCACGGCCGCGGCCGACCGGCGCATGCCGAGCACCCGAGCGATGAGGTCCCGGACGGTCGGGTCGCGGTGGGCGAGGCACGCGATCAGCGCCGCATCGGCCGACTGGTCGAGGTTCAGCAGGGCGCCCGACAGGATTCCACGCGGCACGCTCCGGCGTTCGACAGCGTCGATGAGGCCACCCACCTCGAGGCCGGTCGCGACCCGACCGAGCGCGGTCGCGCAGGCGTCGCGAACCCGGTAGCGACGATCGCGCAGTCCCCGGGCCAGGGCCGGGGCGGCGAGGCGGCTGCCCATCCGGCCGAGCAGGGCGGCCGCCTCCGCTCGGCGCCAGCTGCGATTGGTCGGTCGCACGAGCACGCGGATCGCATCGTCCACGTAGCCGTTCTCCTCGAGCCAGTGCACCGCGCGGACGCGGGACGGTCCGGTGAGCGCCGCCGTCCCCTCCACGACGAGGTCACGCGCCACCCGCCGGCGGCGCCCCGTCCGCGGGGCCCGGGGCTGGATCTGATCGAGGACGACGGCGGACGGGAGGCCGGCGAGCTCTCGGCGGACGGGACGGTTCAGGCGCGTCTGCAGTTGGCGTTGGAGCTTCCAGGAGACGATGAGGAATGTGCAGGCCACGAGGATCAGGGCGAACCCGAAGAGCACGACGTACACCGCGATGATGGTCGCTGTCACGCCGACTCCTTCACGCGCTGCGTGACGGTGGCGTGCTCGATGAGCGCGAGCCAGAGCTCCTCGAGCGGGTCGAGGTTCGAGGCCCTCCCGGCGTCGTCGGCGCGCAGGATCCCGTCGAACGCGGCGCGACACCTGCCTGTGAGCGCCTCGGTCGCGTCGGCGGGGCTCAGCACCGATCGGAGCACCTGGCTCCAACCGCCGTCGCGGCCGCGCCCGGGTCCGGTCGAACGGATCTCCGCCGGCCCGGGGAGGACGACCTCCGCCGGCTCGGTCCGCCCAGGGTCGCGCGTGCGGTTCCCCTCGAGCGACGCACGGTGGCGTAGGAGCGACTCGTTGCCGATGAGCTGCTCCACCGCCTCCCAGGCGTTCGGGGCGGTGAGGCCGGTGACCGTCGGGATCGGCGGGTCGCTCGCGTCGCGCAGGAGCGCCCGGAGCGTGTCCTCCCAGATGAGCCGCAGCGCGCCGACGGAGCCTCCCGCGGGGTCGATCTCCGAGACGGGCACCCGTCCGACGCTGCGGGCCACCAAATCGGCGAACAGACCCTGCACCCGGGCCGGGTCGATCCGGGTGGCCGAGCGCCGGGCGACGGCGGCCCGGGCGAGCCGTTCGATCGCCATGGCCGTCCAGATGGGGCCGAGCACGTCCACCATGCGCGAGGGCGCAGCCTCGGCGAGGCGCCGCTCGATGACCGACAGCAACGTCTCGGGCTCGAAGGGCTTTTCGATGTAGAGGTCGGCACCGGCCTCGAGGGCGTTCAGCCGGTCGGTCACCCTCGTGCGCGCGCTGATCATCGCGATCGTCGGGTGCCAGGCCTCGTCCCGGCGCACCCGGCGGACGACCTCGAGCCCCCGGGCGAGCGGCATCATCACATCGAGCAGCAGGCACTCCGGCCGTTCGTCCAGTGCGATGTCGATCGCCGCGATGCCGTCACCCGCCTCGAGGACCGTGTGGCCGGCCCGTTCGAGGTGGTCGCGGATGATCGCGCGCAGAAGCTGGTCGTCGTCTGCGACGAGGATGGTCGCCAAGATGGCTCCGTGTCGCCGGTGTGGAGGAGGGGGGACGCCGCGTCCGGCGTCATGAGCGTTATCGGCGGCTACCCCTGAGAACACGAGGATTTCGGGCGGTTCGCGGCGTTCGATAGCGTCGCGGGATCGATTGGTCGATCTTCCACCGCCTGAACTCGTCGCTGGTCGGGCACGATGCGATCGGGGATGCCATCGCGGACTTCTCGACGGCGAGCGTCTGGCTCTTCCTCGCGGCGGTCGCCGCGCTGTGGGTCGCCGGTCGCCCGGGGACGCGGTCGCCCGTCCGGCGAGCGGCGATCGCGGCACCGATGGCTGCGGCGATCGGCCTGGGCGTCAACCAGCTCCTGAGCCACCTCTGGGTGCGCGTACGCCCGACGCTCGCGCATCCGGACCAGGCGCACCTGATCTTCGTTCCGCCGTCAGGCGATCCCTCGTTCCCGAGCGACCACGCGACCGCGGCGTTCGCGATCGCGTTCGCCGTGTTCTTCGTGAGCCGGCGGGTCGGCACCGGGTTCCTCGTCGCCGCGACCCTTGTCGCCCTCTCGCGGGTGTTCGTGGGGCTGCACTATCCGAGCGACGTCGTGGCGGGCGTCCTGATCGGCGCGGGCTCGGCATGGCTCGTGACGGCAGCGGCCCGGCCGCTGATCGTTCGCATCGTGGACCTGATCGGCTGTGTGTGGGACCCGATCGCGGCACCCGTCTGGAGTCGCCTCGGCCGGCTCCGGCCAACCGGTTAACCGGGAGGCGTCGACCAGGAGTCGCGCAGCGCGCGGCGATCGACCTTCCCGGTGGCTCCTCGGGGAAGCTCCCCGACGATCTCGACCGTCACGGGCGCCATGTGGGGCCCGAGCCGGTGCGCGACGTGGCGGCGCAGCTCGCCGGCGAGGCTTGGTCCGTCGTGAGACCCGCCAGCCAGGACGATGAACGCGGCGGGCCGCATGAGCCCTTCGGCGTCGGGGCGACCCACGACCGCCGCCTCGGCGACCGCGGGGTGCTCGTGCAACACGCCCTCCACCTCGACGGGGCTCACCCACTTCGCGTCGACCTTGAAGAGGTCGTCAGACCGGCCGAGGTGCCGGTACACGCCGCCGTCCTCGCGCAGCACGTCGCCCATGCGAATCCACGGACCGTAGAGCAGCTCACGCGTCTCGTCGGACCGGCGCCAGTAGCCGCTGGTGTTCGACGGGCTCTTGATCCACAGGCGACCCGGCGTGCCCGGCGGCACGGGCTGACCCGCGTCGTCGGCGAGGCGAATCTCTACGCCGGGGACGATCCGGCCGAGCGCCCCGGGCATCGGCTCGCCGGCTCTCGTCGAGATGACGATGTTGGAGCACTCGGAGCACCCGAGCCCCTCGATGAGCTCGACACCGGTGACCTCGCGCAGGTGGTTGCCCACGGACGGCGGCAGGGCGTCGCCCGACGAGACCGCCAAGCGTACGCCCTCGAGCGCGGTGGGGTCGGGGTGGCGCTCGAGGAACGTGGCGAGCTGCGCCCAGAAGGTCGGCACGCCCGACAGCACCGTGACGCCGTGACGGGCGACGAGGTCGAGCACGCTGCGCACCGTCGGCCGGATCGACGTCAGGACGCAGGTTGCCCCCCGTCCGAGCGGTCGGAAGAACGCGTTGCCGAACCCGAGGGACGCGAACAGGCGGGCCATCGAGTGGCAGCGATCGCCGGCGCCAAGTTCGAGGATGGCCGTCGCGTACCCGTCCACGCTGGCGCGAAGGTCGCGGTGGGCGTGCATCGCACCCTTCGGCCGCCCTGTCGATCCGGACGAGAAGATCATGTACGCGAGGTCCTCGGGATGGACCGTGGTGATGGGCAGCGGCGTCCCGTCCGGCAGCTCACCGGGGTCGACCCGGACCGCACCGGCCGGCACGTCCTCGTCGCCGGCGCACACCACCGCGCGGGGCTCCAGGTCGGCCAGCGTGCCCGGCGTATGGCGACCGGCCGTCTCCAGCGGCACCGCGACCCCGCCAAGCCGTGCCGTCCCGAGGAACGCCGCGCACCACTGTCGGCCATCGGGTACGACGATCACGACGCGGTCGCCGCGGCGGACCCCCGCGTCACGCAGCCGGCCGGCTGCGCGCGCGGAGGCGTCGTCGAGCTCGTCGAACGTCCACTTGCCGGTGTCGTCGATCACGGCCACGTCGCCGCCGCGCCCGTCGCGGCGGTGCCGCTCGACGAGCAGGTCGATCAGGTTCGCGCGCTGCCCGTCGCCCGGTTGCGGACGCCGCGTGGGCTGGGCGGCGGCGGCGGCGGGCAGCAGCGACTCGGCGAGCGCGTCGATCGAGTCGGCGGGTACACGTGACGGCAACGCCAGGACGGCATCGGTCGCGCCCGCCGCGGCGTACCCGGTGAGGCGGTCGCGGACC
>CAYTRV010000132.1:0-6558 GCA_964440285.1 uncultured Bifidobacteriaceae bacterium
TGCCACGAGCTCCACGGCCAGCACCACCTCGAAGTCGAAGTCGTCGCCGAAGTAGGCCGGATAGTCCTCGGTGAACGCGATGTAGTCGTGCGGGTCGATCGCGATGACGCGCCGTGCCCCCACCGCCCGCCAGTCGGCCACGTTGTGCTCGGCGAAGCGGCGCGCCTGCTCGACGTAGCCCATCTCGGCCGCCGGGCCGCCGCAGCACCACTGCTCCCGCATCAGGCCGAACTGGACGCCGGCCGCCTTCAGGATGCGGGCGACCGAGCGGGGCAGCGAGGTCCGGTGGAACGCCGCCTCGCAGTCGCAGAAGAGGATCGTCTCGCCGCCCACCGGCAGGTCGAGACCCTCGGCCCAGTCGGCGACGCGCTCCTGCCTCACCGGAGTCCCGTCGAGGACCGGCTCGTGGCGGCGGTCGTCGGTGAGCCGGTTCCACTCCTTCCACCCAGGCTGGTGGATGCCGGCGTCGACGGCGAGTCCCCGCACGGCCTTCACGAGATCCACGGTGCGCGTGCGGAAGCGGTAGAAGTCCCCCGTGAAGAGCGTGTTCGGGCACCGGAGCTCGCACGCCCCGCACTGGGTGCAGTGCACGTAGTCGCGCGCGATGTCATCCACGCCAAGCACGCCCTGCTCCATCCCGACGACGTTCGCGTGGAAGGCGGTCGGCGTGTGCGCCTCGTCGCGGGTGACCTGGGTCACCGGGCACACCTCGCGGCAGAACTTGTGGCCCGAGCTGAAGCAGTTGTAGGCCGCGGTCCGCCACCGCTTGACGAACTCCTGCGTCAGGCCCGCCTCGGCCTGCTCCCGCGACGTCCGCTCGTCCATGACGCCCCTTTTCAGCGACAGGACTGGCAAACCTAACACACGGAGCGCGCCGTCCCGATGGTCCCTTGCCAGCCGGCACGGCGAGCCGTCAGGATAGGGCCGAGGCGTCGACACGAGGAGGCGAGCGGTGACCATACCGGCCCGGGGGAACTTCATCGGCGGCGAGTGGCGGAGCGGCGCCGGCGGCGCCGTCGACCCGGTGGTCGATCCGGCGACAGGCGACGTGATCGCCGAGGTCGCCTCCTCGACGGCCGCCGACGTGGACGCGGCGGTGGACGCCGCGGCGAGGGCGTTCCCCGCATGGGCGGCGACGCCGCCCGGCGAGCGCTCGACCGCCCTCTGGCGGCTCGCCGACCGGCTCCAGGAGCACGCCGAGGAGCTCGGCGTGCTCGAGAGCCAGAACGTGGGCAAGCCCATCGCCGCGGTCCCCGAGGAGATCGCCTTCGTCGTCGACAACCTCCGCTTCTTCGCGGGCGCCGCGCGAATCTCCACGGGACAGGCGACCGGCGAGTACATGGCCGGCTACACCTCGATCCTGCGCCGCGAGCCGTTGGGCGTCGTGGCCTCGATCGCGCCGTGGAACTACCCGCTCATGATGGCCATCTGGAAGATCGGGCCGGCGCTTGCGGCCGGCAACACCGTTGTGCTGAAGCCGTCGGAGCTGACACCGCTCACCGCGCTCAGGCTGGCGGAGCTGGCCGCCGACCTCCTGCCGCCGGGCGTCTTGAACGTCGTCACCGGACAGGGTGAGAGCGCGGGGGCGGCGCTCTCCCGCCACAGACAGGTGGCGATCGTCTCCCTCACCGGCGAGGTCGCCACCGGCAGGGCGGTCATGCGCGCGGCGGCTGACTCGCTGAAGCGCGTCCACCTGGAGCTCGGCGGGAAGGCGCCGGTGGTCGTCTTCGACGACGCCGACCTCGAGGCGGCGGTCGCCGCGGTGCGGCTGTTCGGCTACTTCAACGCCGGGCAGGACTGCACCGCGTCGACGCGGGTCCTCACGGGGCCGGATGTCTACGGCGACTTCGTCGACGGGCTCGCGGAGGCGGCCGCCAGCCTTGTGATGGGAAGCCCGGCCCGGGAGGACACGGAGCTCGGGCCGCTGGTCTCGGCCGAGCAGCGCGAGCGCGTGGCCGGCTTCGTGGACCGCGCCGTGGGGGCGGGGGCCCGCATCGTCACGGGGGGAAGCCAGGGCGAGGGCCCGGGCTTCTACTACCAGCCGAGCGTGCTGGTCGATGTCGAGCAGGACTCGGAGATCGCGCAGCGAGAGGTCTTCGGGCCGGTGGTCACCGTGCAGCGCTTCAACGACGAGGCGGAGGCGATCGCCTGGGCCAACGGCGTCGACTACGGACTCTCGGCCTCCGTGTGGACCCGGGACGTCGGGCGCGCGCACCGTGTCGCGAACGCCCTGCAGTTCGGCACCGTCTGGGTGAACGACCACGGCCCGCTCGTCTCCGAGATGCCTCACGGCGGCTTCAAGCAGTCGGGCATGGGCAAGGACATGTCGGCGCACGCCCTCGAGCACTACACGGAGCTCAAGCACGTGATGATCAAGACCGGCTGAGGATGGATCCGGGAACGCGCGGCGTCCCGCCCTCCTGATCCCGATCGGACGGGAGCGCGCGCGCCGAGGCCGCTACCGGGTGATCCGCGGCGGGCGAATCGAGGAATGGCAGCGGCGTCCCGCTCCTGGTTCCTCGAAGCCCGCTGAACCGGGCGACGACCGCCCGCGCGCCCCCGGACGGGCGCCGGCTGAGCGCATGAAGGTCGCAGGTTCGAATCCTGCCCCCGCTACTCCCGGAAGGCCCGCTCAGGCGGGCCTCTTTCTGTCGCCTTCCCTGTCACCCGTGCAGGACGCCCGGGGCTCCGAGCCCTCCGACACCGCCGTCCGGCTGGCGGCCTCAGCCAGCGACACCTCCCACGCAGGCATCGGACGCGGCGATCGCCAATAGGGTTGGCTCTGCGATGACGGTCGTACGGGTCAAGCGGATCCATGAGTCGCGCGCCGACGACGACGGGCCACGGGTCCTCGTCGACCGCCTCTGGCCCCGTGGAGTGACACGAGAACGCGCCGCCGTCGACGTCTGGCTTCGCGAGGTCGCGCCGAGCGGGGACCTGCGCCGATGGTACGGCCACGCGCCGGAGCGCGCGCCCGAGTTCCAACGACGCTACCTGCTGGAGTTGTCGCGCGGCGACCAGGCCGCCGCACTTGCAGAGCTCGCGCAGATGGCCAGGCGCGCGGGGCGCCTCACGCTGCTCACCGCCACCGCGAACGTGGCGCTGTCCCACGCGCAGGTGCTCGCCGGCGTGGTTGCCGACGCTGGCACGCCGGGCGCTGACGAGACGTAAGGGGCAGATCGGTGCCAGCGGGCATCCCCACGCGGACTCGAGGAGCGTGGGCTGCCCTAGCGGAGCGAGATCGGTATCGGGTCGAGCGCCGTGAGTAGCCGGCTGAGGAGCCTCGCCAGTTGGCCGCGCTCCTCCTCGGTGAGGTCGGCGACAAGGGTTCGCTCCACCCGCCCGACCTCAGCGGCGATCTGATCGATGAGCGTGACGCCATGCGGCGTCAACCGGACGAGGATCCCGCGCCGGTCGTTGGGATCGGGCCTGCGCGCCACGAGGCCGGCGACCTCCATCCGGTCCAGCAGGTTCGTGAGACCCCCGGTCGTCAAGAACGTGGCGTCGAGAAGCACCCTCGGCGGAGCCTCGTACTCCGGGGCGCCGTGAGTGCGGAGGATCGCCAGCACCGAGTACGCCCGCGCGCGAAGCCCGTGCGGCGCGAGCGTAAGTTCGATCGCGTCGAGCGCGATCGCACCGAGGCGGAGAAGGCGTCCCACGATCTCGGCTCCCGAGGTGTCGAGGTCGGGTCGCTCGCGCGCCCAGAGCTCGATGCCCCTGCTCACCCGGTCGATCGGCGACCACCCCGCTTCGTACCCATGGTACGAACTCTACCAGTTCGGTTGCTGGTCACTAGATAAACGCTTAGTACTAAGCTATACTCAAGCCACCGGGTTTTCGGTCCACCCGGCAGATCCCAACCTCAGGAACCGGAGGTCATTGGAATGCCCCTCTCAGATCCGATCCTCACTCCGCCGAACTCTGGCGATACCAGCAGCTACGGACAGGGGTCCGGTGCCCGACTCCTCGCCGGCGGTCCTCAGACCGGCGGCGACTACGGTGTCGTGCTCTACCGGGTGAAGGCCGGGGATGAACCCCCGTACCACACGCACACGCGCGAGGACGAAACTGTCTACCTCCTCAAGGGCGAGATCACCGCGTACCTCGGCGGCCAGAAGATCGAGGTGCCCGAGGGCTCGTACGCCGCCCTCCCGAAGGGCGTCCCGCACGGCTTCCGGGTGAGAGGCGACGAGGCGACCCTCCTGATCTCCCTCCACCCCGCCGGCGCCGAGCGTTTCTTCGTCCCCGCGCCCGGATCGGGTGAGCCGGACCCAGCCGACTTCGGCCTCGAGATGCTCGGCGACCTCCCCGAGTAGTCCCCGAGCACCGTCGAGCACGGCCAACCATCCGCCGTCGGCGGGGCACATAGTCCCCGCCGACCGCCGGCCCCCGGCTCGCGAGACGAAGCGTCCGATTCAGGGCCTGCGCGCTCCGGGAGGCTGCCACCCTCACCGTCGTCCAGGCCCCCTCGTCGTCGTCCGAGCTGAACTTCGACCGGTAGCTTCGTCGGACGACTACCACCCTGGAGGCAGCGATGATCGACAGACTCGATTTCGTCAGCGTGCCCTCACGCGACTCGGAGAGTTCACGGAGCTTCTACGTCGACACCCTCGGCCTTCGCCCCGACCCGAACGCACGCTTCGAGTTCTGGGCCGGCCAGACCTGCTTCGGGATCTGGGAGCCCGAGAGGCTCGGCATGCCGTTCGCGCCGCAGAAGAACGCCCATCCGGCGCTGCACGTCGACGACGTGGCCGCGGCGCGCGTCGAACTCGAGGCCAAGGGCGTGACGTTCGCCGGCGAGATCTTCGACACGGGGGTCTGCCACATGGCCTTCTTCATGGACCCGGACGGCAACGACCTGATGCTGCATCACCGGTACGGGCACCACGGCTGATCGCCCGCACCGTCGCTCAGCGACGCCCCGTCGCGCCTCCCGCCAAACCGCGAACCCTGCGCCCAAGCTGACTCCGAATGCCCGCCGCTGCCGCTGAGCCGAGACCGCGCCGCTGGGCGAGGGTCGCCGGACCGCTCGCCTGCGCCCTCGCGTTCGCCGGGCTGACGATCGCGGTCGAGCTGGGAGCGCTCGACCGTCTCGACAGGAACCTCCACGAACACTTCGTCGCCGGAGCCGGCTCGCCGCTCGCCTGGATCGCGGTCGGCCTGGCATGGGCCGGCGCGGGCCTCTCGACCACACTCGTCGGCATCGCCCTGGTGGCGACGCGGGTGCCGACGCCGCGCACGCGGGCGGTCACGGCATGGCTCCTCGCGATCGCCGCCGCCACCGCGCTCGCATGGACCGTGAAGCCACTGCTATCGCGGCGGCGGCCGCAGGGGATCGTTGACGCCCTCGCGGCCGCGCGGTTCGGAGGCGAGTCGGACTCCTTCCCGAGCGGGCACGCCCTCACGTCGGCACTACTCGCCGCGCTGGTATGGCACCTCTGGCGGGGAGCGGCGCCCCGGGCGCTCGCGGTGATCTGGGCGCTGTCCGTTGGCGCGTCCCGCCTCGTCCTCGGAGTGCACTGGCCGAGCGACGTGGCCGCCGGGGCCATCGCCGGGATCGGCCTCGGGCTCGCCTGGCCGCTGCCGCGTGCATCCGGCCCCCCGCGCATCGAACCGTGAACCTGACGGCGACGTCGCTCAGGACGGCGACGCCGGCCATGGCGAACGGCCGGGCCTGCCCCGGCGCACGCCGGGAAACCTCAGCGGCGCGGCACGACCAGCGCGCACTTGAAGCTCTGGACGACAGTGCCGTCCTGGTTCTTCGTCTCGCTGAGGGTCGTCACGATCCCCCGGTCCGGGCGTGAGCGCGAGGGTCTCACCTCGAGCACCTCGATCTCGACGTGGAGCACGTCGCCGGGGCGCGTCGGGGCGGGCCAGTTGAGCTCGCCGCCCGCGCCCACGATGCCCCCCGCCATCTGCGGCTCGCCATCGACCTGGAGGCGCATCGTGACCGCCGCCGTGTGCCAGCCGCTCGCCGCAAGCCCGCCGAGAAAGCTTTCGCGTGCCGCCTCCTCGTCCAGATGGAACGGCTGCGGATCGAACTCGCGCGCAAACCTGAGGATTTCAGCCTCGGTCATCGTGTGCGTGCCCGTCGTGAACCGCAGCCCAACTTGGAAGTCTTCCAGGTACCACCGTTCGTCAACCTCAGCCATGCCTCAACCGCTCCCTCCCGCGTGACCCGGATCAGCTCGTCGGGTCCTGACATCCGAGCGCAAAGCGCCGCCAGCCCCGGTGCGCATCATGCACGAGCGCCCGCCACGGCCTGCCATCGCCTCCAGGGGCAGGGCTCGCCAGATCGACGCATTCGCCTCGATCCGCCGGGGGTCGGGCGGATACCCTTGTTGTCCGGATCCCGCGAAATCGTGCCGGAGGCGACGGTGCAGTCGAGAAGGCGATACCGCAAACCTCCGGCGATGTCGATCCGGGCAGCGCGCGCGGCGGTTCTGCTCGTGCTGGTGACCGCAGTGCCGATGGCGGCGGCGGCTCCCGCCAGCGCGGCGGACCCGGTGATCGCCGCGGCGGGCGACATCGCCTGCGACCCGGCGGACCCGTCCTTCC
>CAYTRV010000133.1:0-6544 GCA_964440285.1 uncultured Bifidobacteriaceae bacterium
GCCAGCAGCACGTCGGTGCACGTGAGGCCCAGCGTGCGGGCCATCGCCTCCAGCAGGTTGACCAGGGCGCCGTGAGAGATCTGGACACCCTTCGGACGCCCCGTCGAGCCCGATGTGTAGATGACGTACGCCAGATCGTCGCCCGTGGCCGGGCGCCGCTCGGCCCGCGGCGCCGCCACCGCCGGCGGATCGCCGAGTGCGTCGAGGGCCACGACCCGCGCGCCGAGCGCCGGCAGGACGCCGCGCAGACGCGCCTGCGCTACCAGGATTGGACAGGCGGCGTCCTCGATCATGAAGGACAGGCGCTCGGGCGGGTAGACCGGATCGAGCGGCACATAGGCCCCCCCGGCCTCGAGAATGCCCAGCAGGCCGACGAGCATGTCGAGTGACCGCTCGACGCAGAGACCCACCCGGACGCCCGGCTGGACGCCGAGCGCCCGCAGGTGCTCGGCCAGGTGCCCGGAGCGGGCGGCGAGCGATCCGTACGTCATCCGCTCGCCCTCGCACACCACCGCCACGGCGTCGGGCGCGCGCCGGGCCTGTCGCTCGATCAGCTCATGAACGCCGGCGGTCTCGCGCCGCTCCGTCGCGGTGGCGTTCCAGTCCACGACGAGCTGCCGACGCTCGTCCTCGTCGACGATCGGGATACCGAGCAGACGCCGCGCGGGGTCGTCGACGACGTGCTCGAGCAGGGTCCGGAGGTGACGCGCCATCGCCGCGATCGTCGTCTCGTCGAACAAGTCCGTGTTGTATTCGAAGACGAGCTTGAAGCCCTCGGCGTCCTCGCCGGCCTGCAGGGTCAGATCGGCTCTCGAGGTTCCCGTATGGAGCTCAAGCGGACGGAGCGCCAGCCCCGGCAGCTCGAGGGTCTGGCTCGGAAAGTTGAAGAGGATGAACATCACCTGAAACAGCGGGGAGCGACTCATGTCCCGAACGGGTCGCAAGACCTCGACGAGCTTCTCGAACGGGACGTCCTGGTGCGCATAGGCGCCGAGCGCCACCTCGCGCACGCGCTGCAACAACTCGCGGAACGTCGGATCACCGGACAGGTCGGTGCGGAGCACGAGGGTATTCACGAAGAAGCCGATGAGCCCCTCCGTCTCGACGCGGGTCCGGTTGGCGATCGGAGTCCCGACGAGGAGGTCCTCCTGTCCCGTGTACCGGCCGAGCAGCACCTTGAAGGCCGCCAGGAGCGTCATGAACAGCGTGACCCCCTCGCGACGGCTCAGCGTGCCGAGGGCCTCGGAGAGTGCCCGCGGAAGCTCCGTCCTGTACACCGCCCCGTTGAAGGTCTGGATGGCCGGGCGCGGCCGGTCCGTCGGCAGCTCCAGGACGGGCAGCTGGCCGCGGAGGTGGTGCGTCCAGTAGTCCAGCTCCTTGGCGAGGACGTGGCCCTGCAGCACCTGCCGCTGCCATCGCGCGAAATCCACGTATTGGGTGGTCAGCTCCGGCAATGGGGACGGCTCGCCCGCCACGAACGCCGTGTAGAGCGCCACCAGCTCCCGAACGAAGATCCCCATCGACCAGCCGTCGGAGACGATGTGGTGCATCGTGAGAATCAGCAGGTGCTCGCGCGCGGCCATCCGGTACAGGGTGGCGCGGAAGAGCGGCCCGCGCGCCAGGTCGAACGGCCGGGACGCTTCGTCGAGCAAGAGCCGCCGGGCGTGAGCCTCGCGGTCGCCCTCGGCGACGTCGCCCAGATTGCGCACGGGCAGCTGCAGCGGGCCGGCGCGCCGAACGACCTGGACGGGGGCGCCGTCGACCGCGGCGAAGATGGTGCGCATCGATGCGTGCCGCCGGACGATCTCCTCGAGGGCCCGTTCGATCGCGGGCAGGTCGAGGGCGCCCACGAGCCGTGTCGCTCCCGCGATGTTGTACTCCGACGTCCCCGGACGGAGCTGGTCCAGGAACCACAGGCGCTGCTGCGAGAACGAGAGCGGCGCCACGGCTCCGTCGGACGCGGCCCCCTCGACGCGCGGGGTCTCGATCGTCGCGGCGAGCAGCTGCAGGAGCTCGCCCTTCCGGGCGGCCAGCTCGGCCCGCAGCGTGTCCGTGAGGACACCGCGGGGTGCGCTGCAGCGCAGCCGATCCCCCTCGGCCCACACCTTCACGTCGAGGGCCCGAAGGCGAGCGAGCAATTCCGTGGTCGCGCCATCGCTCACAGCACGACCTCCTCCCGCCCCCCCCCACGGAGACCCTCGACGTGCTCAGCCATCGCGGCGACGGTGACCATCTCGAAGATCGCGCGCACTTGCACCTGGACGCCGAAGGTCTCGCGCATCCTCGTGATCGCCCGTGTCGCCGTCAAGGAGTGGCCTCCCAGCTCGAAGAAGCCGTCGTGGACCCCAACCTTGTCCAGTCCGAGCACCCCCGCGTAGATGTCGGCGACGGTCCGCTCGGTCTCGGTGCGCGGCGCGACGTACCCTTCACGGCGGCTCGCGGTCAGCGGCGCCGGGGCCGGAAGCGCCCGCCGATCGATCTTGCCGTTGATCGTTCGCGGGAGGGCATCCAGCACGACGAGCGTCGCCGGCACCATTTCGCCGGGCAGCCGCCGGCGCAGGAACTCCCGGAGCTCGCCAGCGGTGGGCATGGCCGCGGCCGTCCCCGCGACATAGGCGACCAGGCTCGGCTCGCCGCGGTCGCCCGGCCTCGCGATCACCGCTGCTTCGCGAACGGCCGCGTGCTCCACGAGGGCCGCCTCCACCTCGCCGACCTCGACGCGGACGCCGCGGATCTTGGCCTGCTCGTCGACCCGGCCGATGAATTCGAGGTTGCCGTCCCCCCGGTACCGCACGAGGTCGCCGGTCCTGTACAGGCGAGCATCCATGACCCGACGGCCGTCGGGAAGGCTTCCGATCGGGTTCGCCACGAATCGTGTCGCCGTCTGCGCCGGATCGTTCAGATACCCCCGGGCGACGCCGGCGCCGCCGATGTACAGCTCGCCGACGACACCGACGGCCACCGGCTGCTGGTTGGTGTCGAGCACGTACACCCGCACGTTGGGCCCCGGTCGGCCGATCGGCACACGCCCGTCGCGGGCGAATGCCTCGGCCGTCAGCTCGCTGGTCAAGGCCACGATCGTCGCTTCCGTGGGGCCATAGGTATTGAGCAGCCGCACCCCGGCGCCCACGTGCTGGTGCCAGGCCTGCACGCGCTCGGGGAGCGCGCGCTCTCCGCCGATGACGACCAGCCGGAGCGAGCGAGGCAGCGGGCTGCCGGTACGGACCAGTTCCTCCACCAGTTGGTGCCAGTAGGCGGTGGGGAGATCCCACACGGTCAGGCCGAGTCGCGCCGAGGTCTCGAGGAACTCGCCGACCGTCGGGACGATGCCCTCCGGTCGCAACAGGAGCGTTCCGCCCCGCGCCAGACAGGGAAAGATCTCCTCGGCGGCCGTATCGAAGCCGAGGGAGGCAAACTGTAGCACGCGATCGCTCGGGGTGAGCGCGAACCGGTCCGCGGCGGCGACCACGTAGTTCACCAGAGCGCGGTGCTCGATCATCACGCCCTTCGGTCGGCCGCTGGAGCCGGACGTGTACACGACGTAGGCGAGCGCAGCGGGGCCGACGCTCGGGCGCGATGAGACAGGCGGCAGCGATGCAACCCCGTCGGCGTCGAGATCGACGCCGACGATCTCGCCCGGGAAGGCCGTGAAGCGCGCGGCCTGGTCACGGCCGGCGAGCAGAACCCCGACGCGGGCGTCGTGCAGGATGCCCTCCACTCGCTCCTGCGGGTGCGCGAGGTCCAGCGGCAGGTAGGCGCCCCCCGCCTTGAGGATCGCCAGCAGCCCGACAAGCATCTCCAGCGAGCGTCCAAAGCAGAGGCCGACGAGCACGTCGGGCCCGACGCCGAGCGAACGGAGTCGATGCGCCAGGTGGCTCGCGAGGCCGTTCAGCTCCCGATAGGTCAGGCGCTGCCGGTCGGGCGACGCGCGGCCGGGCTCGATGACGGCGACGGCGTCGGGCGTGCGTTCCACCTGCGCCTCGAACAGCTCGTGGACACACCGGTCGTCCGGGAACGGGGCCTCGGTCGCGTTCCAGTCGACCAGCATCCGCTGTCGTTCGTCCTCGGCCACGAGGCTGATCGCCGACACCGGCGAGTCCGGGTCGGTCACCAGCCGATCCACCAGGAGCTGGTAGTGGCGGATCATCCGCCTGATGGTCTCGAGCTCGAACAAGTCGGGGTCGTACCGGAACACCCCCACGAGGTCCCGGCCCGTCTCCAGCATCTCCACGGAGAGATCCAGCTGTCCGCCTTGCTGGTGGACGTCGTAGTACTCGACCTGAAGGTCGCCGAAGTCGATCGGTCCGCCCTCGATCTGCCCATGGGCGAGGACGATCGTCGCCAGCTCGTGGAACCGATGCGGCCGGTGCAGCGCGAAGTCCGTCTGAAAGAGCGGCGGTCGTCTCAGGTCGCGGTTGGGGCGCAGCTCTTCGGTGAGGCGCCGGAACGGATAGTCCTGGTGCTCGAGGGCGCCGAGCACCGCCTGGCGAACCTGCCGCAGGAACGCGCGGAACGTCGGGGCTCCGCCGAGGTCACCGCGGACCACGATCGAGTTGACGAAACAGCCCACGACGTCGGAGAACTCGCTGTCCGTGCGACCGGACACGGGTGAGCCGACCAGGACCACCTCTTGACCCGTGTAGTGGTGGATCAAGACGTGGTAGGCGGCCAGCAGCGCCACGTACAGGGTCGCCGACTCGGTCCGGGCAAACGCCCGGGCGCGGTCGACCGTCTCCTGGCTCAGGAAGAACAGCGCCGAGGCGCCGACGCGTCCAAGTCGCAACTCGGATCGAGACCGGTCGGCCGGCAAGTTCAGCACGGGAAGGTCGCCGGCGAGCTGGTCATGCCAGTGGCGCCGCGCCCGCTGCCCCCGTTCACTGGCGAGCATCTCGGCCTGCCAGCGCACGAAGTCCCGATACTCGGCAGCGGGGGGAGGCAGGGACGTCCGGCGGCCGGCGGCGGCCGCCTGATAGGCGTACCGCAGCTCGTCGAGGAACACCCACATCGACCATCCATCGAACGCGATGTGATGGAACGAGAGGAGCAGCACGTGCGCGGTGTCGGACCGCGTGAACAGGCGGACTCTCGAGACGGGCCCGTTCTCGAGATCGAAGGGCTCCTGAATCGCGGCGGCCACGCGCCGGCGCAACTCGTCGTCGTCCCATCCTGCCGCCTCGACGTGCGCGAAGCCGCTCGGCCCGTGACCGTGCACGACCTGGACGGGCGCTCCCGCCTCCAGCCGGTACGTCGTTCTCAGGGCGGCGTGACGATCGACGAGGCTCTGGAGCGCGGCTGCCAGGGCTTCGACGTTGACGACGGAGCGGATCGAGACCGCGAAGGCGATGTTGTAGGCCGCGCTCGTCGGCGCGAGCTGGCGCAGGAACCACATCGCACGCTGGTTCTCCGACAGCGGGCCTCCCCCCATCGCCGGCTGGGCGCGAGTCCGCAGCAGGTCGGCAAGCATCGCCCGCCGCGCCTCGGCCGCCCCGTGGTCCGTGTCGCGCGACCCCGTCACGGCGAATCGCCTCCACTGCGGGACATGCGCCCGAGCAAGGCACTGACCTCCTCGTCCGACAGGTCGGACAGCCGGCCCAGGAGCTCGGCCGCCTGCTCGGGGCCGATGGCCGCCTCCGGCGGCGTCACCACGGCGGGCGTGCCGAGGAGCCCCGGCAGTCTCCCTAGATACGTCGCCAGAGCCTCGACGCTCGGGTGGTCGAACACCAGCGTGGAGGGCAGGGGGCAGCCGCTCGCGGACTGCAGCCGGTTCTTCAGGTCGACGGCGGTCAACGAATCCATGCCCATCTCGAAGAAGCTCTGGAGCGGATCGAGGACGTGACCCTGCTCGAATCCGAGCACCAGCACCGCTTCGCGACTCACGTGCGCGATCAGGATCGCCGCCCGATCGCCCGGCCCGGCCTCGCCCAGCCGCCGCCGCAGCTCGGCCGGGTCCGCCGTCGAGCGTCCCGGCTGGAGGCGAGGACGATCCTCCCGCGTCAAATCGCTGAAGATCGCCGGCTCACGACCGCGGCCGAACCGCTCGGTGAACTGCGACCACCGGACGGGCAGTACACCGACCTGCGCGCGGTCTTGCTGCAGCAGGTCGCCCAGCACGTCGAGGGCGTCCGCCACCGCCATCGTGCCGAACCCGCCCGTGACCCACTGGCTCTGCCGCACGGCGCCGACCGCCTCCGCCATCCCGACCTGATGCCACGGTCCCCAGTCGATGCTCAGCGCGGGCAGACCGGCGTGCCGCCGGTGATGGGCGAGCGCGTCGAGGAACGCGTTGGCGGCGGTGTAGTTGCCGAGTCCCACCGGGCCCATGAAGGAGGCAGCCGACGAGAACAGCACGAAGAAATCCAGCGGCGTCGCGCGGGTGAGCCGATGGAGGTTCCAGGCCCCGTTGAGCTTGGGCCTCAGCACGCGGGCGAAGCGGTCCCAGTCGTGACGCACGAGCACCCGGTCGTCGAAGATGCCGGCGGCGTGGATCACCCCGCGCAGGGCCGGCATGCCGCCGGCGATCCGGTCGAGCACGCGTTCGAGATCG
>CAYTRV010000134.1:0-6483 GCA_964440285.1 uncultured Bifidobacteriaceae bacterium
ATCGCGATCGTGACAGCTCCGTGGGTCATGCCCCTGTTCGCGCCGAACCTCGCCGACGGCGAGTTCGCCGACGAGCTCGTACTCCTCTCCCAGATCATGTTCCCGATCGTGGTGCTGCTCGGGCTGACCGGCCTCGTCATGGGCGTCCTCCAGGCGAGCGGCGAGTTCGCGTCCAGCGCCTTCGTACCCGTCCTCTGGAACGTGGTGATCATCGTTGCGCTCATCGGCGTCACGCCCTTCGTCGGGGACGGCGCGAAGATCTACGTCTACGCCGGCGGGATCCTCATCGGCACCGCGGTCCAACTCCTCTATCTCCTGCCGGGCCTTCGGGGCAAGGGTCCGTTCCCGATCTCACTCGGTTTCGGCAACCGGCACGTGCGGCGCGTGCTCGGACTGATGGTCCCCGTGACGATCGGCCTGGGGCTGATCAACTTCACGCTCATCGTCAACAGCTACTTCGCGGATCGCGTGGGTGAGGAATCGATCCGTGCCCTCGACGCTGCGTTCCGCCTCTACATCCTTCCCCAGGGCATCTTCAGCGTCGCGGTGTCCACGGTCCTGTTTCCGGCCATCTCGAGGATGGCGGCGCGTGGCGACGTGCCGGGCATGCGCCGGGCGGTGACCGGCGGGACCCGCCAGATCTTCTTCCTCCTGGTCCCCGCGACGGTCTTCCTGGCCCTCCTCGCCGAGCCCGTCACCCGTCTCGTGTTCGAGCACCAGGACTTCAACGAGGCGGCGACCGCGCTGACCAGCGGGGCGCTCCTGTTCTTCACGCTCGGACTGGTGTTCAACGGCGGGAGCCTGCTGCTCATCCGATCGTTCTTCGCGCTCAAGAAGACCTGGATCCCGACGAAGGTGTCGGTCGGGACCCTCGCGCTGAACGCCGTCCTCGACTTCGCGCTCTACAAGCCACTCGGCACGGATGGGATTGCGCTCGCGACGTCGATCGCCAGCTTCGCAGGGTTCGTCGCCCTCGGCCTCCTGCTCAGTCGCGAACTGGGTGGCCTCGACATCGCGAGGCTCGTGGACGGGTTCGCGCGGACGATCGTCGCGGCGGCATGGCTCGGCGCGCTGGCCTGGGCCTCGTGGCGTCTGCTCGACGACGCCCTCGGCCGGTCGCTGCCGGCGCAGCTCGTCAGCGTCGGCGTCGCTCTTGCCGCCGCGGTCGTCGCCTACCTCGCCGCTGGCCGTGGGCTCGACCTCCCGGAGCTTCGCGACATGTCCCGTGTCGTACGGTCGCTGCGCTAACGTAGTTCAGCTTTGGACCAATCGCACATCCGCAACTTCTGCATCATCGCCCACATCGACCACGGCAAGTCGACGCTGGCCGACCGCATCCTCCAGCTCACCAACGCGATCAGCGAGCGTGACATGCGCTCGCAGGTGCTCGACTCCATGGACCTCGAGCGCGAACGCGGCATCACGATCAAAGCCCAGGCGGTGCGGGTCTTCTACACCGCGTCGGATGACGAGACCTACCAGCTCAACCTGATCGACACGCCCGGGCACGTCGACTTCTCGTACGAGGTCTCACGGAGCCTGGCCGCATGCGAGGGCGCGATCCTGGTGGTCGACGCGAGCCAAGGCATCGAGGCGCAGACGCTCGCGAACACCTATCTGGCGATCGAGGCCGACCTCGAGATCATCCCGGTCCTCAACAAGATCGACCTGCCGGCGGCCGACCCGGACCTGCATGCCCGGGCCATCGCGGACCTGATCGGCGACACGCCCGACAACGTGCTGCGCATCTCGGCGAAGACCGGTCAGGGCATCGAGGATGTGCTCGAGGCGGTCGTGGCCTCCGTCCCGCCGCCGCGCGGAAACCCCCAGGCCCCGCCGCGCGCGCTGATGTTCGACTCGGTCTATGACCAGTACCGCGGCGTCGTCACGTTCGTGCGTGTGGTCGACGGCGTGTTTCGCAAGGGCGACAAGCTCCTCGCGATGCAGACCGGCTTGACCGCCGAGGCCGAGGAGATCGGGGTGATGACCCCCTCGATGATCCCGACCGGGCAGCTGGGAGCGGGCGAGTCCGGCTATCTCATCACCGGGGTCAAGAAACTGGGCGACCTGCGCGTGGGCGACACGCTCACGGTGGCGTCCAACCGCGCGGTCGAGCCGCTGCCGGGCTACCGCGAGGTCAAGCCCATGGTGTTCTGCGGCCTGTTTCCCATCGACGCGGACGAGTACCCGGACCTTCGCGAGGCGCTCGAGAAACTGTCGCTCAACGATGGGTCGCTGCAGTGGGAGCCCGAGACATCCCAGGCACTGGGGTTCGGCTTTCGCTGTGGGTTCCTCGGCCTCCTGCACATGGACATCGTGCGCGAACGCCTGGAGCGCGAGTACGACCTCGAGCTGCTTGCGACGACGCCCAACGTGGCGTACCGCATCATCTCGACCACCGGTGAGGAGATCGAAGTCAGGAGCCCGGCGGAGCTTCCCAACCCCAGCAACATCGAGACGATTCACGAGCCGTTTGTGCGTTGCTCGGTTCTGGTGCCGTCCGAGTACGTCGGGGCGATCATGGAGCTGTGCCAGGAGCGCCGGGGGGCGTTCGTGACGATGGAGCCGATCGAGAACCGGCAACAGATCGTGTACGACCTCCCCCTCGCCGAGATCGTCATGGACTTCTACGACCAGCTCAAGAGCCGCACCAAGGGATACGCCTCACTGGACTACGACATCATCGGTGACCGCGAGAGCCCGCTGGTCAAGCTCGACATCCTGCTGGCCGGCGATCCGGTGGATGCCCTGTCGATGATCGTCCACCGCGACCTCGCCTACCAGCGGGGCAAGGGCGTGGTGGAGCGCCTGCAAAAGACGATCCCCCGCCAGCTCTTCGAGGTGCCGATCCAGGCGGCGATCGGCAGCAAGATCATCGCCCGCGAGACTGTCACGGCCCGCCGCAAGGATGTGCTCGCGAAGTGCTACGGCGGCGACATCAGCCGCAAGCGCAAGCTCCTGGAACGTCAGAAGGAGGGCAAGAAGCGCATGAAGCAGGTGGGGAGGATCGAGGTACCGCAGGAGGCGTTCCTGTCGGTGCTGTCGATCGGAGAGGACAAGAGCGCAGCGAAGAAGTGATGGGCGTCCGTCACCTCTACGTGCACCTGCCGTTCTGCGCGCACCGCTGCGGGTACTGCGCGTTCGTGGTGGAGGTCGGCGCCCTGGACCGGCGCGACGCCTACCTCGACGCCCTCATCTCGGAGCTCGACGCGGAGGCGGGCCGGCTCGAGCGTCTCGACACGGTCTACCTGGGCGGCGGGACGCCGACCCTCATGCGCCCGCGCCGCATCGCGCGGCTGATGGACGCGATCCGCCCGTACCTCGCCGCGGGGGCGGAGGTGTCGATGGAGGCGAATCCCGAGACCGTCGACCGGGCGTCGCTCGAGGCGTTCGCCGCCGCCGGGGTCACCCGCGTGTCGCTCGGCGCGCAGTCGTTCCAGCCGCACCTGCTGGGCGCGCTCGACCGGCGGGCCACGGCCGATCAGGTGCGGTCCGCGTTCAGGTGCGCACGAGCGGTCGGCTTCGCGAGCGTCAGCGTCGACCTCATCTTCGCGGTGCCGGGTCAGACCTCGGCCGATCTCGCGGCGGACCTCGTGGCGGTGCTCGAACTCGCGCCCGACCACATCTCGTGGTACGAGCTCGAGGTGAAGCCTGGGAGCGCGCTGGCACGCGCCGGTGCGAGTGTCGACGAAGAATTCTCCGAGGACGCGTACCGCGAGGTCGTGGATCGCCTCGAGATCGCCGGCTACGGCTGGTACGAGACCGCGAACTTCGCCCGGCCCGGACACGAGTGCCGGCACAGCCTCGCCTACTGGGGCGCCGCCGACTACCTCGGCATCGGCATCGGAGCGGTCTCGACCATCGCCGGCCGGCGCTGGCGCATCGCGCCGAACCTCGACGGCTACCTCGCGGCCGCCGCGTCGGGGTCGCCGGCGCGCCGGACGCAGGAAGCGCTCGATGACGACACCCGCAGGCGTGAGCGCTGGATGCTCGGGCTGCGCCTCGCCACGCCGCTCGCGGTCGCCTGGGCGGGACCACCCGACCACCCCGACGCGTTCGACCGGCTCGCCGACGCCGGCCTTCTGCGCTACGACGGCGAACAGGTCGCGCTCTCCCGGGAGGGCCGGTTTCTCCAGAACGCCGTCCTGGGCGAGCTGATGGAATACGGGGCGTGACGGACGAGCGGCTGACATCGCGCCAGGAGGCGATTCTGCGGGTCGTGGTGGAGCGCCACGTCGACACCGCCAGCCCGGTCGGCAGCAAGGACATCGCCGGCCGGGAGGGGCTCGACTTCGCCTCGTCGACCGTACGCTCGGAGCTTGCCCGCCTCGAGCACCTCGGCCTGCTGAACCACCCGCACACGTCGGCCGGCCGGGTGCCGACGGACGCCGGCTACCGCTACTACGTCGACCATCTGGTCAGGCGCGATCAGATGCCGGTGCCGCGCGCCATCGCGAGCGCGCTCGAGGTGGGGGAGATGCGCCGCGAGGTCGACGCGGCGATGCGGCGCCTGGCGGACGCGATGTCGCAGATCACGAACATGCTCGGGGTGGTGACCGGCCCGACCGCGATGTCGGCCACGGTCCGAAGGGTGGAGGTGCTCGTGCTGCAGCCGCAGCTGGTTATGGTCGTGATCATCACCTCGACCGGCGCGGTCACGAAGCGCATGTTCGCGTTTGACAAGCCCGTCGACCCGAAGCTGGCCGACTGGGCCTCCGATTTCCTCAACGAACGCACCGTGGGCCTTCCGGTGGGGGCGCGAACCACGTCCACACGGCTCGGCGACCAGCCGCTCGGACCGCGCGAGCAGGTGTTCATCGAGGCGCTCGCCTCGGCCCTGACCGACCTCGACGACGAGGAGGAGCAGGGGTCGCTGTTCGTCGGCGGCCAGGCGCGATTCCTCGAGGAGAACCGTACGCAGGACCTCGTCGAGATCGGCGCGCTCATGCGGGCGCTGGAGGAGCGGTTCGCGCTCCTGCAGATGCTCCGGGGCGCCCTCGCCGGCAATGACGTGTACCTGCGGATCGGGGCGGAGCTGCCAGATCCGTCGCTGCGGGGGGTCTCGATCGTGGCGGCCAACTACGGGGTGACGAGGCGTAACCTGGGGACCGTGTCGGTCATCGGACCCACGCGGATGGACTACCGCCTTGCGATCGCGACGGTCCGGGAGGCAGCGCACGCGCTGTCGGCATTCGTCGAGGAGGTGTACGAATAGACGACCGCTTCGAGATCATCGAGGTGTGGCGGCGTCCCCTCCGGGACGACCCCACCGCGTCGGTGCGCGTCCTCGCGAAGACCGAGGCCGGCGCGATCGGGCCAGAGGAATACGCGGTGGGCATCACCACGAAGCAGGAGTCCCAGCTGTACCCACAGGCCGACGAGGGGGGGCTCTTCACCGGGCTGTCGTTCGCCGAGGCGCACTGGGTCGCTGCGGTGCTGGCGAGCGCGGCGACGAAAGCCGACGACGCCGAGGCGTTGCTCTTCGAGCTTCGGGTTCCGGTCGACCTCTCGTGGCGCGACATCGAGCTGGCCGCGGAGGTCATCGAGCCCGGCGGCATCCGCAGCGGCCCCCTCGTGCCGTGGGTGGCCGAGAGCACGCCGTCCCACAGCCGCTACGCGATCGCGACCTACACCCTCGACTGCGGGCACCAGGCCGTCGAGCTCCTGCGCCAGGACCTCGAGTCGGCGCCGTTCTGGGTGGAGGAGGGCGCGGTCGACCACCTCGCCGCCCGCGACGCCCGCAGCCTGAGCCGGCTGCTCCTCGGCGCCGCCAGCCTGGACGAGGCGTACGGCCTCATCCAGTCGGCCCAGGACAACCTCGCCACGCACCCCGACGAGGATGAGGACGAGGATGACGATGACGATGACGGGGACCGCGACCGCGACTGAGTAGCCCCCGCGGCGCGGGTCTGCATCCGCCCCACGGTTGAGCCGCGTCGCGCCGACCGGGATCTCCCAACCCGGCCAGCGCCGGCTTCGTCTGCCTGCCGTTCGTCGTTCGCGAGGTCGCGCCGGTGCTGCGCGAGGTCGGCGACGATCAGGAGCAGGCGGCCTCCACCCTCGGTGCGTCCGGCTGGCAGACGTTCTGGCGGGTCGCGCTGCCGTCGATCCGGTGGGGGCTGGCGTACGGCGTCGTCCTGTCCACCGCGCGCGCAGTCGGTGCGTTCGGCGCCGTCACCATCGTCTCCGGCAAGATCTCCGGCGAGACAGAGACCCTGACCCTGCTGGTGGAGAAGCGCTTCCAGAACTTCGACCTCGCGGGCGCGTACGCTGCGTCTGCCCTCTTGGCGGTGATCGCGCTCGCGACGCTGCTTGCGATGACCCTCGTCCACCGGAGGAAGGCCGCAGAGTGATCTCAGTCGAATCGGTCTCGAAGCGATACGGTGACTTCGCCGCCCTCGACGACGTCTCGCTCGACTACGACGTTATCGCGCCCGCAAACGCACGCGCCCGGTGCGCGGCCGGCAGGCGGGAAACCGGCGT
>CAYTRV010000135.1:0-6436 GCA_964440285.1 uncultured Bifidobacteriaceae bacterium
CGCGATCGTCGACGAGGTCGACTCGATCCTCATCGACGAGGCCCGCACCCCGCTGATCATCTCCGGCATCCCTGAGGCGGCGGCCGACACCTACTACCGCTTCGCCCGGGTCATCCCCACCCTCAAGAAGGGTGAGGACTTCGAGATCGACGAGAAGCAGCGCACCGTCTCACCCACCGAGAGCGGCGTCGACAAGGTCGAGAAGGCGCTCGGCATCGAGAACCTCTACCTCGACAGCAACGCCGGGCTCGTCAACCACCTCGTCCAGGCGCTCCGCGCGCACGCCCTCTACCACCGCGACGACGAGTACATCCTCCGCGACGGCGAGGTCCTCATCGTCGACGAGTTCACCGGCCGCGTCCTCGAGGGTCGCCGCTACTCGGAGGGGCTCCACCAGGCGATCGAGGCGAAGGAGGGCGTCGCGATCCGCGAGGAGAACCAGACGCTCGCCACGATCACGCTGCAGAACTACTTCCGCATGTACGAGAAGCTCAGCGGCATGACCGGCACCGCGTCGACCGAGGCGACCGAGTTCGACAAGATCTACAAGATCGAGGTCGTGTCGATCCCGACGCACCGCCCGATGGTCCGCGACGACCAGAACGACCTCATCTTCAAGACCCGCGACGCGAAATGGAACGCCGTCGTCGACGACATTGCGGAGACCCATGAGCGCGGGCAGCCGGTGCTCGTCGGGACGGTCTCGGTCGAGGTCTCGGAGATGCTCTCCAACAAGCTCACCCAGCGCGGCATCCCGCACGAGGTGCTGAACGCCAAGCAGCACGACCGCGAGGCCGAGATCATCAAGGACGCCGGTCAGCGCGGCGCCGTCACCATCGCGACGAACATGGCCGGCCGCGGCGTCGACATCAAGCTCGGCGACGGGATCTACGACCTCGGCGGCCTGTACGTGCTCGGCACCGAGCGCCACGAGAGCCGGCGGATCGACAACCAGCTGCGCGGCCGTTCCGGCCGGCAGGGCGACCCGGGCTGCTCCCGGTTCTACCTCTCCGCCGAGGACGACCTCATCCGGATCTTCTCCGGCGACCGGATGTACCGCGTGCTCGACCGGCTCGGACCGGCCGAGGACGTGCCCATCGAGGCTGGGATCCTGAGCAAGACCGTCGAGGGCGCCCAGAAGAAGGTCGAGGAGCAGAACTTCGGCATCCGCAAGCGGGTTCTCGAGTACGACGACGTGCTGAACCAGCAGCGCGAGGTCGTCTACCGGGAGCGCCGGCAGGTGCTCGAAGGCGAGGACGTCTCCGACCAGGCGAAGACGTGGATCGCGGAGACGCTCGTGCAGGTCGTCGACAGCTACGACGACGGCGCCGCACCCCCCGGCGAGTGGGACCTCGACGCGCTGTTCGCGCAGGTCGCGACGTACTACCCGGTCTCGTTCGGGCCGGAGGACGTCGACCGTGCGTCCCTGGCGACGGACGAACTCCTCGACCGCCTCGAGGACGACGCGATGGAAGCGTACGAGCGGCGCGAGCAGGATCTCGGGATCAATGAGGAGACCGGGGCGCCGTTGATCCGCGATCTCGAGCGGTACGTGCTGCTCAACTCCGTCGACCAGCACTGGCGCGAGCACCTCTACAACATGGACTACCTGCGCGAGGGCATCCACCTGCGCGCGCTGGGTCAGAAGGACCCGCTGTCCGAGTACCGCCTCGAAGGGCATGACATGTTCGAGGAGATGATGGACTCGGTGAAGAGCGAGTTTGTCCGCTACATGTTCCACCTGGAGGTGGAGCGGGCGCCGGAGATCGAGTCCCACCAGCCGGAGCGGGTCAACTACACCTATGCCGAGGATCCGATCCAGGGGTTCGACGAGACCGTCGACGAGGGCGGCGCGATCTACGCCGCCGAGCCCAACGGGGGCGACCCGGCGCCGAAGGTCGAGCAGCGCGTCGCCGACGAGTGGGACCGCGTCGGCCGCAACGAACCGTGCCCGTGCGGCTCGGGGTTGAAGTACAAGAAGTGCCACGGGGCCTAGCGGGTCACGAGTTGCCGACAGAGGGCCAAGCGAGCGTCGAGGAGCTCGTCCCGAGACTTGCATCCTTGCGGGAGCGCACCGAGTTGCTCGGCGACTATCTGGACCCGGACGCGCTCGAGGGACAGATCCGCGACCTGGAGCAGGCGATGCAGACGCCCGGGTTCTGGGACGACCAGAAGACGGCCGCGAAGACGTCGGCCTCGCACGCCGCGGCGGCCCAGCGCCTCGCCGACTTCCGTGACCTGACGCGCGAGCTCGCCGATGCCGGTGAGCTGCTCGAGATGGCCGGCGACGAAGCCCCCGAGTTTCTCGACGAGCTGGACGAGACGCTCGCCCGCGCCGACGCCCACCTCGCCGGGCTCGAAGAGGAGCGGCTCTTCAGTGGGGAGCATGACGCCGGGAGCGCAGTCGTGACGATCAACGCCGGCGAGGGCGGCACCGACGCCCAGGACTGGGCGGAGATGCTCGTTCGGATGTACACGCGATGGGCCGGCCATCGCCGGCTGAAGACCGACCTCAAAGAGGCCCAGGAGGGCGGGGAGGCCGGCATCAAGAGCGCCACGTTCACGGTGGAGGGCCGCAACGCCTATGGCCTCCTGTCGGCGGAGCAGGGGGTACACCGGCTGGTTCGCCTCTCGCCCTTCGACTCGGCGCATCGGCGCCAGACGTCGTTCGCCGCCGTCGAGGTTGCACCGCTCGTCGACGATTCCGTCGACGTCGACATCGACGAGAAGGACCTCAAGATCGACACGTACCGGGCCAGCGGCGCGGGCGGACAGCACGTCAACAAGACGGAGTCGGCGGTGCGCATCACGCACCTGCCCACCAAGATCGTGGTCCAGTGCCAGAACGAGCGCTCGCAGCTGCAGAACCGCGCGACCGCGATGGCGATGCTGCGCTCACGAATGGTCCAGATGGAGCTGCAGCGGCGCGAGGCGGAAGCGGCGAGGCTCCGCGGGGATTCTCAGACGATCGGGTTCGGCAGCCAGATCCGCTCCTACGTCGTCCACCCGTACACGATGGTCAAGGACCTTCGTACCGGCTACGAGGTGGGGAATGCGCAGGCGGTCCTCGACGGGGACATCGACGGGTTCATCCGGTCGGAGCTCGAACGGCGCGCGAAGGGGCGTTCCGCCGCGTCCTGATGGTCAGGGCAGGTGTCCCGCCGGTCAGTCCGAACACAATGAGGACGGCCGCCGGGACGCACCGGCTCGGTTGACACGATCGAGAGACCATGGATACCCTGGCTGACTCATTGAACCCGAACCCGCAGAAAAATATCGCCACGAGCAGCGAAAATGAGAACGGCGAGGTTCCGGAGACCGCGAAGGCCGACGGGATCGAACCGTCCGTCGGGAACGGCGCCCCGGTCGCCGAGCCCACCGCCGACGACCTCTGGAACGACGCCCTGCAACCGGCAGCGGACCTCGTGCCCGCAGCCGGCGGGCGACGCAGGCGGAGCCGCTCGGTGCTGCGTCCCGGCGACGGGCCGATGGTGGTCTTCGATCATGTGACCAAGAAGTACCCGGGCGAGGTACTCGCCCTCGACGACGTCTCGTTGTCGATCGACTCTGGCGAGTTCGTGTTCCTCGTCGGCGCGAGCGGATCGGGAAAGTCGACGTTCATCCGCCTGCTCATCAAGGAGCTCGACGTCACCGAGGGGCGTCTCATGGTCGGCGCGCGCGACCTCGGCAAGCTGCACAAGCACAAGGTCCCGTACCTGCGTCGCGAGATCGGCTGCGTCTTCCAGGACTACAAGCTGCTCCCCCGCCGGACGGTCGCCGAGAACGTGGCGTACGCGCTCGAAGTAACCGGCGACTCGCCGCGCTCGATCCGCCGCAAGGTGCCGGAGATGCTCGCGCTGGTCGGACTCGCCGAGAAGGCGAGCCGCCTCCCCAACGAGCTCTCCGGTGGCGAGCAGCAACGCGTTTCGATCGCACGCGCGTTCGTGAACCATCCGGCGCTCCTGATCGCGGACGAGCCGACCGGGAATCTCGACCCCGAGACCTCGATCGGCATCATGCAGTTGCTCTACCGGATCAACCGCACTGGAACGACGGTCGTGATGGCGACCCACGACCGTGACCTCGTCGACAAGATGCAGATGCGGGTGATCGAGCTCGCAAGCGGCAAGCTCGTGCGCGACCAGCGCCGCGGCGCCTACCAGGTCGGGGACCAGTAAGTGAGGGCGCGTTGATGGGGGGCCGCGTCCGGTTCTTCTCGCTCGAGGCGATCAGGTCGATCCGCGCGAACGCGGCGATCTCGTTCGCAGCGACCGCAACGGTGCTGATCGCCATCGCGACGCTGGGCATCTTCCTCGCGGTCTTCTCGTGGAGCCAGTCCCAGATCGACGCCCAGAAGGAGAAGCTCGACCTCCGCGCGTTCGTCAAGACCGGTGCGACCGATGTCGAGCTGGACGCCGCGCTCAAGGCGGTGCAGGCCCACCCGAACGTCAAGAGCACCGAGTTCCTCTCGGCCGACGAGGTGCTCCGGCGTGAACGGGAGCGGCTCGGCAGCGTGCTCGACCTCCTCACCGAGAATCCGTTCCCGGCCACGATCGTGATCAAACCGGACGACCCGGAGAACCAGCAGCGGATCGTCGACGACCTCAAGGATCAGGCGTACTGGCTGAAGGATAAGCAGTCGCCGAACGGGTTCAGCGTCGACCAGGAGACCACGAGCAAGTTCCTGTCGGCGGCGCGGGTCCTGCGATGGGGCGCGTTCGGGTTGATGCTGATCCTCGTGGTCGCCGCGATCCTGTTGATCGGCAACACCATCCGGCTGTCGATCTTCGCCCGGCGACGAGAGGTGGAGGTGATGCGCCTCGTCGGCGCCACGAACTGGTTCATCCGATGGCCGTTCATGATCGAGGGTCTGATCTTCGGGCTGATCGGGGCGATCGCCGCGGTCCTGCTGATCCTGCTCGCGAAGATCACCATCGTGGATCGCCTCCTGGATCTCAGCGACAGCCCCCTGCAGCAGCAGACCGACTCCACGATCGGCCTGCCGCCCCTCGCGCTCATCCTCGTGCTCTCCGGCGCAGTGCTCGGCGCGCTCGGCAGCGGCATCACGCTGCGGCGCTTCCTGAAGGTCTAAGCCACCCCAGGCGCGTTTCACCGGGCCTGACCTATCATCGGACAGGCCGGTGGACGACTCGCGAAACAGGAAGGGGATGCCGCTTCGGTTCGCGAGCGTGGTCCTCACGGTGCTGCTCGTCGTCCTCATCTTCGTGGTGGGGGTGTGGGTGGGCGGTCATCCCCGCCAGACGGGGCTGGACCGGCTGCCGAGCGGCCTTCGCGACCGGCTCGTCGACGAGGACCGCATCGCCATCGCGACGCAGGTCCTCGCGATCCTGAAGGACAGCTACTACAAGCCCCTCGCACCGGAGGTCGTCAAGCGGGTCGAGAACCTGTCGGTCACGAAGCTCGTTGCGGAGCTCGGCGATCCCTACACCGAGTACCTCGATCCCGACCACTACAAGCAGTTCAAGGATGACCGCGCGGGCAAGTACGTCGGTGTCGGCATCGAATGGCATCCCCGGGGCGACCAGGCGCTGATCCTTCGCGTGTTCCCCGACGGCCCGGCGGCGAAGGCAGGCATCCGTGCCGCCGACCGCGTCACCGCCGTGGGAGGCAAGAAGGTGACCCGGTCCGACGGCTTCGCGGCGATGCAGACCGTCAAGGGGCAGGAGGGCACCAGGGTGACGCTGCGGATCGGCCGGGCCGACGTGCCTGCGCGCGACTACGCGATGAAGCGCGCCGAGATCCGCCGCCCCGTCGTCGAGTCCCGCGTCGAGACTGCGGGAAAGCGGCGCGTCGGGTACGTCCGGCTCGACCAGTTCACGGAGGGGTCGGCGAAGTCGTTCGCGGGCGCCGTGCGCCGCCTCGTCGACAGCGGGGTCGACGGCCTCGTGTTCGACCTGCGCGGCGACGGGGGCGGCCTGGTCGACGAGGCGGTCGGCGTGGCGAGCGTGTTCCTCCCGAAGGAAGCGCCGATCGCCACCACCAAGGGGCGGGGCGGCCCGAAGGACACGCTCAAGGCGCGCGGCGGCGCGATCGAACCGAAGATCCCGCTGGTGGTGCTCGTTGACCGCAACTCGGCCAGCGCCAGCGAGATCGTGGCGGGGGCGCTTCGCGACGACGACCGCGCCCGACTCGTCGGCACCCGGACGTTCGGCAAGGCGCTCATCCAGTCCACGCGTCCGCTCGCCAACGGCGGGGCACTCAAGTTCACCGTCGCCTCGTACCTCACGCCCCACGGCTTCGACCTCGGCGCCAAAGGGCTCCCGCCGGACGTGTCCGTGGTGGACGACCCGCAGACACCCGTCGACGAGGCGATTCGCCGGGCCGTCGACGAGGTGGGGACCCGCTGAGCCGTCAGGGCGGCCCGCGGCCGGGCACGCTGGTCGTCGGCGAGCTGGTCGGCGCCGGGCGCGGCCTC
>CAYTRV010000136.1:0-6412 GCA_964440285.1 uncultured Bifidobacteriaceae bacterium
GTAGACTTCATCGCCGTGGCCGATCATCAGCTTGCCTCGCTCCTGCAGGCTGAAGAGCGCGAACGTGGTGGTGACACCGGTGCGGTCGGCCACCAGGCTGCCGCGCGGCCGGGTGCGGATCTCGCCGAACCACGGCGCCCACCGGTCGAACACGTGGTGCAGCAGGCCCGTGCCGCGGGTCTCGGTGAGAAACTCGGTGCGGAACCCGACGAGCCCCCGCGCCGGGATCAGGTACTCCATCCGCACCCACCCGGTGCCGTGGTTTACGATCTCCTCGAGCTGCCCCTTGCGAAGCGCGAGGAGCTGCGTGACGACGCCGAGGAGGTCCTCGGGCACGTCGATCGAGACCAGCTCGACCGGCTCGTGGATCGTCCCGTCGATGTCCCGGGTCAGCACCTGGGGCTTGCCGACGGTCAGCTCGAAGCCCTCGCGGCGCATCGTCTCGACGAGGATCGCGAGCTGCAGCTCGCCGCGGCCCTGGACCTCCCAGGTGTCGGGACGGACGGTCGGCAGAACGCGCAGCGCGACGTTGCCGACGAGCTCCTGGTCGAGGCGCTCCTGCACGTTGCGGGCGGTGAGCTTGGTGCCGTCGCGGCCGGCCAGCGGCGAGGTGTTGATGCCGATGGTGATCGAGAGGCTGGGCTCGTCGACGGCGATGACCGGGAGCGGCAGCGGCGTCTCGGAGTCGGCGAGGGTCTCGCCGATGGTGACGTCGGGTAGCCCGGCGACCTCGATGATCTCCCCGGGCCCGGCCTCATCGACCTGCACCCGTTCGAGTTCCTCGGTGACGTAGAGCTCGCTCACCCTGACCCGATCGATGCTGCCGTCACGCCGGCACCAAGCGACGGTCTGGCCGCGGGCGATGGTTCCCTCGTGCACGCGGCAGATCGCGAGGCGCCCGACGTACTTCGACGCGGCGAGGTTCGTCACCAGGGCCTGCAGCGGCGCGCCCTCGGTGTAGGTGGGCGCCGGGATGTATTCGGCGAGCGTGGCGAACAGCGGCTCCAGGTCGGCGCCCTGGTCGTCGGGGGTGAGCGACGCGCGGCCAGCCCTTGCGTTGCAGTAGACGATCGGGAACTCGATCTGGGACTCGTCGGCGTCGAGGTCGAGGAAGAGCTCGTACACCTCGTCGACGACATCGCTGATGCGCGCGTCCGGCCGGTCGACCTTGTTGACGACGAGCACCACCGGCAGCCGCGCCTCCAGCGCCTTGCGCAGCACGAACCGCGTCTGCGGGAGGGGGCCCTCGCTGGCGTCGACCAGGAGCAGCACCCCGTCGACCATGTGCAGGCCGCGCTCGACCTCGCCGCCGAAGTCGGCGTGGCCAGGGGTGTCGACGATGTTGATCTTGATCCCGCCGTGGCGGACGGCGGTGTTCTTCGCGAGGATCGTGATGCCCTTCTCGCGTTCGAGGTCCATGGAGTCCATGACACGCTCGTTGACCTGCTCGTTCGCGCGAAACGCGCCCGACTGCCAGAGCATCGCGTCGACGAGGGTTGTCTTGCCGTGGTCGACGTGGGCGACGATCGCGACATTGCGCAGGTCTTCTCGGGTAGTCACGGCGGGGCATGGTAGCTGGCGGGACGGATTCCGCCCCATCGGGGCCACGGTCGAGCCGTGGACCGTGGCGTCTATCATCCCCGGCGGCGCCCCGGCGCCCGGGCCCCCATCGTCTAGCGGCCTAGGACACCGCCCTTTCAAGGCGGCGGCACGGGTTCGAATCCCGTTGGGGGTATTGCCCCCGGTGGTGCGTGATCCCGCCTCACAAGAGGGATCACTGAACTGCCGGGGTACCGCTCAGTGAGCTGACCCGGGTTCGACGGAGACGTGTGATACGTGGATTCCAACAGCATGTCGTAGGGGCGTGGTGCGACGCCGGCCAGCGTCCCCGTGAAGGCTGGCTGGTCGGCGTCGACGGACCAACATGCAGGCTTAGAGGTCCGCGTGGCCTGGCCAGGGCCACCCGTCAAACCGACGTGCTCTCCAGCGCTGAGTCCCGCCAACGCGCCGACAGCCCAGATCTCGACCGGAGATCACCGACGCGGCGTCTGCCGTGCGGGCCGAGTGTGTGATGCTCAACAAGGGCGCGAGCATCGTCGCCGCGATCCGGATGCTCGACCAGATCCTCGAGCGCATGTAGCGCCACCAGCGCAAGCGACGCTCTCTGCTGCCCGACGTCCCCGCTTGGAGGGCTTCGCGGGCGAGGCGTCCTGAGGGGCGTCCGCGTCGCCCTACTGCTCCAAGAGCCCCTCGAGTCCGGGCGCTGCTCGCACCGGGGCGAACTCGCGCACGTCGTACTCGGCGGCGCCCGAGGCGTGGAAGGGATCCTCGCGGATCATCTCCCAGACCTCGTCGACGCTGCCCGCGCGAGCAAGTATCAGCCCCCCCGTCAGCGGAATCTGGCGGGCGGTGAGCAGGATCCTGCCGGCTTCCGTGTGGCGGAGGATCCAGGCCCTGTGTCCATCCAGAAGGCGGTCGACCTCCTCGGCGGGCTTGGTGTAGGTGGCGAGCAGTGCGAACACATCGTCCTCCCCGGCTACTCGGTGATTGGCTCCCAGATTACCTCCGCGAACTCGATCACGAAGTCGATCTCCCCTCCGACCACGGCTCGGGGGCCGCCGGAGGCGTCGCGCGGCCGTATCTCGCCGGCGCCGACGCAGACGGCGTCGTTGAGCCAGGCGTAGCGCTCGTCACCGCTGACGTGGGTCGCCGACACCAGGATCTGACGGCGCTCCTTCGGATAGGAGCGGGCGAATCCGCGCCAGTCGAAGATGATCGTGGCGCCGTCGTCGGTCTCGATCGCCCCCTGGATGCTCGGCAGGGCCGTGCGGTCCACCCGCGAGCGGGGGTGGTTGGCACCGTGGAGAACGCCGCGGACGCGGCCCTCGACCGCGCCCTCGGCCACGAAGAAGTAGTGCCCCTCGCTGCCGGCCTCGCCCTCGAGCGTCGTCCCGTGGCCGCCGTCCGGGTAGCGGAAGGTCGCGCGATAGAGGGGCTCCAGCCTCACCGCGTCATCTCCGCACGGCGATGCCGGTGGCCTCACCGTCGAAGGTGTCGGCTGTGATGCCCTCCTCGCGCAGCTTGACCTTCTGGACCCGCTCGGTGGGGGTCTTGGGGAGGCTGTCGACGAAGAGGATGTAGCGCGGCACCATGCAGTACGGGATCCGCTCGGCGAGCCAATGGGTCAGCTCGACCGGATCCGGGGCGGGTCCTTCGGGGATGCAGACGACCATGATCTTGTCCTCCGAGGAGACGCCCTCGCCGGTCTTGACGCCGATCGCGGCCGCCTCCTCGATGGCGGGGTGGTCCGAGACTTTACCCAACGGAACGAGGACGTCGAGCCGGTACCCGCCCCTGACTAGCTAGACCCTAACCGCGAGTTGGCCCTGTCGTGCCTCGCCCGGGAGTGGGTGGGGAAGGGCGCAGCGCGAGTGCAGGTCACCGTGCTGGACCGGCCGCCCCCGACTCTCATCCAGCAAAGGTCAGCCCTGTGCTCTGGTTGAGCTGATGCGCCGTAGGCGATGAGCCGGCTCCTCCACCCGGAGCGTTCGCGGGGGGCGTGCGCGTGTCTGTTCATCGAGCCCACGTTTGGTTTGCCAGCCGGGTGGCAACCTCACGGGCGTTCTCTAGACGGTGCTCCTCCGTGTCGAGGCGGGATGGTTCGCCCTCCTCGGCGGACAGCCGACCGTGGGCGGTGGCCACGGGCACGCTCCGCTGTCAGCGCCGCGTCGCGGCGTGACGTCGCGTAGCGTGCGGCACGAGCGTGGCAAAAGCCGACGAAAGCCTCTCGCCTCAACCGGTCATTCTCGCCGTCGACGACGAGCCGGAGGCCCTCGCCCGGATCGCCGACGAGCTCACGCGTCGCTTCGGAGCCGACTACCGGATCCTCTGCGCCGGCTCAGGTGAGGCTGCCGTGGCCATCCTCGAGGACCTGCGGGCCGAGCACGCCGAGGTCGCGGTCGTGCTCGCCGACCAGTGGCTGCCGGGGGTCAGCGGCACCGACCTCCTTGCCCACGTGGGCGACGTGCACCCCGAGGCGAAGCGCGGGCTCCTGATCCGGTGGGGCGACTGGGCCGACCGCTCCACGGCCGACGCGGTGCTGCGCGCGATGGCGCTCGGGCGCATCGACTACTACGTGCTGAAGCCGTGGCGCTCGCCGGACGAGCTCTTCCACCGCACCGTGGCCGAGCTCGTCCACGAATGGTCGCGGGGCCGACCCTCCGGTGGCGGACCGATCACGGTGGTGGGGCAGCGCCACTCGTCGCGCACCAGCGAGGTGAGAAGCCTGCTCGCGCGCAACGGCATCCCGCACGCGTTCCATCTCGCCGACACCGGCGAGGGACGGGCCATCGTGAACAGCCTGCCCCCGGGTACCGGGTCCCCGGTGATCGTCGGCCTCGACGGCCGCGCCGTCGGCGACCCCACCAACGAGCAGGTGGCCGAGGCGTGCGGCCTACCCACCCGGCTGGCCCGCAACGATTTCGACCTCGTGATCGTGGGCGCCGGCCCGGCCGGCCTGGCCGCGGCGGTCTACGCCGGCTCGGAGGGGCTCCGGACGCTGGTCGTCGAGCGAGAGACCATCGGAGGGCAGGCCGGGAGCAGCTCGCTGATCCGCAACTACCTGGGCTTTGCCCGGGGCGTGAGCGGGGCCGAGCTCACCATGCGGGCCTACCAGCAGGCCTGGGTCTTCGGGGTGGACTTCCTGATGATGCGCGAGGTCGCCTCGTTGCGGGCGGCGGAAGGCGGACTTCTGGTCTCGCTCTCAGGCGACGACGAGGTCACCGCCCGCGCGGTCGTCGTGGCCACCGGCGTTGCCTACCGGCGGCTCGGCATCCCGGAGCTCGAGGCGCTGAGCGGCGCCGGGGTGTTCTACGGCGCCTCGGTCGCCGAGGCGCCAGCGCTGGCCGGAGAGCGAGTCTACGTGGTGGGCGGGGGAAACTCGGCCGGCCAGGCGGCGATGCACCTCTCCCGGCACGCGCTGCAGGTCACGATCCTCGTGCGCGGCGACTCCCTGGCCCAGAGCATGTCGCGCTACCTGATCGACGAGATCGACGCAGCCCCCAACATCGACGTCGCGTTCGCGACCGAGGTCGTGGGCGGCGGCGGCGAGGGCCGGCTCGAGCAGTTGGTGCTGGCTGACCGAGGGAGCGGGGCGCGCCGGACGGCCGAGGCAGCCGCGCTCTTCGTGCTCGTGGGAGCGCAGCCGCACACCGGCTGGCTGCCGGATTCGGTGGCGCGCGACTGTTGGGGGTTCGTGCTCACGGGCGCCGATCTCGCGGGCAGCGAGGCCGGCCTGCGCTGGCCGCTCACACGGCCCCCCGCGCCGCTCGAGAGCAGCCTGCCCGGCTGCTTCGCGGTTGGGGACGTCCGCCATGGCTCCGTCAAGCGCGTGGCCTCGGCCGTCGGCGACGGCGCGGTGGTGGTCGCGCAGGTGCACCAGCACCTCGACCGGGAGCGCGAGGGGACCGCGAGCTGAGGCCTACATCCGCTCCACCAGGTCCGCCCGCCACTCCGGCGCCTCGAAGGGCTGCGCCCAGTAGCCCGTCTCCTTGGCGATGCGCCCGTCGCGCATCTCGAAGATGAACACGCAGTCGTAAAGCGTCCCGTCGTAGTCGAGCCTGGCCTCCGCGACGCAGACGTCTCCCTCCACCAGCAGGCGGCGCGGCGTGATCGTCGGCAGGGTCTCGAAGCGCCCGTACACCCCCCGCCGGGCCTCGGCGCCCCGGATCCGCTCCCGCGACTGCGGCCATTCCATGATCGCGTCGTCGTGGAACACCTCGTCCATCACCGACAGGTCACGCCGGTTGAGTCCGTCGATGAGCCGCTCCACGGCCTGCCGGTTCTCGTCAGCCATCATCCCCTCCCTCAACGTAGGTCAGTACCCGCTCCAGCCCCATGGCGCGGCCCTCGGCCCAGGCGGCCGCCACCGCATCCTCGCGGAGATCGCCCCGTACCGCCGCTCGGACGTCCCACTCGCCGACGATCGACGACGGGGCCCGGGCCCCCAGCGACCCGCGCATGGCGTCCGCCGCCGCGGCCAGCCGCACCGCCCGCTCGGGGCGACCCTCCTCCACCGCCAGTTCCGAGAGCGCGTCGAGCATGTACACGACCCCGGACATGTCGCCGGCCGCCGCGTGGCGGTGCAGGGCCTCGAGCAGCGCGGCGCGGCGGCGGTCGCGCTCGCCGTCGGCCACGAGGACCCGGCCGTGGTCGTAGAGCGCGTTGGCCAGGCCGAAGGTGTCGCCGGCCGCGCGCAGGAGGTCGACCGCCTCCTCGAGCGCGACCCGCGCGGCGGGGCGGTCTCCGTCCCGGAGCGCGCTCATGCCCAGACCCTGAAGCGCATTGCCCCGGCTCGTGGCATCGCCCCGCGCCCGCGCCGCCTCGGCGGCCTCGCCGAAGCGGCGCCGGGCCG
>CAYTRV010000137.1:0-6398 GCA_964440285.1 uncultured Bifidobacteriaceae bacterium
TCGCCGCGGGTGCCCTTGATCCAGTCCTCGAGCGGCGGGTTGTCCGCGTGCTTCGCCCTCGGCACGGTCCGGCAATGGCCGTCGCGGATCACGCGAGTGCCCACCGGGACGGGCAGGACCGCGTCCGCGCCCGCCTTGCCGTGGCGGCGACGGCCCTCGCCGGGCTGGCCCGCCCGTGCCTTGTGGTGGACATGGTGGCGGAACCGGGAGAGGTCCTCGACGGTCGGGTCGGCGACGATGAACACCGACCCGCCGCGGCCGCCGTTGCCGCCGTCTGGACCGCCGCGCGGAGTGCGCGCCTCACGTCGAAACGACACGCAGCCGCCGCCGCCGTGGCCCGCCGCGACATGGATTTGGACCCGATCGGTGAAGCTCACCGGCTCGGGGTCCTATTCCCCGCCTGCACCCTCCGGGTGCACGAAGATCCGCCGGCCCTTGCGGCCGGTGGTGAACTCGACGCGGCCGCTGACCGTCGCGAAGATCGTGTGGTCCTTGCCGATGCCCGTGCCGCCGCCTGGGTGGAACCGGGTGCCGCGCTGGCGGACGATGATCGAGCCGGCGGGAACCACCTGCCCGGCGAACACCTTGACGCCGAGCCGCTGCGCGGCGGAGTCACGTCCGTTGCGGCTGGAGCCGCCGCCTTTCTTGTGGGCCATGCCAAGTGCTCCGTTCTAGGAGTTCGTTGATGATCCGGCGAGCGAAAATGCCGGCAGACGAGGACGCAGGGAGGGTCCATATCGGGAATATGGGCCCGACCGAGGACGCTGCTGCCATACGTGTTGACCCGACAAGGGCGATGAAAATCTGGCGGCAATTTGCAGCCGCCGGATCGCGACGAGACTCCTGGAACGGAGCACTTAAGCTCCGATGGATTCGATTTGGATGCGGGACAGGCGCGAACGATGCCCGCGCTTCTTCTTGGAATCCTTCTTGGCCCGGTACGTGAAGACGACGATCTTCTTGCCGAGGAGGTGCTCCTCCACTCGCGCCGTGACGGACCCGCCGTCGCTGATCCCATCGGCGTCTCCGACCGCGACCACCGGCGGCGTGAACGTCTCACCCGGCTCGACCGCCAGACGATCGACGAGGAGCTCGTCCCCCGCGCGGACGCGGTACTGCTTTCCCCCGACGGCGATCACTGCGTACTCGGGCATTCAAGTGCTCCTGGGTGGCTCGCGGCGCCACGGGCGCGGCGCGGTCCGGGATTGTACCCGATCCGCGGAGATTCGGCAGCGCGGATCAGCGAACTCTGGAGGCGCTGCCCTCGCCGGCCCGGGAGCGGCGGTCGACGACGTCGTCATCGTCACTGTGGTCCACGACGACGACGTTCCGGCCGCGTCCCTTCGCCCGGTAGAGCGCGTTGTCGGCCCGGCGGATCAGGTCCTCGAGGTTCTCAGCGCCGCCGGCGACGCCGACGCTGACGGTCGCGTGCAGCTCGAGGCCCTCGACGTCGATCGTCAGTGCCTCGACTGCGGCACGGACGCGTTCGGCCACGACGGCGGCGGCGTCGAGCGGGGTCGCCGGCATGAGGAGCGCGAACTCCTCACCGCCGAATCGGGCTGCCATGTCGGTGGCGCGGGCGCTCGCCCCGATGACCTGGGCGATGGAGGTGATCACGGCGTCGCCGGCGAGGTGGCCGTGGGTGTTGTTGACGTCGCGCAGGAAGTCGAGGTCGATCATCGCCAGCGACGTCAGCCCGCGGCCGCGGCGCACGACCTCATCGCCACGTTCGGCGAAGAACCGGGCGTTGTAGAGGCCGGTCTTCCCGTCGGTCCAGCTCTCCTGCTCGAGCCTCGGGATCTGGAGCGCCCGGGCGATCAGGATGAGCGGAAGCATCGCGAAGAGGCTGGTCACGGGCGCGATCTCCCAGGCGAGCGCCATGGCCGAGCCGGAGCACAGCACGAAGTTGTCGAGCGACAGATGGGTGGCGGAGAACAGTCGGGTCTGGCGTACCGTCTCGCCCCGGGCGAGCTTCAGGATCCCCGACAGGACGGCATGGTTCACGAGCGTGAACGCAATCGTCGCGAGCGCGACGAATCCCGCCCAGACCGCGCCGGGTGTTTGCGGACCGGCCGCCACGATGACCTTGGCCAGGAGCGCCGGCAGCGCGTAGTTCGCCATGTTGAACACCGTCATGTACCAGGGGTACTTCTCCCGGTACCAGATCGGGAGGAACATGAGGGTCGCCACGAGCACCACGGACGGGCCCGGAAGGACGATGACCGCCGCGAAGAGGAACGCCAGCGAGATGTCGTAGCCCAGGCGGGGGGACGCCTGAACCAGGAACAGCTGCGTGAGCGCGGCGCCCGCGGTGAACGCGACCAGCGCCCAGACGTCGCCGATCCGCGGCTGCACGATGATGGCCGCAATCGTCGCCGCGACGGTGGCGGCGATGCACACCAGGACGTACGTGTACGCCCTGCGAGATAGACGTGATCCCCTCATTTTCCAGAAGCTGTATCGGCACCTGACCGCCGATACAGGAGTCCCGCAGAGCGCGGGACGGGGTCATCTTCGCGGACTTTCCCGCAACGCCTTCGAGGTTTCTCTAGGAACGCGTTGCCAAAGGGCTCCCACTGCGTGAGCCGTTCGCGTCAGATTGGCGCGACTTTGAGCTCGTGGAGGCCGAGCGAGCCGTCCGGTTCGAGCCGCACGCGCTTGCCGGTCTCGGCCTCGATGTCGGCGATTCCGGCGTCGTCGTCCCCCGCGACGAGCTCCGCGATGGCGGGGTTGACGCTCACCGCGAAGGCCTTCTCGTTGCGTCCGGCGAGCTGGCGGCGGATCTCCCGGTCGGCGTGGACCGCGTGGGTCTCGTGACCGAGGACGACCCCCACCCCGTCGCAGGTCGGACACTCGACCGTCATGATCTCCCGCGGTCCGTCGCTGATGTTCTGACGGGTCATCTCGACGAGGCCGAGCGGAGAGATGTCCACGACGTACGCCTTTGCGCGATCGCGCTCGAGCGCGACCTCGAGGGCCTGGCGGACGGCTTTGCGGTTGCGGGCGTCGTTCATGTCGATGAAATCGATGATGATCATGCCGCCGATGTCGCGCAGGCGTAGTTGGCGGACGACCTCCTCGGCTGCCTCGAGGTTCGTCTGGGTGATCGTCTCCTCGAGCGTGGTCTTGCCGCGGCCGACGTGCCGGCCGCTGTTGACGTCGATGACCGTCATGGCCTCGGTGTCGTCGATGACGAGGTGCCCGCCGGACTTGAGGTCGACCCGTCGCTCCAGCGTCGAGCGCAGCGCCCGGTCGACGCCGTAGCGTTCCATGAGCGGCGTGGGATCCGAGTAGTAGTGGATGCGCTCGGCGAGATCGGGCGAGGTGCGGCGAAGGAAGTCGAGGATGCGCTGGTACTGCACCTCGTCGTCGACCAGCACCTCGTCGATGTGCTCGCCGAACAGGTCGCGGATGACTTTGAGCGACCGGTCGGCCTCGCTGTACAGCAGGCTCGGCGCCTTGACCTGCTCTGCGCGGGCGAGCAGCGCCTGCCACAGCCGTTGCAGGGCGAGCAGGTCGCGCTGGAGATCCCTGGCGCTGGCGCCGGCCGCCTGGGTGCGGACGATCAGCCCGCCTCCGGCGATGTCGAGCGCTTTGCAGATCTTTCGCAGGCGGTCGCGTTCCTCGTCGTCGAGGCGCTTGCTGACGCCGACGCCTTCTCCGTACGGGACGAACACGAGGAAGCGGCCGGCGAGCGACAGCTGCATCGACAGGCGCGACCCCTTCGTGCCCATCGGGTCCTTGATCGCCTGGACGAGGATCTCGTCGCCCTTCTTGAGCAGGCTCGCGATCATCCGCTTGCTCTTCGGCACCCCCATCGCGACGATCTCGTCGACGTGTAGGAAGCCGGCCTTCTCGATGCCGACGTCGACGAACGCCGCCTCCATCCCGGCGAGGACGTTCTCGACCCGCCCCTTCCACACGTGTCCGACCACCGATCGGCGTCCTCGCCGTTCGATGTGGCACTCGCTGACCCGGTCACCTTCGGTGATGGCAACACGGGTTTCGAATCGGTCGACGGAAACCAGGATGCGGGTCGTCACCGGCGACCCCGGCGCGAAACCACGCCTTTCAGGGCCTGCTGCAACCCGTCGAGGGGCTGGTCCGCGCCGTTACCGGCCTTGGCGAAGTAGGCCTGGGCGGCCTCACCCACCGCACGGGTCGCCGAGTAGGCCACCCCGCCGCGCACCGCGAACCCTGCCACGGGGACCGATGCCACCGCCCGGCGGGCGAGCGCTCGCCAGCCGATCGCGCCCGCCAGGACCCCCGCGATCTCGAGGCCCCGGCGCACGTCGAGCGGGCGGCCGTGGAGGGCCGCGAGCTGCGCGACGAGCCGGACCTGGATGAGGGTGATCGCCGGCAGATCCGCGCCGGGGATGACCGCGACCACACCCGTGGCGCCGGCCTGCCGCGCCGCCCTTGCCACGAGGGTATCCGCAACGGTCTCACGGAGGACCGGGTGTCGCAACGCCGCCGCGACCGCGTCGTCGGCGAGGACCCGCGCGACGGTCGCGAGGATGGGTGCGGGGTCATCGAGGGTGGCGACATGGGCGACGTTCGACGGCTCGAGCGGCTGGGCGTCGAGGATCAGGCGCTCGAGCTCGGCGCGCTCGTCGGGCGTTCCGATGAGGAACGCGAGCACCCGCCTTCCCTCGCGCTTCGACCCGGCCATGACCGCGGCGGCCAGCGTCGGGTCGTGTCCTGCGACGGCGGCGTGCACCAGCAGGCCGCGTCCGTCGCGCAGCGGCTCGTCGGCGCCGACACCCAGGATCTCCCGGAGGCGCCGGGTGGCGTCCGGGGCGCCGTCGAGCACAACGATCGCCCCACCGTCCTTGGCGGCCTTGTCGACGCCGCGGACGGCGTTCACGAACGGGCGCAGCGCTCCCGCGCCCTTGGTCAGCGCTCTGATGGTGCCCACTATGAAAAAGGCCCGACTGTGCGGCGGCGGTGGATGCGCAGCAGGATACCCACGGCGATGAGGTTCGTGAGGGTGTGGCTTCCGCCGTAGCTCATGAACGGCAGGGGGATTCCGGTGATGGGCATGATCGTCACGTTCATCCCAATGTTAACGAACACTTCAAACGCGAGCATCGCGGCGATGCCACCGGCGACGAGTTGATCGAATTGGGTGCCCGCTCGGGTCATGATTCGGAGCGCTCGCCAGATGACGAGCCCGAACGTCAAGAGCAGCAGGATCGCGCCGACGAACCCGTACATCTCGGCCTGGGATGCGAAGATGAAGTCCGTGTGGTGCTCGGGGAGCAGGTCGTTGCGGACCTGGGTGGCGCCGTCCTCACCCCTGCCGAGCGCCCCGCCGGAGCCGACCGCGATGCGGCTCTGCTCCACTTGGTACCCGGTCCTGCTGGGGTCTCGGCTCGAATCGAGGAATGCGGTCAGCCGGTCGACCTGGTAGTCCCGGAGAATGGGCGCGCCGACCGACGGGAGGATCCAGAGGGTCAGGGCGGCCACGCTGGCGAGCACGCTGCCGGCGATCGCGAAGTGCTGCCACGGGATCCCTGCGAAGAACAGCATCCCGCCGAGGATCGCGATGTAGACCAGCGAGGTGCCGAGGTCGGGCTGGAGGAACACGATGAAGGCCGGCACGAAGGTCGCGCCGGCGGCGATGAGGCTGAACCGTGCGGTCCCAACCTCCGACCGGCGCTCCGTGATGAGCCCGGCGAGAATGATCACAAGCGCGACCTTGCCGATCTCCGACGGCTGGAACTGGAACACCCCGAAGTCGATCCACCGGGTGGATCCGCGGGCGGTGCTCCCGATGGCGAGCACGACGGTGACCGCACCGCAGAGCGCACCCCACAACGTCCACGCCCGCCGCCCGAATCGCTCGAGGTCGAGGGAGATCGCGACCGCCATCACCCCCACCCCGATCGAGATGAAGATGAGCTGCCGGAACGAGTAGAAGTTGCCGTCGCCCGCGATGTCGTCGCGGGTCGCGATGTCGACCATGCGCAGCCCGAAGACCGTGATGGCGCCGACCGCCAGCACCAGCACCCAGTCGAGGCGCGACAAGACGTGACGCAGGCGCGCCGGGATGGCGCCGCGGCGGATGGGGGCGAAGGTCGTCAATCCAGCGCCTCCGACGAGCCGGCGCCGCAGTTCTTCGGGTCATAGGGCAGGGCGGCCGCGAGCGTCTTGCACGCGGCCGGGGCGGCGGCGGCGGTGCCGAGACCGGCGTTCTCGATGATGATCGCCACGACGTACTTGGGAGCATCACCGTTCGCCGGGCCGTAGCCGACGAACCAGGAATGGTCGTCCCGCGGGGGGTTCTCGGCCGTTCCGGTCTTCCCGGCGACGAGCCCGTTGAGGCCCGAGAACACCGGCGCGGCGGTGCCGTCGCCCGTGTTGCCGACGTCGTACAACCCGCCGCGGACCGTCTC